>NZ_CP023865.1:1970000-2270000 GCF_003711105.1 Actinoplanes teichomyceticus ATCC 31121
AAGGTGCTGGCGTACCAGTACCTGCAGTCGCTGCCGCAGATCGCCAACGGCTCGGCGAACAAGGTGTGGATCGTCCCGACCGAGCTGACCAAGGCCCTGGAGGGGCTGGGCGGCGCGCTCGGTGGCCTGGCCACCATGGCCGGCGACACCCCGTCGCCGCGGGTCGACTCCGATGCCGTGGAGCGTGAGGCGGTGGCGGCCGCGCAGGCCGCGGCCGAGGAGGCGCAGCGGGTGGACGCCGAGGTGCGCGCCGCCGAGGCGCAGGTCTCCGGGGAACCGGAGGGCGCCGCGGCGCTGTCGGCGGGGGAGCCGGTGCCGCCGTCGGCGGCGCTGGGCGGGACCGACCGCAGCGATGCCCACCAGATCGAGCGCGCCTGACGTGACGGCCGGCCGGCCTCTCGGCCGTCTGGCGCCGCGGCACTGCTGACCGGCGGTCCGCCGCAGGTCCGTTGACCGGCGGTCCGCCGCAGGTCCGTTGACCGGCGGTCCGCCGCAGGTCCGTTGACCGGCGGTCCGCCGCAGGTCCGCTGACCGGCGGTCCGCCGCAGGTCCGCTGGCCGGCGGTCCGCCGCAGGTCCGCTGACCGGCGGTCCGCCGCGCCACCGCCGGTCGGCCGCCCCGACGGACGGTCCCGCGCGCGGTCGGCGGGTGGCATCGGTGTGGCCGGCACCGGCCGGGACCGCGGCCGGCTCGCCGGATGAGTGAAGCGGACGGTCCGCCCCACACGGGACGGACCGTCCGGCATTCCCGGCTTTTTCCTGAGATGTGGCTCACATGGCGTTGTGGGTTTGGCATGCTTCGTCTCGGATTTCCGACCGGTTCCCCCCGGCCGCTCGGCATGTTGCCCCTGCGAGCGAGGCGGAGCCATGAGCATCAGCCATCGTCAGACCGCCAGTGGCCGGCCCCTGCGGGTCGCCCCGGCCTGGGTCGGCGCCGCGACCCCGGTCGCCGGCTCACCGGCGGACCACCACCCCCTTCCGGTACGCGATGCCGTCTGGATCTGGTCGGTCCGCCGATTCGCCCGGCTGGCCCTGTGGGCGCTGCCCGCGTCCGCCGTCCTCTACGGCTGGTTCACCCTCGGCGTGCACGTGCCGCCCGGCCCGCTGCCGATCGCGCTGCTGGCCGGCTGGCTGGCCGCGGTCTCCCTGATCGCCCTCGCCGGCCTGCTCGCCGGGTCGCGCACCCGGCGGATCGCGCTGACCGGCCTGCTGATCACCCTGGCCGGCGCCACCCTGCTGCTGCCGCTGGCCGCGCTGCCCGAGGAGAGCGCCGCGGCCCGCGTCGCGCTCGCCCCCGGCCAGGTGCACACGCTGGTCGAGGCGGCCTGCGCGGTCTCCGGGGCCGGGGTGCTGCTGCTCGGCTGGGCGGTGTTCCGCTCGAAGCTGGTCAACCCGGCCGACGGGGTGCTGCTGATGCTGGCCGCGATGACGCTCGGCGCCGGGTCGTACGGGGTCAAGCCGGTGCCCACGGTCGGCGCGCTGCTGCTGCTCGCCGCCGGGATGGGACTCGCCTGGACGGGCGGCCGGCTGCTGCCGCGCGCCTGAGCCGCGGTCCGGATCGGCCAGCGCGCCGGCTCCCGGACCGGCGGCGCGGCCACCCCGCGAAGGGTGGCCTCGTCCCGCACCGGCTACATCCTTCGGCGTACGCGCCCCTACGACTTCGGCCGGACGTGCCCGCCGCGGCCCGCCGGTAGGTTCGCCGACGAGGGACCGGGACGTACCCGGCGATCCCAGGGCGACCGCGAGGGGCACGATGACCAGAAACCTGCTGACCGGCTCGGCGACCTTCGTGATCGGCCTGTTGCTGTGGCTGTTCACCGGCGACATCGAGATCCCGGTGGTCACCCTGACGAAGGCCGGTGTGGTCCTCATGGTGATCGGCGCCGCCGAGGTGGGTTACGGGCTCTACCGGGCCGTCCGCGGACCGCGCCCGGCGCGGCGCTGAGCGGGTCCCGGGCAGCGCTGAGCGGACCCACGCGGCGCTGAGCGGACCGGCGTGGCGTTGAGCGGGCGCGGCGCTGAGCGGACCCGGCGTGGCGCCGAGTGGGCCCACGCGGCACTGACCGCACCCGCCTCGGCGCTGAGCGGGCGCGGCGCCGGGCGGGCCCGCCCGGGACCGCCCGGTCAGGGCAACGCGTCGCGGGTCAGCTCGTAGAACGTGATGGCGGCCGCGGTGGCGACGTTCAGCGAGTCGACGTTGTTGTGCATCGGGATGGCCACCCGTACGTCACTGGCCGCCAGCGCCTCCCGGGTCAGGCCGGGGCCCTCCGCCCCGAGCAGCAGGGCGGGCCGTCGCCGCTGGTCCGCGGTGAGCGCCTGGAGGGCGACCGCGTCCGGCGCCGGGGTCAGGGCGAGCAGCGTGAAACCGGCGGCACGGATCGCGGCGAGCGGGTCCGGCCAGGTGTCGGTCTTGGTGTACGGGATGGCGAACACCTCGCCCATGCTGACCCGGACCGCCCGGCGGTAGAGCGGGTCGGCGCAGTTCGGGGAGAGCACGACCGCGTCGATGCCGAGCGCGGCGGCGCTGCGGAACAGCGCGCCCAGATTGGTGTGCGTGTTCAGGCCCTCCAGCACGGCCAGGTTCCGGGCCCCGGCGAGCAGCTCGGCCAGCGCCGGCAGCGGACGGCGATGGAACGAGGCGAGGATGCCGCGGTGCACGTGGAAGCCGGTGATCGCCTCCAGGACCGGCGGGGCGGCGGCGTACAGCGGGGCGTCGCCGGGCAGGCCGGTGAGCTGGCCGGCGCGCTTCTCGTCGACCAGCGCCGAACGCATCCGGTACCCGGCCCGCAGCGCCCGCTGGATGACGAGCTCGCCCTCGGCGATGAACAGCCCGTTGGGCGGCTCCCAGCGGGTGCGCAGTTCGAGATCGGTCAGGGCGCGGTAGTCGCCGATGCGGGAGTCGTCGGGACTGGTGATGGCGATGGCTGGCACACCGAGCATTGTGCCGATCCGTGGCGGGGCCGGTCGGTGCCGGTAGTGTCGCGGCCGTTGCCGTCGAGGGGAGTGGCTGGATGAACAGGACACCGGAGCTGGTCACCGCGCGGTTGCGGCTGCGGCAGTGGACCGATGCGGACCTGGCCGGCTGGGCGGCGATGAACGCCGACCCGCGGGTCCGGGAGTTCTTCCCCGGCGCGCTCACCCGGGAGCAGGCCGCCGCGTCCCTCGACCATTTCCGCGCCGGGCTGGCCGCGCGCGGCTGGGGGTGGTGGGCGGTCGAGGTCACGGCGACCGGCGAGTTCATCGGGATGGCCGGGCTCGACCCGGTGGACGACGACGTCCCGGTCACCGGGGTCGAGGCGGGCTGGCGGCTGGCCGCGCCGGCGTGGGGGCACGGGTACGCGACCGAGGCGGCCCGGGCGGTGCTCGACCACGGGTTCCGCGTGCTGCGGCTGCCGGAGATCCTGGCCATCACGGTGGCCGGCAACGCCCGCTCCCGGGCGGTGATGGAGCGCCTGGGGATGGTCCACGACCGGTCCGCCGACTTCGACGACCGCACCGTGCCGCCCGGACCGCTGCGCCCCTCGGTCGTCTACCGGCTGAAGCGCCCGTGTGCGCGCCCCGATGCGGCAGTACGGTTGTACTGAGCGCTCGGTCCGCTTTCTCCGGGGGGGTGTCCGTTGTCGTCTGGTCAGGGATCAGACCCGCACCTGCTCGCCCTGCTGCGGGCCATCCGGCTCCGCCAGAGCGCGCCGGACGCGGCCGCCGCCGGCGCCGCCGACACGGCCGCCGCGCTGTCCGAGCTGTCCGCCGGCAAGCCGCCGCCGAAGCCCGAGCCGGCGCCGGACGCCGGGACACCGCCGCCGGCGGCGCCCGGCGCCGCCGGTGGGCGTGACCCGGGCGGCGCGACCAGGCCGGGCGGGCCGAAACGGGTCGGCGGCGTCGGGCGCGCAACGCCGGGCGGACCCGGGCCGGGCGCCCGGGCCGCGACCTCGGAGGGTGACACGGTGGCAGGTCCGCAGGGCGGTGCGACGGCCGGGCGCTCCGGCGACGACGACCGGCCGCCCAAGGCCGGATCGGAGCTGCTCTGGCGCGGGGACCAGGGTGCTGCGCTGGGCCGGGCCGGGCTCGGCGCCGCGGCCCGGCGGCCGGGCGCCGCGGGGCCGCCGGATCGGGCGGCGAGTGCGGCCTACGGCGTACCGATCAATCGGGTCAATCCGATCAGCGGGATCAACCCGGCCGGACCGGCGACCCCGGTCCCGGCCGTCCCGGGCGTGCCGAAGGTGCGCCCGATCGGCGGCGCGGGCACCGAGTTCCCCTCGGTGACCCCGGCCGAGTACGCCGCGCACTTCGCCCATCGGACCGCCCGGCGCAACCTGCCCTCGGACGGCATGGACCCGGGCGACACCATGGCGCTGCGGGACACCCAACGGCTGCTCAGCACCGGCCTGACCTTCGCCGGCGGTGTCGACGAGGTGGCCGAGCGGCTGTGGGACGCGCTGCTGCAGGCCCAGCCGGACCTGCTCACCACGCTGCCCGGCACCCCGGACTCGCAGCGTGCCCAGCTGGCCCGGGCGCTGACCTGGCTGGTGCACCGGCTCGACGACCCGCCCGCCGTGGTCGCCGGGTGCGCGCAGCTGGGCGCGGCCCTGGCCGAGTGCGGCGTGCAGTGGAACCAGCTGCAGATGGTCAGCGCGGCGCTCGCCGAGGCGATGCGCGCCGGGATGGCGCCGGGCGTCTGGCGGCAGGAGTTCGACCACGCCTGGCGCTGGACCTGGCAGCACGTCTACGAGTGGCTCGTGCACGGGGGCACGCTGGTCGCCTACCAGCCGACCGTCTGGGAGACCGAGGTGGTCGGCCACCAGCTGCGCCGTCCCGACCTGGCGGTGGTGCAACTGCGGCCGTTCCTGCCGCTGCCCTACCGCCCGGGCCAGTACGCCCGGGTCGAGCTCGACGGCGTGCCCGGCGCCTGGCGGCCGTACTCCCTGGCCGGCGCCCCGCAGCGGGACGACGTGATCGAGCTGCACGTGCGGGCCAAGACCGAGACCGGGGTGAGCGGCACGCTGGTGCACCACACCCGGGTCGGCGACCGCATCCGGGTCGGCCGCGCCGAGGGCGCCATGGGCGTGCCCGCCGAGCCCGGCCGCGGCATGTTGATGATCGCCGGGGACACCGGGGTCGCGCCGATGAAGGCGATGCTCGCGCATCTGGCCGTGACCCAGGACCCGCGGCCGGCGGTGCTGTTCTGGGGCGTGCGCAACCTCGACGAGCTGTACGACATCGAGGAGCTGCTGGAGATCGCCGGGGAGGCGCCGCGGGCCACGGTGATCCCGGTGGTCTCCGAGGGCGATCCCGGGCCGTACCCGTACGGGCTGGTCACCGACGCGGTGGCGGCCTACGGCGAGTGGACCCGGCACGAGGTGTATCTGGCCGGTCCGCCGCTCATGCTGGCCGCGACCAGTCTCGCGCTGCAGCAGCTGGGCGTCTCCCCGCAGCGGATCCACCACGACGCCCCGGAGTGACCCTCAGCCGATCGCGTACCCGGGCACGGACGGCCAGCGGACGGTGAGCACCACCGCCTCCTCGGGGGCGTACCACGAATGGTCGACGCCGCGGCCCCAGACCACGTAGTCGCCCTGCTTGCCGAGCACCACGGTGCGGCGTGGAAACTCCAGGTGGAAGCGGCCGCTGATCAGCACGAGCAGCGCGGTTCGCTGCTCGCCGCGGACCCACTCGGCCCGCCGGTCGCCGGCCGGGTGCCGGCCCCACTTGATCTCCACGTCGGTGCTGTGCCGCGGATGCCCCGGCGGCATGAAATGGCCCAGCAGCCAGCCGCGCTCGGCGAGCGCGTCCGGGTCGGCGTTCCCCACGTAGATCGACTCGTCCACGGCCGAGACGCTACCCGCCGGCGTTTTCGCCGCCGCGGCAGCGGCGCGGACGGGACACTCGAGGGCGTGGAGATCACCGACGACGTCCTGGCCGAAGCCGCCCCGCGGCTGCGCGCGGCGCTGACCGCGGCGGCACTGCCGTCGCTGCGGCTGACCACGGCCGGCGAGTGCGCCGGGGACACCGCCGGCACCCGCCTGGGCGGGTTGCCGCTGCTGGTCGCGGGTACGGCGTGGCCGTGCTCGCCGTCCGGCCGGGCGCAGTGCTTCCTCGGCCAGCTGAACAGCGACGACGTCAACGCCCGGTTCGGGGCCGCGCGGCTGCCGGCGGGAACCGTGCTGAGCTTCTTCTACGACTGGGTGGAGCAGCGCTGGGGCTTCGACCCGGCCGACGCGGGGCACTGGCGGGTGCTGGCGACCCCGGTGGACGGGGCGGTCGCGGTCAGCGGGACGGCGGACTCGTTCACCGCGCACGCGGTCACCGCCACCGTGGTGCGCACGGTGCCCGACCTGGGGGAGCCGCCGGTCGAGCCGGTTCGCGCCGTCTCCGGCGAGGCGACCCGGCACCACCTGCCCCGGCACCACGGGTGGGCGCGCGGATGGAACCCGGTCGACGCGTTCTACCGGGCCACCGGCGCGGCCGCCGGGGTGCCCGTGCACCGGGTCTTCGGCTGGCCGGACGTGCTACAGGGGCCGATGGAGCTGGAGTGCCAGCTCGCGGCGAACGGGGTGCGCCACGGCAACCCGGCCGGGCCGGAGCGGGCGCGGGTCGCCGAGCTGCGCCCGGGTGCCGCGGACTGGGTCCTGCTGTGGCAGATCGACACGGACGACGCCCTGGAGTGGCGGTGGGCGGACGCCGGCCGGCTCTACTACTGGATCCGCCGCCGCGACCTGGCGGCCGGCGCGTTCGAGCGGTGCTGGGTGGTGCTCCAGTGCCCGTGACCGGTGGCGGCCTCCGTCCCCGCCGCGGCTCAGAGCGCGTCGTGCAGCAGCTTCTGGTAGGTCGCCGGGATGTGGTGCGGGCCGCCGGGGGTGAACACGTCGCTGTGCGAGACGGTGTCCCACGCCGATGCCGGGACCGCGGCGCGCAGCGCGACCAGCACCGGCGCGTCGTCGGTCAGCATGGAGAGCGCCACCAGGCACTCCTCGGCCTCCCCGACGCACTCGAACGGCTTGTGCGCGTCCACGCCGAGCAGCTCCAGGAAGCCCGGGACCTGCGCCTCGTCGGCGAAGAGGTCGTGGCCGAAGATGTGCGCGAGGCGCTCGCGGGGCATGTGCGGGGCCATCGCGAGGAACACGAACCGGCACTTCGGGCAGTCACCGCACCAGCGCGCCGTAGGATCGTGCAGTTTGAACGCCTTGTTACAGCTGGTAACAACATCATCGTACGCTGTGTGACCGGCGAACAGCCGCGCGATGTGCAGCTCGGACAGCGTGCGCAGCAGCGAGAAGTACGGTTCGGTCAGCCCGGTGTGCGCCGTGACGGCGGCCCGCAGCAACCCCTCGGCGAGCACTCCCTTGGACCACTGGTGGTTGACCTCGTGACCGTTCCAGACCAGGTTGGGGTCGGAGGCGGAGCGCTCGTTCGACATCACCACCGGGCCCAGGCCGTGCCAGACGGCGGTGGCGATCGCGATCAGCGAGTTGATCGCGGTGACCGGGATGTGCCCGTTCAGCGCGCCGGCCTTGTTCAGCTCGAACAGACGCGGGTCCAGCCGGCGGCGGGCGGCCAGCGCGGGCAGGCCGGAGGCGGCGTTCACGTTCTCGATCACCGGGTTCGGGTTGACCGAGAAGGGCACCGGGTCCAGCCCGGCGGCGCGCAGGATCTCCAGCGTGACGATGGAATCCTTGCCGCCGCCGACCGCGGACAGCGGGCGGCCGGTGACCTCGACCGGGGCGGCGGCGGGCGCGACCCCCGGCGTTTCCACGGCCAGGTCCAGCACGTGCGGAAGCTGGTTGCGGTAGGCGTACTCGGCCAGGCCGTCGGTGTAGATCGCGGTGAACCAGGCGGCGACCTCGGGCGCCACCGGCCGTGGCGCGAGCACCCGCGGCGGGGCGCCGACCTTGTAGTAGCTCACCCCGGCGACCACGTGCAGCAGCTCGAGCACCCGGTGGAAGGCGGCCGGGACCTCCGGCTCTGACTCCGGCCGCGGGAACGTGATCGTCTCGGTGAAGTGCAGGGACTCCGGGCCGTCGAGCACGTAGTCGAACGTGGCGACCCCGCTCGCCGGGTCGAACGCGTACGAGGGGAAGCGCATGACGTCGAACTGCACCCGGGGACTCCTGTCTTCTGGCCGACGGGCAATATTAGTGCGGTCCGGCGGGGATCGATCGGTTCGGTCCGGCGACGACCGCCGCGAGGGACGACTTTGGGGGGACTGACGTGCGCCTGGCAGACCTGCGCGACCGCTCGGTGGCGGTCTGGGGAACCGGCCGGGAGGGGCGCGCCGCGGTGACCGCGATCGCCGCGCACGGTCCGGCCCGGCTGATCGCCGTCAACGACGGTCCCGGCTATCTCGATGACCCGTGGGACGGCACGCTCGCCCCGCTGGCCGGCGGCGAGCACGCGTTCGCGGCGCTGGTCAGCGCGGACGTCGTGGTGCGCTCGCCGGGCGTGCCGTCGACCCACCCGTTCATGGCCAGCCTGCGCGAGCGCGGCGTCACCATCACCGGCGGCAGCGCCCTCTGGATGGCCGACCACGCCGCGCGGACCGTCGGCGTCACCGGCAGCAAGGGCAAGAGCACCACGTCCAGCCTGATCAGCCACCTGCTGGCGGCGGTCGGCCGGCCCAACGCGTACGGCGGCAACATCGGCGTCCCGCTGCTCGACCTGCCGCCCGCCGAGCTCTACGTCCTCGAGCTCTCCAGCTACCAGTGCGCCGACCTGACCGACTCGCCGCGGGTGGCCGTGGTCACCTCGCTGTTCCCGGAGCACCTGGACGCGCACGGCGGCGAGCGGGAGTACTACCGCGACAAGCTCAACCTCCTCCGCCACGGACCGGATCTGATCGTGGTCAACGGCGCTGACGAGCGGCTGCGCGACGAGATCCGGGGCGTCACCGACCGCAACGGCTTCCCGCCCGTGCCGGCCGCCGCCGGCGACTCCCGTTTCCGGGTCGCGGACGGCATGGTGTTCTGCAGCGACGAGCCGCTGTTCGAGCGGGCCGCGCTGCGGCTCAAGGGCGGGCACAACGAGCGGAACCTGTGCGTCGCCCTGGCCGTCCTGGACGGCATGGGCGTCGACGTGGTGGGCGGTCGGGCCGAGCTCGCCGCCGCGGTCCGCTCGTTCGAGGGGCTGCCGCACCGCCTGACCGAGATCGACGACCCGTCCGGGGTGACCTTCGTCGACGACACCCTGTCCACGTCGCCGTACTCCGCGATGCACGCCATCGAGGCCTACCAGGACCGCCCGCTCACCGTGCTGGTCGGCGGTACCGACCGCGGCCTCGACTACGCTCCGTTGCGAGACTTCCTCGCCACGCGGGAACTCACCGTGATCGGTATACCGGACAGCGGCCCGCGCATCCTGGCCGAGCTGGCCGGCCTCCCGAAGATCACCGCCATCTCGGCCGAGGACCTCGCCGACGCGGTCCGGCTGGCCCGCGAGGCGACCCCGCCCGGCGGCGTGGTCCTGCTGTCCCCGGCGGCGCCGAGCTACGGCCGCTTCCGCAATTTCGAGCACCGCTCCGAGGCGTTCGCCGAGGCGATCCGCGCGACCGCGAAGTAGGGGCTGCCCCGGCTGGTGAGGCGCGGTCGGCGCTGCCCGGGTGGTCGGTGTGCCGGGTGGCGCGGTCGGTGCTGCCCGGGTGGTCGGTGTGCCGGGTGGCGCGGTCGGTGCTGCCCGGGTGGTCGGTGTGCCGGGTGGCGCGGTCGGTGCTGCCCGGGTGGTCGGTGTGCCGGGTGGCGCGGTCGGTGCTGCCCGGGTGGTCGGTGTGCCGGGTGGCGCGGTCGGTGCTGCCCGGGTGGTCGGTGTGCGGGGTGGCGCGGTCGGTGCTGCCCGGGTGGTCGGTGTGCGGGAGTGGCGCGGGCCCCGCTCCGGGCGGATCCGCCCGAGAGGGTGCCGAGGTCCGCGTGCCGGGCGGATCGGCCCGAGAGGGTGCCGAGGTCCGCGTGCCGGGCGGAATCGGCCCGCTCAGGTTCAGGATCTCGATGTCGTGGGTGGTCGGGAGGTGCGGGCCGCCGCTCCCGCCGAGGGCGCCTGCGGGCCGCGGGCGCGTCCGGGGCGCGAAGCCCGGGGCTACGCCCGTGGGTGGTCGCGGTCAGAGATCCGAGTACCGCCCGTGGATGGTGGCGGTCAGACATCGAGTACCCCTTGACCTCCCTCTCCTGGGCGAGGTCCGGGCTCCGGCTCGGGCTTCTGCGGCGGGGGGCTGTTCTGCGTCTCCGGCTCGGGCTTCTGCGGCGGGGGGCTGTTCTGCGTCTCCGTCTCCGGCTTCTGCGGCGGGGGGCTGTTCTGCGTCTCCGTCTCCGGCTCCTGCGGCCGGGAGCTGCCCCGCGTCCCGGGTCCGGCGCGGGCCCGTCGCTGCCCGTGGAGGCGACCAGCTGCGGCCGGCCTGCGGCTCTGCGGGCGCGTCCCGGGCAAGAATTTTTTTGATCTTGTTTCCCGCGTAACGGGCGGGTTTCGGGGTGTGAGCGGAACCGGCCGAACGGACTATGCGCCGACCGCCCTTCCGGAGCGGTGAGCCCACCGAACGGTTGATGGCAAAACGGGCGTAAGGCGGACATGTGATGGCGGTCACGTCGTAAGGGTTATTTCTGGATCGATGGCCGTCATCCGGCGGCGCCGAAACATCCGTTCATCGGCCCAGGTCAGGTAACGGTTTGAAAACTTCATCCACAGCCTTGACACAGGGGGGCGGTTAGTAAGAACTTTTACCGCGACAGTAAACAGTCCTTCCTGAAAGGGTGTCCGATGGCTGAGCCGGAGATGGACGGCACCGCGTCGACCGCGGTCGCCGACTCGCTGGTTCGCGACCAGGCTGCCCCGAACGGGAGCGACCGGGCCGCGCCAGACCGGCTGGACCAGGGCATCTGGGTCCGAGCCGAGCCCCGCAGCCGCCCCCCGGCCGGCCGCGCCGACACCGGCCGCGGCGAGGCCCGCCAGGAGAACGCCCGCAGCGACATCGGCCGTGGCGAGACGCGCCAGGACAACGGCCGTGGCGAGACGCGCCAGGACAACGGCCGTGGCGAGACGCGCCAGGAGAACGGCCGCAGCGACATCGGCCGCGGCGACGGCCGCGCCGACATCGGCCGGGGCGACCACGGGCGTACCGAAAAATTGGACCGGAACGGGAGCGACCCCATGGACCACCCGCCCGCCGACGGGGTCCTGGTCCGGGTCCGCACGCTGCTCCCGGAGTTCACCGGAGCGCTGCAGCGCGTCGCCGAGCAGGTCCTCGCCGACCCGGCGGCCGCCTCCCGGGCGACCATCGTGGAGCTGGCCGAGCGCAGCGGCACCTCACCGGCCACGGTGACCCGGTTCTGCCGGGCGCTCGGCTTCGACGGCTACGCCGATCTGCGGCTGGGCATCGCCGCCGAGACCGGGCGCGCCCGGTCGGCCGGCTGGACGGTGGACATCGGCCGGGAGATCCAGCCCAACGACCCCCTGGAGCGGGTGCTCGGCCAGATCATGGCCGCCGACACCAGGGCCATGCACGACACCGCCTCGCTGCTGGACCTGGCCGAGGTGGAGCGGGCCGCGGCGGCGATCGCCGCCGCCCCGCGGGTCAACATCTTCGGCGCCAGCGGAAGCGCGCTGGTCGGCGAGGAGATGCAGTTCAGTTTGCACCGCATCGGCATCCCGGTGTGGGCCTGGACCGACGTGCACAACGGTCTGGCCAGCGCCGCGCTGTCGAGGCCCGGCGACGTCGCGCTCGGCATCTCGCACAGCGGCGAGACCGGCGAGACGATCGAGTTGGTCGCCGAGGCGAGCAGCCGGGGCGCCACCACCATCGCGCTCACCAGCTTCCCTCGTTCCCCGCTGGCCGAGCTGGCGGACATCGTCCTGCTCACCGCCACCCAGGCGACCACCTTCCGGCCGGACGCGCTCTCCGCGCGCCACCCGCAACTGGTCGTCCTCGACCTCCTGTACGTCGCCGTCGCGCAGCGGACCCACGAACGCTCGCACGCCGCCTTCCAGCGCACCGCCCAGGCGGTGCACGGCCACAAAGCGGCGAAAGACGCCTGAGCAGCACCATCACCCACCTGTGAGATATGAAACCCCTTCGGGAGGAAAAGTGAAGCGCAAGATCGCGGTCGCCGCGGCGCTCGCTGCGACGTTGGCCGGCACCGCCGCGTGCGGCGGTAACAGCGACGACGGCGGCACCACCTCGGCCAACGGGACGGTCGACGGCAAGGGCAAGACCATCAAGGTCTGGCTCATGGTCGACGCCCAGAGCGGGTGGAAGGACGTCGTGGACGACGCCGGAAAGCGGTTCACCGCGGCCACCGGCGCCAACGTGACCGTCGAGTACCAGCAGTGGGCGAACGTGCTGACCAAGCTGGACGCCTCGCTGGCCGGCTCGGACGTCCCGGACGTGGTGGAGCTCGGCAACACCCAGTTCCCGAAGTACGTGGCCAACCAGGCGTTCGCCGAGCTGGACAAGAAGAGCTTCGAGAACTCCGACACCTGGCTGCCCGGCCTGTCCGGCGCCTGCGAGTCGGACGGCAAGACCTACTGCGTGCCCTACTACGCGGGCTCGCGTGTCCTGATCTACCGCAAGGACCTGTTCGAGAAGGCCGGCATCACCGCCGCGCCGAAGACCTACGACGAGTTCCTCGCCGACGCCGACAAGGTGCAGGCGGCGAACAAGGACGCCAAGTTCGGCGCCGTCTACATGCCGGGCCGGTACTGGTACGCCGCGATGTCCTGGGTGAAGGCCAACGGCGGCGACATCGCCAAGAAGGACGGCGACAAGTGGACCGGCACGCTGTCCACGCCGGAGTCGCAGGCCGGTCTGCAGAAGTGGGTCGATCTGGTCAAGAAGTACTCCAAGGCGGACGTCACCAAGGACGAGGCCGACCAGTACCTGGTGTTCAGCCAGGCCAACGCCGGCATGTTCTACGGCAACGGCTGGGAGCAGGGTTCCGCCGAGGAGGTCCGCAAGGACCCGAACGACCCGAACTCCGCGCTGGTGCCCACCAAGGTCAAGGGCAAGCTGGCGGCGGCGCCGATGCCGGGCATCCCGTCGCTGCTCGGCGGCTCGAACGTCGGTGTCCCGCTGAAGAGCAAGAACGCCGACCTCGCCGCGCAGTGGATCAAGTACTTCACCGACAGCACCTCGATGAAGGGCCTGATCAAGGCGAGCGCCCTGCCGAACGCCACCGCGCTGCTGGACACGGCGGCCACCGAGAACCCGAAGCTGGCGGTCGGCGCCGAGGCGGCCAAGAACAGCTGGGCCGTGCCGAACTCCGGCAAGTGGGCCGACGTGGAGAAGGCCAACATCCTGCAGAACATGCTGTCGGACATCCTGACCGGCAAGAAGTCCCTCGCGGACGCCACCACCGCGGCTGACGAGCAGATCGCCAAGACCCTCAACGGCTGATCCGCCTGCCCGCCTGCCCGCCGCACGGCGGGCAGGCGGCGCACCGCCACAGTCCTTCGGTGAGAGAGGAAAGCTGATGTACGCCGTCGACTCTCCGGCGGCCCGCACGCGCAGCGGGCCGAGCGGAACCGGCGCCAACCAGCCGGTGACCCGGCGCAAGCGGCGCGTCAGGGGCGACGACGTCGTCCTTCCCTGGCTGCTCGCCGGTCCGGCCCTGCTGCTTCTGGCCGCCCTGCTGGCCTACCCGGTCGGGCGCATGCTCGTGCTGTCGTTCCAGAAGTTCGAGCTCAGGGAGCTCTGGACGGGCGCCACGCCGGCGTGGCGCGGGATCGACAACTACACCGCCGTGCTGTCCGACGGCGCCTTCTGGTCGGTGGTGCTGCGTACGATCCTCTTCACCGCGGTGTCGGTGATCCTGACGGTGCTGCTGGGCCTGGCCGTGGCGCTGCTGATGCGCCGGGTCAACCGGGCCGTCCGGCTGCTCATGATCGTCGCGATGATGTTCGTCTGGGCGCTGCCGGCGCTGGTGCAGGCGCAGGTCTTCAAGATGATGACCGACTCCGACGTCGGTGTGCTGAACTACCTGATCGACAAGCTGCCGGGCGTCGAGTTCCAGAACCACTCCTGGTTCTTCACGCCCACCCAGGGCTGGATCGTGATCACCTCCTGTGTGGTGTGGGCCGGTATCCCGTTCCTGGCGATCACCCTCAACGCCGGGCTGACCCAGGTCCCCAAGGAGCTGATGGAGGCCGCGACGGTCGACGGCGCGAACGCCTGGCAGTCGTTCCGCAACATCACCGTGCCGATCCTCAAGCCGCTGCTGGTGATCGTCACGACGCTGTCGGTGATCTGGAACTTCGGGCTGTTCACCCAGAACTGGGTGATGCGGGACGGCAAGCCGGAGCCGGAGTTCCAGACCCTCGCCACGTACTCCTACGTGCAGGCGTTCGGGCAGAACAAGTACGGCCTCGGCTCGGCGATCGCGGTGATCACCGTGGTCCTGCTGCTCGCCGCGATGGCGGTCTACATCCGCCAGATGTTCAAGATCGGAGAAGTGGACTGATGGCCGTCATCTCCGCCACGACGCCGCGCCGCCGCCGGGCCGGCCGGGCCGCGGAAGGCACGATCACCGTCGGGCGCAGCCCGCTCGGCACCTTCTTCGCCAACCTCGGTGGCGTGGTCTTCGCGATCGTGATGTTCTTCCCGGTCTACTGGGTGCTGGTCACGTCGTTCAAGCCGCAGACCGAGTGGTCCAGCTTCACCCCGACGTTCCTGCCGGACCAGCCCACACTGGACAACTTCAGGTCGGCGTTCAACGCGCCGGGCTTCAAGCAGTCGCTGGTCAACGGCGTCCTGATCACCGCCATCGCGGTGGTGGCGGCGCTGCTGGTCGGTTTCCTGGCCGCGCTCGCCGTCGCCCGGTTCCGGTTCTACGGCCGGCGGGCCATCATCCTGGTGGTCCTGGCGGTGCAGTTGGTGCCGTTCGTCGCCCTGCTGATCCCGATCTTCCTGATGCTGCAGAGGGCCGAGCTGACCGGTGACAGCATCATCGGCGTGACCCTGGTGTACGTGGTGCTGCTGCTGCCGTACACGGTATGGACGCTGCGGGGTTTCATCGCCGGCATCCCGCGGGAGCTGGACGAGGCGGCGATGATCGACGGATGCACCCGTGGCCAGGTGTTCTGGCGCATCATCCTGCCGCTGACCGGGCCCGGCCTGGTGGCGACCTCGGTCTACGGGTTCATCCAGGCGTGGAACGAGTTCATCATCATCAACACGCTCAACGACCCGGAGCACCAGAACCTGATGGCCTGGCTGATGCAGAACCAGACCAGCCGGGGCACCTACTGGGGTCCGCTGATGGCGGGCGCGATCATCACCTCCATCCCGGTCGTCGTCTTCTTCCTGGCCGTGCAGCGCAACATCGCCTCCGGGCTCACCGCCGGCGCGGTCAAGGGCTGAACCGTCTCCTCGTCACCCACCCGAAAGGACACCGATGTCTGAGATAACGACCTCCGAGCTGGACCGCCGTACCCTGCTGCGCCGTGCCGCCGCGGTCGGCCTGGTGGCCACCCCGGGCGTGAGCTTCCTGAGCGCCTGCGCCGGCAGCTCCGGGGACGGTGGCGACACCAAGCAGGCGACCGGCACCAAGTCGGCGGACAACCCGCTGGGCATCGACCCGAAGGCGGGTGTCGAGATCGTCATCTTCGACGGCGGCCTCGGCACCAAGTACGCCACCGACGTGGACACTCCGCTGTTCAACCGGAAGTGGCCGGACGCGAAGATCACCTACTCCGCGACCCAGCAGGTGGCCACCACGATCAAGCCCCGGCTGAACGCGGGCAACGCGCCCGACATGATCAACAACTCGGGCACGGACCTGATGGACTTCGGCGCCATCGTCAAGGCCGGTCAGGCCGCCGACCTGAGCGACCTGTTCGCCGCCCCGTCGCTGGACATCCCCGGCAAGACGGTCGCCGAGACGCTGGTCCCGGGCGCCGTGCAGCAGGGCACCTACGACGGCAAGCCGTACGCGGTGAACTACTCCTTCACGGTCTTCGGGCTCTGGTACAACAGGAAGCTCTTCGAGAAGAACGGCTGGACCGTCCCGACCACGTGGGCCGACTTCACCGCCCTGCTCGACAAGATCAAGGCGGCCGGCATCACGCCGTTCGGCTACGCGGGCGCCAACGCCCCTTATTACATGGTCCGCGCGATCATGACCAGCGCCGCGAAGATCGGCACCGAGCAGGTGCTCAAGGACATCGACAACCTCAAGCCGGGCGCCTGGACCAACGACGCCGTGTTCAAGGCCGCGCAGGCGTGGGGCGAGATCGGTACCAAGTACATCGACAAGTCGTACCTCGGCCTCAAGCACACCGAGGTCCAGCTCCAGCAGAACCAGGACAAGCTGGCCTTCTACCCGTGCGGCTCGTGGCTGGAGAACGAGCAGGCCGCCAGCACCCCGCCCACCTTCGAGTACGCGATGATGGCGTACCCCGGCGTGACCGCCTCGGACCAGCTCCCGGCGACCGCGATCAACGCCGCGGCCGGCGAGATCTACTTCGCGGCGGCCAAGAGCAAGAACCCGCAGGGCGGCAAGGAGTACCTGCGCACCATGCTCTCCAAGGAGGCGGCGGTGGAGTTCACGAAGCTCACCAAGTCGCTCACGGTGGTCGCGGGCGCCGCCGACGGCCTCACCATCTCGCCCGGCCTCACCAGCGCGAACGAGGCGCTGAGCAAGGCCGGCAAGGACGTGTTCATGGGTTACCTCTTCGACACCTGGTACAAGAAGCTCGACGACGCCTCCCGCGAGGCGGCCAATCAGCTGATGTTCAAGGGCGGGGACGCGAAGAAGTTCTGCGACACCATGGAGGCCGCCTCCCGGGCCGTCGCCAAGGACTCCTCGATCACCAAGTTCGACCGTTCCTGACCCGCGTCCGGCAGAGGACCAGCGACAGATAGGCAGGCGTCATGCGGCACGGCAAGTACCCCTTCATCATCGGTTTCCTTGTCGTGCCGCTGGCGCTCTACCTGACCTTCGTGGTCGGTGCCTACCTGCAGATGTTCCAGCTGTCGCTGACCGACTGGTCGGGCTACGGCGCGTTCCGCTACGTCGGGCTCGACAACTTCGCGAAGCTCTGGGACGACTCGGTCTTCTGGATCGCTCTGCGGCACAACCTGTACATCCTGATCGGCATGCCGATCGTGACCATCGGGTTCTCGCTGTTCCTGGCGTTCCTGCTGAACGTCGGCGGCCGGAGCGGCGGCGGCGGCCCGCGGGGCGTCCGGGGCTCCAAGGTGTACCGGATCGTCTACTTCTTCCCGCAGCTGCTCGCCCTGCCCATCGTGGCGGTGATCTTCGGCCGGGTGTTCGGCTCGGACCGCAGCGGCATGATCAACGGGTTGTTGCCGGACTCCTGGTCGCCGAGGCTGTTCCTCGCCGACGAGCGCTGGGCGCTGGTCTGCATCGCGGTCGTGCTGATCTGGCAGCAGGTCGGCTTCTACGTGGTCCTCTTCTCGGCCGGCATGGGCTCGATCGGCCAGGAGATCTACGAGGCCGCGGCGCTGGACGGAGCCACCAAGATCACGCTGTTCTTCCGGATCACCCTGCCGCTGCTCTGGGACACCCTGCAGGTCGCCTGGGTCTACCTGGGCATCGCCGCGTTCGACCTGTTCGCCCTGGTCAACATCATATCGGTGAACAAGGGCGGACCGAACAACGCGACCCAGGTGCTCAGCTACCAGATCTTCCTCAACGCCTTCCAGAACTCGCAGGCGGGTTACGCCTCCGCGATCGGCGTGGTGCTGTTCTTCCTGACCCTGACGTTCGCCGCGCTGACCCTGCGGGTCACCCGCCGCGACGCCGCCCAGGCCTGATCCGCGGAGATTGTCATGATCGACTGCATCGAGCGGCACCTGGCCGCACCGGACGGCCTCGTCGGCGAGGGCCGGCAGAGCGGGACCGAGGAGGCCCAGCGATGACGAATCTGGTTACCGACCCGCCGGCCGTCGCCGCGCGGCCGGCGCCCGCCGCGGAGAAGCACCGGCAGGTCAGCCCGCTGGGCGGCGTCGCGCACCTGGCCCTGTTCCTCTGGGCGCTGGCCACCGCCGGCCCGCTGATCTGGGTGCTGCTCGCCTCGTTCAAGAACAACACCGAGATCTTCCTCGGCAAGCCGTTCGCGCTGCCGGAGAGCTTCTCGCTGCAGACGTACGCCGACGCGTGGAGCGAGGCGCACATCGGGCAGTACTTCCTGAACAGCGTGTTCGTGGTGCTCGTCAGCACGGCCGGCACCATGCTGTTCGGCTCGATGGCCGCGTACGTCCTGGCCCGCTACAGGTTCCCCGGCAACCGGGCGATCTACTACCTGTTCGTCTCCGGCCTGGCGTTCCCCACCTTCATGGCCCTGGCGCCGCTGTTCGGCATCCTGCAGAGCCTGCAACTGCTGAACACGTTCACCGGACTGATCCTGGTCTACATCGCGTACTCGCTGTCGTTCACGGTGTTCTTCCTGACCGCGTTCTTCCGCACGCTGCCGGCCGAGATCGACGAGGCGGCGATGATGGACGGGGCCGGTCACCTGCGCCGGTTCTTCCAGGTGATGCTGCCGATGGCGAAGTCCGGCCTGGTCAGCATCACGATCTTCAACATCGTCGGGCAGTGGAACCAGTACCTGCTGCCGGTGGTGATCATGCAGGGTTCGGGCGCCGACTCCAAGTGGGTGCTCACCCAGGGCATCGCGAACATCAGCACCCAGGCCGGCTACCACGCCGAGTGGTCCACCCTGTTCGCCGCGCTGACCCTGGCCATCCTGCCGATGATCGTGGTCTACGCGATCTTCCAGCGGCAGATCCAGGCCGGCCTGACCGCCGGTGCGGTGAAGTAGGAAAGCTGTCGTACCCCGCGAGCAGAATGACGATGTGCTCGTAGCGGTACTCCCCGACGGTCGGCTGCAGGACCTGCAAGCCGACGGGCGGCCGGTCGGGGCGCCTCACCCGGCGCCCGACCTGCCGGCGGCGATCGCTGCGCGCGAGGCCGCCGAGCAGCCGCGCTGGGTCTGGGCGGCCACCGCCGACACCTATCCCGCGCTGCTGCGCGCCGGCGTCCGCGTCGCGCGCTGCCACGATCTGGAGCTGACCGAGGCCCTGCTGCTCGGGCACGCCGGTCGTTGGGGCGAGCCACGGGGGCTGGCCGCGGCGGTCGCCCGGCTGCACGGGCGGCCCGTCCCGCCGGACCGGCTGCGGCCCGGGGCCGAGCCGCCCGGCTTCGCCCAGGCCGCGCTCTTCGAGGCGGTCTCCGCCCCGCCCCCGGTCTCGCCGGCGGATCTCCTCGCGGTGTATGCCGATCAGCAGCGCCGCCTCGCCGGCACCGAGCACCCCGGTCGGTTCCGGATGCTCGCGGCCGCCGAGTCGGCCGGCGCCCTGACCGCCGCCGAGATGGGCCACACCGGTCTGCCCTGGCGCGCCGACCTGCATGACCAGCTGCTGCGCGAGCTGCTCGGCCCGCCCCAGCCGGTGGGCCCGCCGCGCCGTCTGGCCGAGCTCACCGCGGTGATCAACGACGCGTTCGGCGCGCACGGGCTGCATCCGGACTCGCCGGCCGAGGTGGTGCGCGCGTTCGCCCGGGCCGGCATCCACATCCCGAACACCCGGCGGTGGGTGCTGCGCCAGGTCGACCACCCGGCGGTCGCCCCGCTGCTGGAGTTCAAGGAGCTCTACCGGATCTGGACCGCGCACGGCTGGGCCTGGCGCGACGCCTGGGTGCGCGACGGCCGCTTCCGCCCGGAGTACGTTCCCGGTGGCGTCGTCTCCGGCCGGTGGGCCACCCGTGGCGGCGGCGCCCTGCAGGTCCCCAAGGTCGTCCGCCGGGCGGTGGTGGCCGACCCGGGCTGGCGGTTCGTGGTGGCCGACGCCGGCCAGCTCGAGCCCCGGGTGCTGGCCGCGGTCTCCGGCGACGACCGGCTGGCCCGCGCCGCCGCCGGGGGCGACCTCTACGCCGCGCTGGCGGCCGACTCCTTCGACGGCGACCGGGCCAAGGCCAAGCTCGCCCTGCTCGGCGCGATGTACGGGCAGACCGGCGGGGACGCCGTCCCGGCCCTGGCGGTGCTCCGCCGGCACTATCCCACCGCCTTCGACTACGTGGAGCGCGCCGCGCGGACCGGTGAGCAGGGCGGCCTGGTGCGCTCCTGGCTGGGGCGCACGTGCCCGCCCGCCTCGGGGGCGGCCCGCGACGCCGGCCTGGATCCACCCGATGAGGTGGCGCCGCCACCCGGACGGGCGAGGGGGCGGTTCACCCGGAATTTTGTGATTCAAGCCACTGCTGCCGAGTGGGCGCTGGTCCTGCTGGCCACCCTGCGCACCGCCCTGGCCGGCACCCCGGCCGAGCTGGTCCTGTTCGTGCACGACGAGGTGGTCGTGCACTGTCCCGCGGAGCAGGCCGCGGAGGTCGCCGACGCGGTCCGGGAGTGCGCGGCGCGGGCCGGGCGGATGCTGTTCGGCGCCACCGAGGTCCGGTTTCCTCTGGACGTCTCAGTTGTTGGTTGCTATGCCGAGGCCAAGTGAGTAATTGGGTATCGTTGAGGCTCCGGCCGAGAGGCGCTGCAGCGGGCCACCCGTCACGCTCGACCGGTGATCCATCCGAACAAGGGCGCCTCCGACTTTTCTCGGAGGTGTGCCCCGTGACTCACAACGTCACCATGCTGCGCGACCTGCTCGCCGAGCGGATCCTGGTCCTCGACGGCGCGTGGGGCACGATGCTGCAGGGCGCCAAGCTGACCCCGGACGACTACCGCGGCGACGTGATCCCCGCCGAGCACCACAAGGACGTCACCGGCGACCCCGACCTGCTGATCCTGACCCGGCCGGACCTGATCCTCGACGTCCACCGGCAGTACCTCTCCGCCGGCGCCGACATCACCACCACCAACACGTTCACCGCGACCGGCATCGCCCAGGCCGACTACGGGTGTGAGCACCTGGTGCGCCGGATGAACGTGCAGGGCGCCCGGCTGGCCCGCCAGGCCGCCGACGAGGCCGCCGCGCGCGACGGCCGCCCGCGCTTCGTGGCCGGCTCGGTCGGCCCGCTCAACGTGACGCTCTCGCTCTCGCCGAAGGTCGAGGACCCGGCGTACCGCGCGGTCACCTTCGACCAGGTCAAGGCGACGTACGCGGAGCAGATCGGCGCGCTGGCCGAGGGCGGTGTCGACCTGCTGCTGGTGGAGACGATCTTCGACACGCTGAACGCCAAGGCGGCGATCGCGGCGGCCCGCGAGGTGGCCCCGCAGCTGCCGCTCTGGATCTCGGTGACCATCGTCGACCTGTCCGGGCGGACCCTCTCCGGCCAGACCGTCGAGGCGTTCTGGCGCTCGATCGAGCGGGCCGAGCCGATGGTCGTCGGCGTGAACTGCTCGCTGGGGGCGGCCGAGATGCGCCCGCACGTGGCCGACCTGGCCCGGCTGTCGAAGACCTTCGTCGCCTCGCACCCGAACGCCGGGCTGCCCAACGCCTTCGGCGGCTACGACGAGACCCCGGAACAGACCGCCGGGCTGGTCCGCGAGTTCGCCGAGTCCGGCCTGGTCAACCTCGTCGGAGGCTGCTGCGGAACCACGCCGCCGCACATCGCCGCGATCGCCGAGGCGGTCCGGGGCATCGCGCCCCGGCGGATCGACCCGCCCGCGCCGACCACCCGGTTCAGCGGGCTGGAGCCGTTCGAGATCGGCCCGGACACCGGGTTCGTGATGATCGGCGAGCGGACCAACGTGACCGGCTCGGCCAAGTTCCGCCGGCTGATCGAGGCCGAGGACTACCAGGCCGCCGTCGACGTGGCGCTGGACCAGGTCCGGGGCGGGGCCAACCTGCTCGACGTCAACATGGACGCCGACCTGCTGGACAGCGAGCGGGCCATGACCACGTTCCTGAACCTGATCGCGACCGAGCCCGAGGTGGCCCGGATCCCGATCATGATCGACAGCTCGAAGTGGAACGTGCTGGAGGCCGGCCTCAAGTGCGTGCAGGGCAAGGGCGTGGTCAACTCGATCAGCCTGAAGGAGGGCGAGGAGCAGTTCCTCGAGCACGCCCGCCGGATCCGGGACTTCGGCGCCGGCGTGGTGGTGATGGCCTTCGACGAGCAGGGCCAGGCCGACACCACCGAGCGCAAGGTGGAGATCTGCGGCCGGGCCTACGACCTGCTGGTCGGCGACGGCTTCGACCCCACCGACATCATCTTCGACCCGAACGTGCTGGCCGTCGCCACCGGCATCGCCGAGCACAACGGGTACGCCAAGGCGTTCATCGACGCGCTCCCGCTGATCAAGCGGCGCTGCCCGGGCGCCCGCACCAGCGGCGGCATCTCGAACCTGTCCTTCGCGTTCCGTGGCAACGACGTGGTCCGCGAGGCGATGCACTCGGCGTTCCTGTTCCACGCGGTCAAGGCCGGCTTGGACATGGGCATCGTCAACGCCGGACAGCTCGCGGTCTACCAGGACATCCCGGCCGACCTGCTGGAGCTGGTCGAGGACGTGCTGTTCGACCGCCGGCCGGACGCCACCGACCGGCTGGTCACCTTCGCCTCCACGGTCACCGGCAGCGCCGCCCGGCGCGAGGTCGACCTGTCCTGGCGCGACGCCCCGGTCGAGGAGCGGCTCTCGCACGCGCTGGTGCACGGCATCGTCGACTTCATCGAGGCGGACACCGAGGAGGCCCGGCAGAAGCTGCCCCGGCCGCTCGACGTGATCGAGGGCCCGCTGATGGACGGCATGAGCGTGGTCGGCGACCTGTTCGGCTCCGGCAAGATGTTCCTGCCCCAGGTGGTCAAGAGCGCCCGGGTGATGAAGCGATCGGTCGCCTACCTGCTGCCGTACATGGAGAAGGAGAAGGCCGAGGGCGCCCGTGGTCAGGGCAAGGTGGTGCTGGCCACGGTCAAGGGCGACGTGCACGACATCGGCAAGAACATCGTCGGCGTGGTGCTGGGCTGCAACAACTACGAGGTGATCGACCTCGGCGTGATGGTGCCGACCGCGAAGATCCTGGACACCGCGGTGGCCGAGGGCGCCGACGTGATCGGGCTGTCCGGCCTGATCACCCCGTCGCTGGACGAGATGGTCGCGGTCGGCGCCGAGATGCAGCGGCGCGGGCTGCGGCTGCCGCTGCTGATCGGCGGCGCGACCACGTCCAAGCAGCACACCGCGGTGCGCATCGCCCCGGCCTACGACGGCTCCACCGTGCACGTGCTGGACGCCTCCCGGGTCGTCGGCGTCGTCTCCGACCTGCTCGACGCCGACCGCGCGGCCAAGCTGGACGAGGCCAACCGCAACGAGCAGCAGCGGCTGCGCGAGCAGCACGAGAAGCGGCACGCCCAGCCGCTGCTCACTCTCGGCCAGGCCCGGGCCAACCGGGAGGTCGTCGACTTCGGCGAGCTGCCGGTGCCGGCCTTCACCGGCGTACGCGAGGTCCAGCCGACCATCGCCGAGCTGCGCGACATGATCGACTGGCAGTTCCTCTTCCTGGCCTGGGAGATGAAGGGCAAGTACCCGGCGATCCTGGAGGAGCCGGTGGCCCGGGAGCTGTTCGACGACGCCAACACGCTGCTCGACAAGATCATTGCGGAGAGCTCGTTCCAGGCCCGCGGCCTGTACGGGTTCTGGCCCGCGCACTCCGAGGGCGACGACATCGTGCTCGGCGGCGGTCAGCGGCTGCCGATGCTGCGCCAGCAGACCCAGAAGCCGGCCGGCCGCGCCAACCGCTGCCTCGCCGACTACGTCGCGCCCGCCGGCGACCACCTCGGCGGTTTCGCGGTGGCCATCCACGGCGCGGAGGCGCTGGCCAAGAAGTACGAGGCCGAGCACGACGACTACCGCGCCATCATGGTCAAGGCCCTGGCCGACCGGCTGGCCGAGGCGTTCGCGGAGTACCTGCACCTCAAGGCCCGCCGCGAGTGGTTCGAGCCGGACGCCCAGCCGAAACTGGAGGACCTGCACGCCGAGCGTTTCCGCGGCATCCGGCCCGCGCTCGGCTACCCCGCCTGCCCCGACCACAGCGAGAAGAAGGACCTGTTCCAGCTGCTCGACACCGGCCGGATCGGGGTCGGGCTGACCGAGTCGTACGCGATGACCCCGGCCGCCGCGGTCAGCGGCCTGATCTTCGCGCACCCCGAGGCGAAGTACTTCACCGTCGGCCGGCTGGCCGAGGACCAGATCGAGGACTATGCCACCCGGCGTGGCGTACCGGTCGCCGAGGTGGAACGCTGGCTGCGTCCGAATCTGGCGTACTCGATCGACTGACGGGGGTACACGGGGATGGTCCCGATCGTGGTGATGGGGGTCTCCGGCTGCGGCAAGAGCACGATCGGCCAGGCGCTGGCCGATCGGCTCCAGGTGCCGTACGGCGAGGCCGACGACTTCCATCCGGCGGCCAACGTGACGAAGATGCAGTCCGGGGTGCCGCTCACCGACAACGACCGCCGGCCGTGGCTGGCCGCGATCGCCGAGCGGATCGGCGCGGCCGGGGACAAGGGGCTGGTGGTGTCCTGCTCGGCGCTCAAGCGGGCGTACCGGGACGTGCTGCGCGCCCCTGACCCGCGGACCCTCTTCGTCCATCTGGTGCTGACCCGGGAGGTGGCCACGGTCCGGGTGGGCGGCCGGGCCGGCCACTTCATGCCGAGCAGCCTGGTCGAGTCCCAGTTCGCCGTCCTGGAGCCGCTGGGTCCCGACGAGAACGGCATCGGGGTGGACGCGACCCTGCCGGTCGACCGGATTCTCGCGAAGGTGCTGAGCCGTCTCTGACGCACCGGGCCGCCCGCGTCGGCGGCCCCGCGCGGTGCGGGACTATTGGGACGCCCACACGTCCAGGTCGAGGCGGTCCAGCAGGGCCGGCGCGAACAGCCCGGCGATCGAGAGCAGTGAGATCACGGTGAACGTGGTCCGCAGCACGACCGTCTCAGTCTTGCCGCCGACCTTCACCGCCATGCGGTTCGGGATGCCGATCATCCGCCACATCCGGCCCCGCCCGGTCGGGATCGGCCAGAGGATCGGCACGCCGTTCTTGGTGATCATGTCGCCGAGCAGGTGCACCACGCAGCCGGCGCCGACGGCGAAGCCGAGAGTCGGATAGCCCCGGTCACCCGGCAGGTTGGCCGCGGTGAACCAGGCGATCGCGGCCGAGCACAGGGTGACGACCACCCAGCCGGCCCGCTCCGCCCACTTGTCGAACAGCCCGCGCAGCGCCAGACCGGCCATGAAGAAGATGATGCCGACCACCGCCCACTTGCCGTAGTTCGCGGCGAGCGCGGTGGTGCCCCAGCCGATCAGCGCGGCGAACGGCAGCGTGTGGGTGAAGGTCCGGTGCCCGTGGTCGCGCCGCGGGTCCCGGCTCTGCCGGGTGGCCGCGTAGATGCCCAGCGAGATCTTCTCCACCACCTCGGACACGAACAGCGAGAAGACGCCGAACGTGCGGGCCACCGTCGCGCCGCCCTGGTTGGTGGTCACCTTCCCGGACAGGTCCAGGTCGGGCAGCAGGGCGCCGCCGGCGCACATCGCCGTGCCCACCGCGATCATCAGCGGCGTCTGGTGGTAGTCAGCGAACTGGTCGAGCGCCCAGCTGCCGGCCAGCCAGGCGGCCGCCCCCGACAGTGCGTGCGACGGACCCATCATGTGCGTCGTCCCTCCCCGAACAAACTGCGACACTGTCGCAGAGCCGGGAAGGAAGATCAACGACCGGCGGGTCCACACCGGAGTGGAGTCGGCCACCCGACAGTCACGGCTCAGGGCCGCAGGTGCATCCGGTGCGCGTCGCGGAAGTCGTAGCGGCCGTGGCGGGCGTGCCGGACCAGGCCCATCACCAGGAAGAAGAGCGGGAAGGCCGGCCAGAAGAAGGCCGCCCCGGAGAGCAGCCACAGACCGATCAGGACCCCGGCGGCGACCAGCAGGAAGCTGGCGTGCCGCTGCAGCGACCGGCGTGTCGCCGCCCGCCGGTGCGGCAACCGGGCCAGCGCTTGCCGGCCGCCGTGCGGCAGGTCGCGGGTCAGCGCCGCGAGCTCGTCGCGGTAGGTCGCGCGGTAGGCGGTGGCCAGCCGTTGCTCGCCCTCGTCCAGGTCGAGCCGGCCCTCGGCCATCGCGGCCCGCACGATCTCGGCGACCTCCTCGCGTTCGGTGTCGGAGGTCCGCAGCCGGGCCGGCCCGGACCAGGTGTCGTCTTCGAGATGCACGATGTCCTCCTCGGATCTGCTGCCTCCAGAATCGCCGCCGCGCGCCGCCGGCGCGTCGGCCCGGCGAAGCATCCGGACGGAGTGCCGGGGCGCGACGCGACGACTTTCCGGTACGCCCGTGGGCGTAGCCGACCCTCCCGCGTACGCCCGTGGGGGTATGCCGGGAACCGGCCCGTGCGCCGATGCCCCGGCGGTCGGCGGTGACGTAGTTTCGGCGTCATGAGCAAGCGCGGCGGGGACCGGCGGCGACCGGGCGGCGGCCGATCCGGCCGGTGCCCCCTCCCCGGTGCTCCCACGGCGCCGGAGGGCGGGGCCGACGGCCCGGGTGACGCGTTCACGCCGGAGGGTGGGCGTGACCGCTTCGGTGCTTCGGCCGCGTCGGCGGCCGGGGGTGGCGGCCCGGGTGCCGCTGTCGGCGGCGGCGCCCCGCTCGGCGAGTGGCTCGGCGACCCGGGCCGGCCCGGACCACCCTGGCATCACCGGCGCCGGCACCCGCACACCGGCTGGCCACCCGGCGCCGTGGTGCTGGCCGGGGCCCTTCACCTGGCCACACTGAACAACCTGGCCGCCCACGGCGGGCTGTACCGGCCGTGGGACCTCCTCACCACGCTGACCGTCATCATCGGCCCGGTCGCGCTGTTCTGGCGGCGGCGCGCGCCGATCGCCGCCTTCGCGGTCGCGTCGGCCGCGACGATCGGCTTCGCGCTGCACGCCGTGCCGCATCCGGGGTACGCCGCCGCCCCGGCCGTGGCGCTCTACTCGCTGGCCCGCCAGGGCCACCGCACGGCGGCCCTGAGCTGTGCGGCCACCGCCTGGGCGGTGTGGGCCGGCGCCGTCCTCGGGCTGTCCGGGCCGCTCGGCCTCGACCCCGGCGTGCGCCCGGCGTTCGGGCAGGTGTGCCTGGCCGCCGCCCTGCTCGGCCTGATGATCCTGCTCGGCGGCGCCGCCCGGATCCGCGCCGAGAACTACGCCGAGCAGGCCCGGACCCGGGCCGAGCAGGAGCGGGCGCGCGCCGAGCAGGCCCGGGCGCGCGCCGAGCAGGAGCGCCGGCAGGCCTCGGAGGAGCGGCTGCGGATCGCCCGGGAGCTGCACGACGTGCTCGGACACCACCTGTCGTTGATCAATGTGCAGGCCGGGGTCGGGCTGCATCTGATGGATCAGCGGCCGGAGCAGGCTCGGGAGGCGCTCGCCGCGATCAAGACCGCGAGCGCGGAGGCGCTGCGCGAGGTGCGGTCGGTGCTGGGCGTGCTGCGCACCGAGGGGGAGGCCGCGCCCCGGCAGCCGGCGCTCGGGCTCAACCGGCTGAGCGAGTTGACCGCGGCGGCCGGCATCCCGGTGCGGACCACGGTCACCGGGACGCCGCGGGAGCTGCCGGCCGAGGTGGACCGGGCGGCGTACCGGATCGTGCAGGAGGCGCTGACCAACGTGCGCCGTCATGCCGGACCGCGGCCCGAGGCGGACGTCGCGGTGAGCTACCTGCCGGCCGCGCTGTACCTGTCGGTCCGCAACAGCGAGCCCGAGGCGGCGCAGCCACCGGCCGCCGACGGCGCGCGGGGCAGCGGCATCGCGGGGATGCGGGCCCGGGCGGAGAGCCTCGGCGGTCGGCTGGCGGCGGGACGGCCACCGACCGGCGGCTTCCTGGTCACGGTGATCCTGCCGACCGGTCGGTCGCCGGCCGGTCCGGCTGGTCCGGGCTCTTCCGGTGTGTCGTCGGCTGGTCCGGGCTCTTCCGGTGTGTCGTCGGCTGGTCCCGGCTCTTCCGGTGTGCCGCCGGGCGGCCCCGGCTCCTTCGGTGTGCCGCAGGCCGGCCCTGACTCACCGGCTTCGGCCGGCGTGCCACGGGACCCGTCGGGTGAGGACGGCGCGGCCGGGCCGGATCCGGGCGGTGCCGACGTGGGGTCGCGCGCCCCGGACGGAGGCGGTCCGGACGGCGGCGGTGTGCCGGAGGCCGCGGAATGTCCGGGTCCGGTGGCCGGTGGCGGGGCGGAGTGCGGGGCAGGGGAGCGCGATGACGTGGGCCGGCGGACGGCTCCGGAGGGGGAGCGATGATCTCAGTGGTGCTGGCCGACGACCAGGCGCTGGTGCGGGCCGGGTTCCGGGCGTTGCTGGATGCCGAGGCGGACATCCGGGTGGTCGGTGAGGCCGCGGACGGCTTGCAGGCGATCGGCCTGGTCCGGGCCACCCGGCCGGACGTGGTGCTGATGGACATCCGGATGCCCGGTGTGGACGGCCTCGAGGCGACCCGGCGCATCGCCGCCGACCCGGTCTGCGGGGACACCCGGGTGGTCATCCTGACCACGTTCGAGCTGGACGAGTACGTGTTCGAGGCGCTGCGCACCGGCGCCTCCGGATTCCTGGTCAAGGACACCGAGCCGGTGGAACTGCTGCGCGGGGTGCGGGCGGTGGCGGCCGGGGACGCGCTGCTGTCGCCGAGCGTGACCCGGCGGGTGATCGGCGAGTTCGCCGGGGCGGGGACCGGGCGCCGGCCCGAGCCGCCCCGGGAACTGGAGCAGCTCACCGACCGGGAGCGCGAGGTGATGACGCTGGTCGCCGAGGGACTGTCGAACGACGAGATCGCCAGTCGTCTGGTGATCAGCCCGGCCACCGCGAAGACCCACGTCAGCCGCACGATGATCAAGTTGGGGGCGCGGGACCGGGCGCAGCTCGTGGTCTACGCGTACGAGGCGGGGCTGATCCGTCCGGGCTGGCTCGGGTGAGGCGCCGCCTGCCGGGTAGCGCCCGGGGCGGCCCGGCGCAGCGAGCGCGACGGGGGCAGGGTCGCCCCTGGCCCCGGTGGAGTCAGAGGCCGTTTTCGGACATCCGCACCGGTCCGCTGCCGGTCGCCCCGGGTCCGGGTGGGTCAGAGACCGCCCTGGCCGGGGGCGGCGAAGTAGGGTCGGTCGCCTTCGTCGAGCGCGATGGCCAGCAGCTTGCCGGCGAACGGGTTGATCGCGGGCATCGCGTCCAGCGGGAACCAGCCCACCGCCAGCGACTCGGTGTCGTTGACCCGGGCCTCGCCGCCCACCGCGCGGCAGCGGAAGCACATGTTGACCATCTGGCAACGGTCGCCGTTCGGATAGGTGACGTCGTGCGACACCACCCCGGCCAGCCGCTCGATCTCGACCTGGACGGCGGTCTCCTCCGCCACCTCGCGGACCACCGTGTCGGCTGGCTGCTCGCCGGGATCCATCATCCCGGCGATCAACGTCCACTGCCCGGTGTCGCTGCGCTGGTGCAGCAGCACCTCGCCGCGGTCGTTGAGGACGACCGCGGAGACCGTGGGAAACATGATGAGTTCCTGGCCGACGCGGGCGCGCAGGTTCCGTACGTACTCGGAAGCGGGCATGCACGGACCTTAAGCGTGCGCGCTCGCCGGGCGTGCGTGCCTTGACCGTGCGCGCTCGTTGGGCACGCGTGCCTCAACCGTGCGCGCGCCGGGGCGTGCGTGCCTTGACCGTGCGCACTCGCCGGGCACGCGTGCCTCAACCGTGCGCTCGCCGGGGCGCGCGCGCCTCAACCGTGCGCACTCGCCGGGCGCGCGTGCCTCAACCGTGCGCTCGCCGGGGCGCGCACCTTGACCGTGCGCGCTCGCCGGGGCGTGCGTGCCTCAGCCGTGCGCGCTCGCCGGGGCGTGCGCGGCGGGTGCGACCACCGTACGGTTGCGCCCGGCGGCCTTCGCCGCGTAGAGCGCTTCATCGGCGGCGCGCAGCAGCCCGGCCGGTTCGGTGCGCGGGCCGCGCGACCAGGCGGCGCCGATCGAGGCGGTCACCGTGATCAGCGCCCGGTCCGACACCTCGATGGGGAGTTCCGCGATCGACTGCCGGACCCGTTCGGCGACCAGCGGCAGCTCCGCGGCGTCGAGGTGGGGCACCAGCGCGACGAACTCCTCGCCGCCGTAGCGGGCCAGCATGGTTCCGGCACGCCGGCCCGCGGTCAGCCGCCGGGCCAGCTCGCGCAGCACCCGGTCGCCGGCCGGATGGCCGTACGTGTCGTTGATCTTCTTGAAGTGGTCCACGTCGATCATGAGCAGGCCGAGACCGTAACCGGCCCGGGCGGCCCGCCGGCACTCGGCGGTGAGCGCGTCCTCGAAGTGCCGCCGGTTGCGGACCCCGGTCAGCCCGTCGGTGACCGCGGCCCGCCGCTGGGTGGCGACCAGGCCCGCCATGCGCGCCAGGACCAGCAGGAACATGACGGCGCAGGCGGCGGTGGCGAGCGGCACGCTGAGGTCCTGGTGCCGCAGGTGCTGGATCAGCTGGAGGCCGGGGGCCATCAGGACGGCGACGGCGAGCACTCCGAGGCGGCCGGGGCTGGCGTCCGGGATGGCGGTGTCGGTGCGCCGGTCGAAGTGCCGGATGCCGGGGTGCAGGGCAGCCGCGCCGAGCAGGCCGAGCGCGATCATCCACAGGCCATCCAACCAGGACTCGAACGTCGTCTGCCCGGTCACCACGCCGACCACCGCATACAGGGTGTCGGCGGTGAACATCGTGGTCAGCCCGGCGAGCAGGAAGTACAGCACGGCGCCCCGGGTACCGTGGCCCATCACCAGGCGGACGGTGAGGATCAGCAGCATCAGGTCCAGCACCGGGTATGCCGACTCGGTGAGTTTGGCCGCCATCGGCAGCTCCGAGTCGGCGGTCAGCGGCTGGATCAGGTAGACCCAGGTGAGCAAGCCCGCGCTGATCGCCACGATGAGCGCGTCCACCGCGCTGGGCACGTCCCAGCCGGGCGCGCGGCGCCGGATGAAGATCAGCACGGCGGCCGCGACGAGCACGTAGCTGGCGAGGTACATCAGGTCGGCCGGGGTCGGTTCGAGGAAGTCGCCGGACAGCCACTCGTCGACGATCGAGAGCACGTCGCCGACGGCGTACAGGAGCTGACCGACGGCCAGGGTCAGCCAGCCGGCGCGGTGCGGCGGCCGGTGCCGCAGCGTTCCGACCAGTACGGCCACCGGCGTGCCCACCGTGACCACCAGGTACGGCACGGTGGTCACGAGGTAGGGCAGGTGCACGGCGCTCATCCCGACTCGCAGGACGACACAGACCAGCACCAGCCCCAGCCAGAGCCGCCAGGGCCCGTGATCGGGGGTGTCCGAGCCGCTCGGCTGTTCAGATCGCACCTGGAGAGCCTGACGGCGGCGGGTTGCAATCCGGGTGCGACAGCCCCGCCGTTGGGGTGCGGCAGGGAATCGGCGGAACCCCACGGCCCGGCGCGGAGACCCCACGGCCCGGCGCGGAGACTCCACGGCCCGGCGCGGAGACCCCACGGCCCGGCGCGGAGACTCCACGGCCCGGCGCGGAGACTCCACGGCCCGGCGCGGAGACTCCACGGCCCGGCGCGGAGACCCCACGGCCCGGCGCGGAGACTCCACGGCCCGGCGGGGAAACCCGACCGCCCGGCGGCGGAAACCCCACGGCCCCGCGGGGAACCCGAGCGGGCGGAGGTTGGCCGCGAACCACGCAGACCGGCGGCCGGAACGTGATCGGGCGCACGGTGGACACGGGTGTGAACCTCCGTCCTATGGGCAGAATCGGCGGAGCGGACACACTTGACACCAGACCGTGACAGTTGCAATGGCCGACTCACGGGTCGTGACGATGGGGACGGTGAGGACGGACGTGTCGGAGCGCGATCGGCTGGCCCAGGCCGATTCCGGCGAGCAGCCGTGGCGCGCCTGGGGCCCCTACCTCGCCGAGCGGGCCTGGGGCACGGTCCGGGAGGACTACAGCGAGCACGGGACCGCCTGGGACTACTTCCCGCACGATCACGCGCGCTCCCGGGCGTACCGGTGGAACGAGGACGGCATGGCCGGCATCTGCGACGACCGGCAGACGTTCTGCTTCGCGCTCGCGCTGTGGAACGGCCGGGACCCGATCCTCAAGGAGCGGATGTTCGGCCTCGGCGGCGACGGCGGCAACCACGGTGAGGACGCCAAGGAGTACTGGTGGTACCAGGATTCCACGCCGACCCACTCGTGGATGCGGTGGCGCTACCACTACCCGCAGGCCGAGTTCCCGTACGACGAGCTGGTCCGGGTCAACGGCCACCGCTCCCGCGCCGAGAGCGAGTACGAGCTGGTCGACACCGGGGTCTTCGACGCCGACCGGTTCTGGGCGGTGACCGTCGACTACGCCAAGGCCGGCCCGTACGACATGTGCATCGCGATCACCGTCGCCAACCGCGGCCCCGACCCGGCCACCCTGCACGTGCTGCCCACCCTGTGGTTCCGCAACACCTGGTCCTGGGGGTTGCCGAACCGGGCACGCCCGTCGCTGACCGGCACGCCCGGACGCCTGGCCGGCCAGCACCGCTCGATCGGCCACATCACCCTCGACGCCGAGGGCGCCCCGCCCGCCCTGGTCTGCGACAACGAGACCAACGCGCAGCGGCTGTGGGGGCTGCCCGGGCGCAGCCCGTACCCGAAGGACGGGATCAACGACTTCCTGGTGACCGGCGCGCCGACGGTCAACCCGGACGGGGTCGGCACCAAGGGCGCCCTGCACTTCCCGCTCACCCTGGGGCCGGGGGAGACCCGGACGATCCGGCTCCGGCTGACCCGCGGCGACGCCGCGCCGCCGCCGCTGGACCTCGGCGACGGGTGGGCCGCGGTGATGCGGGACCGGCGCGCCGAGGCCGACGAGTTCTTCGCCGGGATCATCCCGGCGTCCGCGACCCCGGACGAGGCGGCGGTGGCCCGGCAGGGCATCGCCGGGCTGATGTGGGGCAAGCAGTTCTACCACTTCGACGTGAAGCAGTGGCTGGTCGGCGACCCGGGCAACGCGCCGCCGCCACCGGGCCGGCGCCACGGGCGCAACCACGGCTGGTGGCACATGAACAGCTTCGACGTGATCAGCATGCCGGACCCCTGGGAGTACCCCTGGTACGCCGCCTGGGACCTGGCCTTCCACTGCGTCAGCATCAGCCGGGTCGATCCGGGTTTCGCCAAGTCGCAGCTGCTCCTGCTGCTGCGCGAGTGGTACATGCACCCGAACGGGCAGATCCCGGCGTACGAGTGGTCGTTCGGCGACGTGAATCCGCCGGTGCACGCCTGGGCCGCGCTGCGGGTCTTCGAGATCGACGGCTCCCGGGACTACGACTTCCTCGCCCGCGTGATGCACAAGCTGCTGCTCAATTTCACCTGGTGGGTCAACCGCAAGGACGTCGGCGGCAACAACGTCTTCGAGGGCGGCTTCCTCGGCCTGGACAACGTCGGGCCGTTCGACCGCTCGGCCGCGCTGCCGGTCGCCGGGGTGCTGGAGCAGTCCGACGGCACCGGCTGGATGGCGATGTACGCCCTCAACCTGCTGGACATGGCGATCCAGCTGGCCCTGCACGACCGGGCGTACGAGGACATGGCCACCAAGTTCTTCGAGCATTTCACGTACATCGCGGAGGCGGCGTACCGGCAGGGGCTGTGGGACGAGGAGGACAGCTTCTTCTACGACGTGCTGCGCCTGCCCGACGGGCACCGGGTGCCGCTCAAGGCACGCTCCATCGTCGGCCTGCTGCCGCTGGCCGCCACCACCCGGCTCACCTCCGACACCCTCCACCGGCTGCCCGAGCTGAACGCCCGGGTCCGCTGGATGCTGCACCACCGCACCGACTACCGCGACGTGATCAGCGCCCGGCGGCTGAGCGGCGCCGACCGGCGCCACCAGCGGTTGCTCAGCATGGTCGGGCAGGACCAGCTGTTGCGGATCCTGGCCCGGTTGCTGGACCCCGAGGAGTTCCTGTCCCCGTACGGCCTGCGCACGCTGTCGCGGGCCCACCTGGAGAAGCCGTTCACCGTCTCGCTGGGCGGATCCGACTTCACCGTCGGTTACGAGCCGGCGGAGAGCACCAGCGGGCTGTTCGGCGGCAACTCGAACTGGCGGGGCCCGGTCTGGATGCCGGTCAACTACCTGATCGTCGAGGCGTTGCGGGAGTTCGCCGAGTTCTACGGCGAGGACCTGCGGGTGGAGTACCCGACCGGGGCGCAGACCAGGATGTCGCTCACCGAGGTCGCCGACGACCTGGCCCGGCGGCTGATCGCGCTGTTCGTCCCGGACGCGGACGGGCGCCGGCCGATCTACGGGGCGACCGACCTCTTCCAGACCCACCCGGACTGGGCCGGCCTGATCGCCTTCCCGGAGTATTTCCACGGCGACAACGGCGCCGGGCTGGGCGCCTGGCACCAGACCGGGTGGAGCGCCCTGGTCGTCGACCTCATCCTGACCCTGCGCGCGAAGCGCCGCTGAGCCGCCGCGGCGGCTCAGCGCACCGCCGGCCGGCTCCGGGCCGCCCGGCGGTGCGCGTCGCGGCCGGTCAGCGGGCCTGGCCGACGATCGTCTCGGCCACGTGCCGCAGCTGTTCGTGGTCCGGGTGGAATCCGGCGGCGATGTCCGGGTGCAGCCCGGCCCGCGCCTGCTCCAGGAGCATCGTGGTGACCTGCTCGACGCTCTCCCCGGCGTACCGCTGGCGGATCTTCGCCGTCGCCGCCTGAAGCGCCGAGCTGAGCTGATCCTCCAGCGGGCCGCGCAGCTTCTCCTCCACCGGATTGAGCGATCGCGGATCGAGTGTGACGTGCGGCTCGGTCAAGGTGTCCCTCCGGAGATCAACGACGCCGTGCGCATACCCGTCGGTCAACCCGAAGTAAACCCCGCCGGGGCGCCGGCCCGCCGACTTTCCCCTCAACCGGGGATTCCGGGCCCGCCGCGGCCGGTCAGCCGCGGCCGCGTTTCACCTCGAAGAAGGTGTCGATGCGCATCAGGGCGGCGGTGGCGTCCCAGATGGCCAGCGCCTCGTCCGGCGCCGGCACCTCGCCGATGATCGGGCCGTGCAGGCCGCGCGCCGCCCCGGCCAGGTGCAGCACCGGCGACCCGATGTCCGGCCCGGCGAGGGCCATCGCCGCCTCGTGCGACTCGCGTACGGCCGCGTCCCACGCCGGGTCGTCGAGGACGGCGCCGGCCTGCTCCACTCCGGCCGCCTTCGCCGCCTCGTCGACGACGGCGTCCGAGAGCGGGGTGCCGGCCTCGAACGTCCGGTTCCCCAACTCGGTGTAGAACGCCCCGGCCGCCTCCTCGCGCCCGTCCGCGCGCAGCGCCTCGACCAGCCGCAGCGCCCGGCTCGACGCCTGCATCATCGGCCGGTACTTCTCGGGCGCGTCGTCGCCGTTGAGGATGGTCAGACTGAACGCCCGCCATCGCAGCCGCACCCCGCGCTCGGCCGCGACCGAGGTGAGCCACCGCGAGGTGCGCCAGGTGAACGGACATGCCGGGTCGAAGTAGTAGATGGCCTCCATCCCCTGATCCTAGGGGTGTCGCGCCCGGACCGCCGGGTGCCCGCGCCGGGCGGTCCGGTTCCGGGTCGGTGGCCCAAGGTGAGGCTCTCGATCGCCTTGGACCACCGACGTGGGTAATCGCTACCCGTTCGTCAGCGGGCTAACCACCTCGGCGAACAGTGGCGGGAGAAGTTCACGGAGAACATCGATGCCGTCCCGGCTGAGGACCGATTCGGGATGGAACTGGACCCCGGCGAACGCGCGGCCGCGCAGCGCGTGCACGGTGCCGTCGAGCGGGTCGCGGGCGATCTCGACCGGGCCGTGGGCGGAGTCCAGGGCGGACACCGCGGAGACGGCGGCGAAGCTGGAGTAGAAGCCGACCCGCCGTACGGCGCCGAACAGGTCGACGTCGCGGGCCAGGCCCTGGTAGGGGGAGTCGCGCCGGATCAGCGCCAGCCCCAGGCGCAGCGCGAGCATCTGCTGGCCCAGGCAGACGGCGAACAGCGGCCGTCCGGACGCGAGCCGGGCGGCCACGATCGCGCGCATGGCGACCATCTTGGGCTCGTCCGGGTCGCCCGGATCGCCCGGCCCCGGCCCGACCACGAGCAGGTCCGCGGCGTCGGCGGCGCGGGGCGCGTGCGCGGCGGACCACGGCACGACGGTGACCGTGAGCCCGAGGGCCTTCAACTGGTGGGCCAGCATCGCGGTGAACGTGTCCTCACCGTCCACGATCACCGCGGACCGGCCGGTCAGCGCCGGCACCGCGAGCGCCCCGGCCTCCCGGGAGTCCAGCCAGAACCGGGCCAGGTCCACGTTGCGCTCGGCCAGCGTGCGCAGTTCCGCCTCGCCCACGGCGGGCGGCGCCTGGTCGCGTACGGCGATGGTCGCCGCACCGAGCGCGGCCAGCACCCCGGCCGCCTTGGTGTGGGTCTCCGCCACCTCGCCCGCCGCGGTGGAATGCCGGACCAGGGTCGCCCCGACCGGTACCCGCAGGGTGCCGTCGGGGGTGATCTCCGCGGTGCGGATCAGGATCGGCGCGTCCAGGGTCTGCTCCCCGCGGTCCGAGACCGACAGCAGCGCCAGCACCCCCGCGTAGTACCGCCGCCCGCGCCGCTCGTGCCGGGCGATCACCCGGCAGGCGTTCTCGATCGGGCTGCCGGTGACGGTCGGCGCGAACATGGTCTCGCGCAGCACCTCGCGCACGTCCAGCGAGCCGCGGCCGGCCAGCAGGTACTCGGTGTGGGTCAGGTGCGCCATCGGCTTCAGGTACGGCCCGGCCACCTGCCCGCCGTGCTCGGCGACGGTCGCCATCATCTTGAGCTCCTCGTCGAGGACCATGTGGAGCTCCTCGACCTCCTTGGGATCGCGCAGGAAGTCGAGCAGCGGTCCGGAGCCGTGCCGGAACGTGCCGCTGATCGGGTTCATCATCACGATGCCGTCGTTGACGCTGACGTGCCGTTCCGGGGTGGCGCCGACCAGCGTCCGGGTCCCGGTGTGCACCAGGAACGTCCAGTAGGTGCCCTGTTCCCCGGCGAGCAGCCGGCCGAACGCCGCCCGTGCCGCGTCCACCGGATCGCCCTCGACGGTCGCCTCGTACACCCGGTGGATCACGAAGTTGGCGCCCTCGCCGTGCCCGATCTCGTCGCGCAGCACGTCCTCGACGACGCGGCCGTACTCCTCGTCGGTCAGGTCGAAGCCGCCGCCGCTGACGCGCAGGTCCCCGGCCGGGAAGTCGCTCAGCGGGCGGGTCGTGGTCTCGGCGACGAGCAGGCATTCCAGTGGCGCGCCGTCGTCGACGCAGGCGAAGCCGCGCTCGGCGATCTGCCGGTAGGGGACCACGGCCAGCACCGGGCGGCCGGGGCGCAGCGGGATGTCGGCGAGCGCGTCCACGGTGATCATCTCGCCGGTGAGAACTTCGACGTGGTCGGCGCCGTCGCGGTGCAGCAGGGCGAAGGGCATGGTTCCTCGTTCCGGGCCGGGCGGGCGCCCACCGAGTCCGGACCATGCGAAACGGCCGCCTCGGGGAGGCGGCCGCGGGTTGGTTACGCGCGGGGGGTGTGGCCGCCGGTCAGGCGGGCCACCACATGCTCATGCGCGCGTTCATGCCGGCGAGCTTAGCCGAGGCCGGTGGCGCGCGCCACCGGCCTCGCGGTGTTCCGGCCCGGCCGGGGCGCGACGGTCGTACCGGAACGGTCCTATCCGGCGAATGCCCGCTGGACCGCCGTGCGGGCCCACCGCATCCGCCCGATGGCGCAGTCCGGGTGCTCGCCGAACTCCTGCGCGACCAGTGCGGCGCAGCCGCCCGCGCCGAGCCGGTTCACCGTCGCGATGACCGCCGCCCGGATCAGCTCCGGCGTCGGCTGCTGCGAACGCTGCAGGTCCGAGACGAAGAGCGCTTCGGTACGGACGTCGTCGATCAGTGTGGTCATCGGTTCCTCCCGTGCCGGTCGAGGGCTGGCGGTTGCCTGGAGATCAGCACACCGCCGCGGGAGTGCAGACCCGGCGCGTCGCGGTTGCGGATCGGTTGCGAGTCGCAATCCCGCCGTCTGACGACCTGAGCCCGGATAACCCGATATCGTCGGAAACTGAGTGATACCGATCGAGGGGAGCTGCCGTGACCACGGTCCTGGTGGCCGACGACGACGCCGACATCCGTGACCTGGTGGCCTTCAAGCTGGAGCAGGCCGGGCTTGAGGTGATCACGGTCGGTGACGGCCAGGCCGCCGTGGAGCAGGCCCGGATGCACCATCCCACCCTCGCCGTGCTGGACGTCTCGATGCCGCTGCTGTCCGGCATCGACGTGTGCCGGATGCTGCGCGCCGACCCGTCCACCGCCGGGATGCTGATCATCATGCTCACCGCCCGCGTGCAGGAGCAGGACGTCGAGGGCGGGTTCAGCGCCGGCGCCGACGATTACGTGACCAAGCCGTTCAGCCCGCGTGAGCTGGTCTCGCGGATCCAGGCGCTGCTGACCCGCGCGCGTGCCTGACCGCCGCCGGCGGGCGTCACCGGCCGGGAGCTCAGCGCTCGTGGCCCCGGGCCGGTGGCCGGCCGCGCCGCGGCGGCCCGCAACCGGAGAGGTCGCGGGCCACCGCGCCCGGATGCCGGGTCAGTCGTTGGCGGCCCGGACCAGCTTCTCCACCATGTCCGCGGTGAGCGGGCTGCCCGGGAAGGCCGCCATCCGGTGCAACGGCAGGCTGCCCATCATCATCACCATCGCCGGGTCGGTGGTCAGCGCGGCCAGTGCCGAGTCGCCGGCCGCGGCGGCCGCCGCGGTGAACGCCTCGCCCAGCAGCCGCGCGCCACGCGGGTCGGCGAACCACTCACCCACGCTGGAGTCCGCGGTCAGCGGCACCCGGGCGGCGTCCCCGCCGACGTGCCGGGTCACCGTGGCCCGGATGTCGCGGGACGACGCGCCGACCTCGAAGACGTACTCGCCGTCCTCGACCACCCAGCGGTGCAGCCGGGTGTCCCAGTAGGCCAGGTCGTCGCGCTCGACGTGCAGCACCACCTCGACGGTCTCGCCGGCCGCGATCGGCACGTTCGCGAACGCCCGGAGCTCGCGCGGGGGCCGCCGCACCGCGGAGCCGGGCAGTCCGGCGTAGACCTGCACCACCTCGCGGCCGTCCCGCTCGCCGGTGTTGGTGACCCGGACGCGGATCTCGACGCCGTCGCCGGTCACCGTCGCCCGCGCCGCCCCGTACGAGAACGTGGTGTACGACAGCCCGAACCCGAACGGATAGGACACCGGAAGCTGGCGCGCGTCGAAGCCGCGGTAACCCACGTGCAGGCCCTCGCCGTACCGGACGTGCCCGTGCTCGCCGGGGAAGTCCAGGTAGGACGGCTGGTCGGCGAGCCGCACCGGGATCGTCTCGGCCAGCCGCCCGGACGGGTTGACCCGTCCGAACAGCACGTCCGCGAGCGCGCTGCCGCCGGCCTGGCCGAGCAGCCAGCCCTCCACGATCGCCGGCACGTCCGCCTCCCATCCGCTGGTCAGCAGCACCGCGCCGTTGGAGAGCACCACGACGGTGCGCGGATTGACCGCGGACACCCGCTCGATCAGCGCCCGGTGCGCGACCGGCAGGTCCAGCGAGTCCCGGTCGGCGCCCTCGGTCTCGTGCACGCTGCCCACGAAGACCAGCGCCACATCGCTGGTCCGGGCCGCCTCGACCGCCTCGGCCAGCAGCGCCTCGTCGACACCGTCGCCCTGCGCCGGGTAGCCGGCGGCGAACCGTACCCGCGCGTCGGTCGACGCGGTGATCTCGGTGAGCGCGTCGTCCAGCCGGGTCGGCGTGATCTGCGAGCTGCCGCCGCCCTGGTAGCGGGGCGTGCGGGCGAACTCGCCGAGCACCGCCAGGCTCTGCTGCCCGGCGCGCAGCGGCAGCAGCCCGCCGTCGTTCTTCAGCAGCACGATCGCCCTTGCGGCGATCTCCCGGGCCAGCGCGTGGTGCGCCGCGGCGTCGTAACCGCCGGGCTCGCGCCGGCCCGCGGCCAGGACCATGCGGCGTACCCGCTCGGCCGACGCCCGCAGCGGCGCCGCGTCCAGCGCGCCGGCCCGTACCGCCTCGGCCAGCGCCCGATCGCCGTCCGGGTCCGGGCCCGGCATGGTCAGGTCGAGCCCCGCCGCGACCGCCGCCACCCGGTCGACGACCGCGCCCCAGTCCGAGACCACCACCCCGTCGAAGCCCCACTCGTCGCGCAGCACCTCGGTGAGCAGCCAGTGGTTCTGGCTGGCGTGCACCCCGTTGATCCGGTTGTAGGCGCACATCACGGTCCACGGCCGGGCCCGGGTGACCACCCGCTGGAAGGCCCGCAGGTACATCTCCCGCAGGGTGCGCTCGTCGACGTCGGCGCTGATCCGCATCCGGTCGGTCTCCTGGTTGTTGACCGCGAAGTGCTTGAGCGACGCGCCGACGCCGCGGCTCTGCAGGCCGCGCACCCACTCGGTGGCCAGCACCCCGGTCAGCAGCGGGTCCTCGGAGAGGTATTCGAAGTTGCGACCGCCCAGCGGGCTGCGCTTGAGGTTGACGCCCGGACCGAGCAGCACGGCGACGTCCATCGCCCGGCACTCGTCGCCGAGCGCCTCGCCGAGCCGGCGCAGCAGCTGCGGATCCCAGGTGGAGGCGCTGGCCACCGCGGGTGGGAAGCAGGTGGCCGGGATGCCGGCCAGCAGGTCGTCGCCGGAGGCCTGCATCCGCACCCCGTGCGGGCCGTCGGTCACGGTCACCGCCGGCAGGCCCGCGGACGCTACCGCCGTCGTGTGCCAGAAGTCGCTGCCGCTGGTGAGCGCCGCCTGTTCGGTGGTGCTGAGCTCGGAGGTCATGGGGGCGGGCTCCTCCCGGGGAGAGTGCTACCTAGTACCTACTAGGTATTAACTTCTCGGTAACATAGGGCACGTCCTGACCGGCGGACAATAGGCTGCTGATAGGAAGAACGCTGTGAACACGGCACCGCTCCGCCGCCGCGACCGGCCCCGGCTGCCCGCCGCGCAGCGGCGCCGGCAGATCCTCGACGTGACCACCCGGCTGATCGCCGAGCGCGGCTTCTGGGGGCTGTCGATGCAGGACGTCGCGGACGGCTGCGGGCTGACCGTGCCGGGCCTGCTGCACCACGTCGGCTCCAAGGACGCTCTGCTGATCGCGGTCCTTGAGCACCGCGACGAGGAGGACCACCGCTCGCTCGCCGTGCAGCTGGGGATGCCCCGGGCGGAGATGGCCGGGCGGGTGCCGCTGCCGGAGATCTGCGCGGCCGTGGTCCGCCGCAACGCCGGGCAGCCGGAGATCGTCCGGCTGTTCGCGGTCCTGGAGGCCGAGTCGCTGGCCCCCGACCACCCGGCCCACGACTACTTCCGCGCCCGCCAGGACCGCACCATCGCCGAGTTCAGCGAGCTGGCCCGGGGCCTGGTGGCCGAGCCGGAGACCCTGGCCGGCCAGGTGATGGCCCTGATGGACGGCCTGCAGATCCAGTGGCTGCGCGACCCGGCCCGCTTCGACCTGGTCACCGCCTGGACCGCCGCCGCCCGGGTGCTGTTCGCCGCCGCGCCGCCGCCCGGACCGGCGGCCTCGCGCGTGACCGCCCCGGAACTCGGCTCCTGACCCGCGGGCCGGGCCGGGTACCCGCGGCGGTGGCGCGGCGGGCCGGCGCTGCGCCGCTCAGCTCGCGCCGAGCCAGGCGCGGACCTCGGCGATCTCCTCCTCGCTGAGCGCGATGGTGGCCGCCTCGGCCCGGTTCAACACGTTGTCGGCGAACGCCGACGCGATCTCCGCGGCGTTCGGCGGTGGCTGCCGGTACAGCGGCGCCCCGCCGAACGCGGTGCCCCGCGTGACGAACGCGATCGCGCTGCGACTCACGTCCACGCCCTGCGCGGCCAGCTGGTCACGGGCCCAGCGGGTGGCCTCGGTCAGGTTGAAGTGGTGGCCGGCCGCGTAGTCGGCGAGCGCCTGGTAGACCGGCGGCCACATCTCCTTGGCCAGCCGGGGCAGGCTGAGCAGGGCGGACAGCCGGCCGACCGGTTCCGGGGCGGGCCCGGTGGCGACCCCGGACTCCGGCGCCTCGTGCCGGGCGGCGTCCCACACGAAGTGGTTGGAGAACTTCGCGTTCGGCAGGCTGAGGCTCTCCAGCGCGCGGACGAACCCGCCGTTGCCGAACCAGTTCGTCTCGTCCACGCTCGGGCCGAGCTGGCGGCGCAGGTCGTGGGCCAGCGAGGCGAGGTTGAGCGGGCCGGTCGCCGCGGTGTACCGCCAGCTCACCAGGTCGCGGAACTGCTCGTAGGAGACCGGTGTCTCCGGGTCGACCGGGGTGACCGCCGCCTCGTCGCTCTCCACCGGCTCGCCCTGGACCAGCTCCAGCAGCTCCTGGCTGGTGATCAGCCGGTCGGCGACCGCGGTGAACGCCTCGGCCGCGTCCGACGGCGAGACGATCGTGGTCCGCCGGTCGGCCCGGCGCAGGCGCACCAGCAGCGGCGTCATGTCCGAGTCGCCGGAGCCGATCACGAACTCCTCGTACGGGACCGGGTCGGCGAGCGCGTCGACCGCGTCCACCACCATCCGGATGTCCGCGGCGTTCTTGGTGTGGGTCAGCCGCGGGCAGTCGATCACCTCGAAGCCGGCGTTCACGAAGAACGGCCGGAACTGCGAGTAGTACAGCCGCTGCTGGGTCGCGTCGGTGTCCGGATTGGGCACCCAGCCGCCGGGGTTCATGTAGCAGCGCAGGATCAGCCAGCGGCGCGGGCCGTCCACGGTCAGCGCCGTGGTCAGGCGGACCAACCACGCGGCCGGGTCCTTGGCGAACTGGATCGCCACGTCCGGGTCCTGCTTGATCAGTCCGCTGAACACGTTGTCGAAGTCCAGATACAGTGCGGCGCGTACGCGGGCCATGACCGAAAACCTACCGCGCCCGCGCCGCGCCGTCCGCCAGGAGCCTCGGCTCGTTCGTCCCCCGGCTCGGACAGACCCCGCCGGCCGACCGGCCCGCATCGATGCCGCGGCCGGCCGGACCCCGGCGACCCGGGTCAGTCCAGCGCCACGACCTGCCGGCCGAGCGGCCAGAACGCCACCGGGACCAGCTTGAAGTTCGCGATCCCGAACGGGATGCCGATGATCGTCACGCACTGGGCGATGCCGGCCGCCAGGTGGCTCAGCGCGATCCACCAGCCGAAGAGGACCACCCACAGGATGTTGGCCAGGCCGGAGGCGGCCCCGGCGTCCGGGCGCGACACCACGGTGCGGCCGAACGGCGCCAGCGAGTAGACCGCCAGCCGGGCCGCGGCCACGCCGAACGGGATGGTGACGACCAGGGCGAAACAGATCAGGGCCGCGAGACCGTAGCCGATCGCGAGGAGGAACCCGCCGCCGAGGAAGAACCAGAGAACGTTGAGTAGCAAGCGCACACGACCAGCATGAACCCGGGTGGCCACCCGTAGGGGTGTTCCTGGAGCCGGCGTCGCACACCACGGGCGGCGCCCACCACCGCAACCAGGATGGGCTACCGCGGTGCGACTCGCCCAGGTGCTCGACGTCCTGCAGGAACTACACCGCGCCAGCGGCCACCCGGAGATCGCCGCGGTGGAGCGCTTCGGCGCCGACAGCGTGCCCGGCGGCCCGTCCCCGGCGGGGCTGCGGGTCCGCTACGCCACCGGGTCGGAGGCGTACCTCTGGGGGGCGATCTGGCCGGGGGAGACGCCGCTGCCGGTGCCGGAGGCCCTGCCACCGCCGTCGCGGCGCGCCTCGCGCGCCGCGGTCTTCGCCGCCTGGCTGCTGGACGCCGCGCGACCCGGCGCGTTCCGCGCCTGGGACCTGGTCGCGCTGCCCGATCTGGGCCCGGCCGGCGAGCGCGGCAGGGTGCCCCTGGGCCTGCGGATCACCTGCTCCGACGGTACGGCGTCGCTGCTGCGCGCCACCGCGGCCGGCGGGCCGACCGCCGAGCCGGACACCGAGCCCTACCCGGACTACCGCCTGCCCGCCCGGTGACCCCGGACGGGCGGCGCGGTGATCAGTCACCGGTCATCGACGCGCCGGCGCCCCCGGTGGTGGGGGCCAGGAACGTGGTCGCCGGGCGGCCGCCGTCCGGCGCCCGGGGACCCTCGGCGACCCGCGGGTCGGTGGACCGGAAGCTCGCCGCCGACCAGGACCCCTCCTGCCAGGAGTTGTGCGTCGCCTCGACCGCGCCGGACAGGCCCCGCTGGCCCTGGACGTTGCCGACCGCGACGTTGTACCGCAGCGTGGCCGGCGCCGTGGTGACCGCGAAGCCGAGCCCGGTGTTGCGGAACGCGGTGTTGTTGCCCAGGGTGAGCGCCGCGGTGCTGCCCTCGTCGACGAAGCCGTGCCCGTCGTTGTCCCACGCCGCGTTGTGCCGCACGGTGTGCCGCGCGCCGGTCGCCGGGGTGCCGCCGCCGACGGCGAAGCCGTTTCCGCCGTTGCGGAACGACCAGTTGCCTTGCACGGTCACCGCGCCGGCGAAGTCGCCGAGGTTCACCCCGTCGCCGCCGTTGCGGAACGCGCGGTTGCCGCGCAGCTGGTTGCCGGCGCCGTCGCCGAACTGCACGGCCACCCCGGAGCCCCGGTTGTCGTAGAAGTCGCTGTCCAGCACCCGGTTGGCCGCGGTGCCGGGGTCGCGCAGCATCAGGCCGGCGCTGCCGCCGCCGTGCACGGACAGCCGCTGGAAGACCGAGTTCGTGCAGGAGAGGCAGACGTACGCCTGGTCCGGCGCCCCGGTGATCTCCAGCCCCCGCACGGTCCAGTAGGACGCCCGCTGGGTGATCGCCCACTGGCCGGCCGGGATGCCGGACATGTCCAGGACCGGGTGCTCGCCGCGGTAGGCGGTCAGCGTCACGCGTTTCGCCGCGGTCCCGCTCGTGGTGATCGAAATCGGGCTCGTGGGCCGGTAGGTGCCGCCGCGCAGGGCGATCGTCCGGCCCGGCTGGACGACCGCGACCGCCTTGGCCAGCGAAGCGTACGGCCGGGCCACGCTGCCGTCGCCGTCGTCCGAGCCGTCCGGCGCGACGTGGATGTCGGCGGCGCCCGCCGGGCCGCCGCGCCGGGTGCTCGGCGACGGACCGGCGACGGTCGGCGGCGCGGTGGTGGTGACCGGGGCCGCGACGACCGGTGCGGGCAGCGCGGCGCCGCGGTCCGGGTCGGCCGGCGAGTGGTGCACCGCGTACGCGAAGCCGCCGCCCACCGCGACCGTGGTCGCCGTCGCCGCGACCAGCGCCTTGTTCTGCAGCAGCGCGACCAGCGTGGTGCCGTGGGCGGCCGCGGCCGGCGCCGCCGTTCCGCTCTGGACCGCGGCCTGCAGGGCGGCGGTCAGCGCGAGCGGCACCGGCAGCGCCACCATGCCCAGCAGCAGCTGCTCCGGCGGGACCAGGCCGCCGCGCCGGGCCCCGCAGTGCGGGCAGTCGCGCACGTGCCGGGCCAGCCGCTTGCGCCAGAGCGAGTCGGCGGCGCCGTCCCAGGGCCGGATCAGGTCCGCCAGCCGCGGGCAGCGCGGCCGGGCGCGCAGCGCCCGGACCACCCCTCGGGCCAGCTCCAGCTGCGCCTTCATCCGCTGCACCCGGACCGCGGCGTGCCGCGGCCGCACGCCCAGCGCGGCGGCCAGCTCGGCGCGGGTGAGCTCGCCGGACGCCTCCTGCCACCAGAGCGCGAGCAGCTCCCGGTCGCCGTCGTCCAGCCAGCGCCCGGCCTCGGCCAGCTCCCGGCGCTGCTCGGCGACGACCAGCGCGGCGGTGGTCCGCTCGGCGAAGTCGCCGACCGGGTCGGGCACGTCGACCGGCTCCGGATGCCGGCGCAGCAGCGTCATCTTGCGCGACCGCAGGTGCATCTGGACCTGGCGGTACGCGATCGCGATCAACCATGAACGGAATCGGTCAGGCTGGCGCAGGGTGCCGAGGCTGCGGATGGCCTTCAGCATGGTGTCCTGGACGATGTCGTCGACATCCGGGTGACCGTTGAGCGCGCGCCCGACGACGTTGTAGACCAGCGGGAGGTGCCCGGTGACGAGCCGGTCCAGGGCCCCGAGGTCACCGGCCTGCGCGTCGCGGACCAGGCCGGGGCTGTCCCGTACGGCCGCGGCCTGACTCTCCGTCACCGTCCCGCTCTCTCCGTGGGGTAGCGTGGCCGGTCCCGCCGCGCCCGCCGGTCACTTTCCAGGGCCGAGCGTGCTGGCTGCGACAACGGGCCGGCTCGCGATCGAGCCGTATCGTGGCACGCCCGTCCGAGGAGCGTCAAAAAGACTTCTCGGGATTTCTGTTGTCGCCGAGGTGCCCGCCGCGTCTACGGATCGCCGCCCACTCCCGGGCGGTGATCACAGAGCGTGACGGCTCCGCGGGCCGTCGCGCGCTCCGCGAGAGGACCGGCATTGTCGCAGCACACCCCCGGCCGTGGCGAGCCTGCGGGGCGTGGGCGTTCAACCGTCGGCGGGCGCTGTGCGGGGCGTGGGCGTTCAACCGTCGCCGGGCGCTGTGCGGGGCGTGGGCGTTCAACCGTCGGCGGGCGCTGTGCGGGGCGTGGGCGTTCAACCGTCGCCGGGCGCTGTGCGGGGCGTGGGCGTTCAACCGTCGGCGGGCGCTGTGCGGGGCGCGGGCGTTCAACCGTCGCCGTCGCGCTCCGCCGGTTGGGCGCGTACCAGGTCGCGGGTGATCCCGGCGATGTCGCGGGCGCCGGTCAACGCCATGGTCAGATCGAGCTCGGCCACCACGTTGCGGATCACCTCGGCCACGCCGTGCGCGCCGGCCAGGGCGAAGCCGTACAGATGCGGGCGGCCCAGCAGCACCGCGTCGGCGCCCAGCGCGAGCGCGGTGAAGACGTCCGCGCCGGTGCGGATCCCGCTGTCGAACAGCAGGGTCGGCTCCGGCCCCAGCTCGGCACGGATCCCGGCCAGGGCGTCCAGCGCCGCGATCGCGTTGTCCACCTGCCGCCCACCGTGGTTGCTGACCACGACCGCGTCCACGCCGATCTCGAACGCGCGGCGCGCGTCGGCCGGCGTCAGGATCCCTTTCAACACCACCGGCAGCCCGGTCCGCTGCTTCAGCGTCGCCAGGTGTGCCCAGCTCAGGCCGGGGTTGGAGTAGATGTCGAGGAACGTTTCGACGCTGGCGCGCGGGATCGGCGAGCGCAGGTTGGCCCAGAACGGACCCGGGTGGTTGCGGGCCATCGCCAGCAGCGCCCGGATCGCGCCCGGCGTCACCCGGGGCCGCTCCCGGGGCCGGCCGGCGCGCTCGGCGACGATCTCCCGGAACACCGGGTCCGAGGTGTACTGGGCGATCCCCAGCCCCTTGGCGAACGGCAGCGAGCCGAGGTTCAGATCCTGCGGCCGCCAGCCCAGCACCGTGGTGTCCAGGGTGACCACCAGCGCGCCCGCGCCGATCCGCTCGGCCCGCGCGATCAGGCTGTCCACCAGCCGCTCGTCGGAGCTCCAGTAGAGCTGGAACCAGCGCGGGGCGTCGCCCATCGCGGCCGCGCACTCCTCCATCGGATTGCACCCCTGGCTGGAGAAGATGTACGGGGTGCCGGTCGCGGCGGCGCCCCGGGCGATCGCGAGGTCGCTGTCCCGCCCCATCAGCGCGCCCGCGCCGAGCGGGGCGAGGAGCACCGGGCTGGGCAGCCGGCGGCCCAGCAGCTCGACCGACAGGTCCCGGTCGACCGCGCCGGCCGCCATCCGGGGCACGATCGCCCACCGGTCGAAGGCCGCCCGGTTGCGCCGCATGGTCCGGCCCTCACCCGCGCCGCCGGCGACGTACGCCCAGGCCTCGGCGCTGCTCACCCGCCGTGCCCGGCGTTCCAGCTCGGCGAAGTCGGTCGGCACCGCCGGGCGGCGGCCCAGCGTGCCGGCGCGGTAGACGGCCGACTGGCGGGCGAGTCCGGCGTCCGGCATCCGAGGCTCCTAACTTGTCGTACCCGGTGCGTAGGCTGCGGGTCGTGAGGGCGGATCCGAGCATTCTGCACGTGGATCTGGACGCCATGTTCGCCGCGGTCGAGCAGCGCGACAAGGTCTCACTGCGTGGGCGTCCGGTGGTGGTCGGCGGGGTGGCCGGCCGGGGTGTGGTGGCCACCGCCTCCTACGAGGCACGCGCCTTCGGGGTGCGCTCGGCGATGCCGACGGCCCAGGCGCGGCGGCGCTCCCCGCCCAACACGGCGTTCCTGTCGCCCCGCTTCGCGGCGTACAAGAAGACCAGCGAGGTGGTGATGCGGCTGCTGGCCGGGGTGTCGCCGCTGGTCGAGCAGGTGAGCATCGACGAGGCGTACGTGGATCTCGCGGTGACCGCCAACGACCTCAGCACCGCCGGCGTCACCGAGCTCGCGCTGCGCCTCAAGGCGGAGATCGCCGAGGCCACCGGCGGCGTCACCGGCTCGATCGGCGCCGCCTCGTCCAAGCTCCTCGCCAAGATCGGTTCAGATCTCCACAAGCCGGACGGCCTGACCGTGGTCCCGCCCGGCGCGGAGCTGGCCGTGCTGCACCCGCTGCCGGTGAGCCGGCTGGGCGGGGTCGGCCCGGCCACCGAGCAGCGCCTGCACCGCTCCGGCGTGCGCACCGTCGGCGACCTGGCCGCGGTCCCGCTGGAGCTGCTCGTCGACTGGTTCGGCACCGCGCACGGGACCGGGCTGTACCGCCTGGCCCGGGCGCAGGACGACCGGCCGGTGGTCAGCGAGCGGGAGGCCAAGTCGGTCTCCGCGGAGGAGACGTTCGACGTCGACGTGACCGATCCGGTGCGGCTGCACCGCGAGCTCGACCTGCTGGCCGCCCGGGTGGCCGGGCGGCTGCGGGGCAACGGGCTGACCGGGCGGACGGTCAACATCAAGGTCCGGCACCACGACTTCACCACGGTGACCCGCGCGGTCACCCGGGAGCAGCCGACCGACGACGGGCGGCTGATCGCCCACCTGGCCCGGCGGCTGCTCGCCGAGATCGACACCTCCGGCGGGATCCGCCTGCTCGGGGTGGGCGTGTCGGCACTGGCCGATTTCGCCCAGGACGACCTGTTCTCCGGGGCCTTCGCCGGGGCGGCCGGTGACGTCTTCGGGCCGGCGGAGCTGTTCTGGGCCGGGGCACCCGAGCCGGGGCTGCTGGCGGCGGCCGCGCCGGGCACGCCGGCGGGCGGGACGGCCGGGCCCGCCCCGGCCGTGCTGGGCGGGTTCGCGACCGGCGCCGCGTTGCCGGCCGCCGGTGATGCCGCCGCGCCCGCCGCCCCGCCCGATTCCGCCGGTTCGGCTGCCGCCGACCCGGCTGCCGCCGACCCGGCTGCCGCCGACCCGGCTGCCGCCGGCCCGGCTTTCGCCGCCGCGCCCGATCCGACCGGCCCGGCTGCCGCGGCTTCCGCCGCTGGATCGGCTTCCGTCGCTGGCCCAGCTTCCGCTGGCCCGGCTGTCGCCGGGTCGGTGGAGCGGCCGGAGCCCGGCCCGGAGGAACCGCCCCGGGCGCCGGGTGGCGCGCCGTCGGTGACCTGGCGGCCGGGGCAGGACGTGCGGCACGAGGAGTACGGTGCGGGCTGGGTGTGCGGCAGCGGTCTGGGGCGGGTCACGGTCCGGTTCGAGGGGCCGCTGACCCCGCCCGGCCCGTCCCGCACGTTCGCCGTGGACGACCCGCGGCTGCATCCGACCGACCCGCCCGACTGGACGGCGCCCGCCGACGTGCCGTGACCAGGGGCGCGGACTCCGCCCGCCGACGTGCCGTGACCAGGGGCGCGGACTCCGCCCGCCGCCCTGCCGTGACCAGCGGCGCGTGCCCCGCCCGTCGGCTCGGGAGTCCGGTGCGCGTCATCGAACCTGCCGATATTGGCGGATGGCGCACCGCCGCGGGGTTGACCGAGAACAACAGATATGGAGCGGTTGGCGAGGCGAAATCGGGGGAGTACGAACAGGTCGAGAGTGTCTGGCTGGAGGTTGGATGACCACCGTCGCGCCGCGTCCCGTGCAGAGCCGGCCATGGCCGGTCCGCCGTCAGGTCAGAGGGTCCGCGCTGGCCCGCGTCCTGCGGACCACCGATGCCAAACAGATCGGCATCATGTACATGGTCACCGCGTTCGCCTGGTTCGTGCTCGGCGGCCTCCTCGCGCTCATCATGCGGGCCGAGCTGGCCCGGCCCGGCATGCAGATGCTCTCGCCGGAGCAGTACAACCAGCTGTTCACCATGCATGGCACGATCATGCTGCTGTTCTTCGCGACGCCGATCGTGTTCGCCTTCGCCAACTTCGTCGTCCCCATCCAGATCGGCGCGCCCGACGTCGCCTTCCCGCGGCTCAACGCGTTCGCCTACTGGTTGTACCTCTTCGGCGGCCTGATCGCCCTGGGCGGCTTCCTCACCCCGGGTGGGGCGGCCGACTTCGGCTGGACCGCCTACGTGCCGCTCAGCAACGGGGAGCACTCCCCGGGTGTGGGCGGCAACATGTGGGTGGTCGGCCTGGCCATCTCCGGCGTCGGCACCATCCTCGGCGCGGTCAACATGATCACCACGATCCTGACCCTGCGCGCGCCCGGGATGACCATGTTCCGGATGCCCATCATGACGTGGAACATCCTGCTCACCAGCCTGCTGGTGGTGCTGGTCTTCCCGTTCCTGGCGGCCGCGCTGTTCGCCCTCGCCGCGGACCGGGTGCTGCAGGCGCACGTGTTCGATGCGGCCACCGGCGGCCCGCTGCTCTGGCAGCACCTCTTCTGGTTCTTCGGCCATCCCGAGGTGTACATCATCGCCCTGCCGTTCTTCGGCATCATCACCGAGGTCGTCCCGGTCTTCAGCCGCAAGCCGGTCTTCGGCTACAAGCCGCTGGTGGCGGCCACCCTGCTGATCGCCGGGCTGTCGATGAGCGTCTGGGCGCACCACATGTTCGCCACCGGCCAGGTGCTGCTGCCGTTCTTCAGCCTGCTGAGCTACCTGATCGCGGTGCCCACCGGGATGAAGTTCTTCGTCTGGATCGGCACCATGTGGCGTGGCCAGCTCACCTTCGAGTCACCGATGCTGTTCGCCATCGGGTTCCTGGTGACGTTCCTGCTCGGCGGGCTGACCGGGGTGCTGCTGGCCTCCCCGCCGGTGGACTTCCACGTGCACGACAGCTACTTCGTGGTGGCGCACTTCCACTACGTGCTGTTCGGAACGATCGTGTTCGCCGTGTTCTCCGGGATCTACTTCTGGTTCCCGAAGATGTTCGGGCGGATGCTCGACGACCGGCTCGGCAAGGTGCATTTCTGGCTCACCTTCATCGGCTTCCACACCACCTTCCTGGTGCAGCACTGGCTGGGCAACGACGGCATGCCCCGGCGGTACGCGGACTATCTGGACACCGACGGGTTCACCGGCCTGAACACCATCTCGACGATCGGGTCGTTCATCCTCGGGGCGGCGACGCTGCCGTTCCTCTACAACGTGTGGAAGTCGTACAAGAGCGGCAGGGTCGTCACCGCGAACGACCCGTGGGGGCATGGCAACTCGCTGGAGTGGGCGACGTCCTGCCCGCCGCCGCTGCGCAACTTCGACCGGATGCCGCGGATCCGGTCCGAGCGGCCCGCCTTCGACCTCAAGTTCCCCGAGCTCGCGGCCGGTGCGCAGACCGAGGCGGGACCGCCCGAGGGTGGGGCCCGCCCGCTCACCCAGGAATCCCACGGCGGTGCGACTTACCAGGAAAGTCGAGAATAGGGGCATTTGCCGGTATGCCCGAATAGCGGGCGGCTCAGGGAGCGGCCGTAGCCGGATCAGGGAGCTATCCGATGGAAGGTCGGACACTTCCTCCTTTATCCGGAAGGATGCTTCATGCCGCTCGCCCGTCGCCCCGTTCCCCGGCCACGCCGTTCCCGCAGCGCCGCACCCGCCGCCGCCACGGCAGTCGCCGCCGTGGCGCTGGCGGTGCCCGCCATGCCCGCCACGGCCGGCGGCGCATCCTGCGGGACCGGGCGGTTCACCGCGACGTCGCAGGCCGACCTGGCGCGGATCGCCGTACTCGACCCGGGACCGCTCGCCGCCGGCCTGCCCGCCCTCGCCGACGTCCGCCTCGGCCCCGCGCACGGTGCCGTCGACACCCGCAACCGCAGCGGCAAGACCGCGGCCACCGCCGGATACGCCGATGCCCGGCTGCTCGGCATGCACCTGCCCGGGCTCCCGCTGCGCGACGCCGTCGCCGACCATCGGGCCCCCGGCCGGGGACCCGGCCCGGTGCAGGTCACGCTCGCCGCCCTCAACGCCGGCGGCCTGGCCACCGCCCGACTCGGCAAGGCCAGCGCCGAGGCGACCTGGACCGACGGGTACCACTGCGGCCGGACCGGCGCGCTGACCCGCGCGGCCACCATGATCCAGGGCCTGAGCGTGCTCGGCGGCGCCGGCACGACACCGGCCATCCAGGCGGTCAGCAAGCACGGCCACACCGGCCGCCGGACCAGCCTGCTCAAGGTCGGCCCGACCGGCTCCACGCAAAGCGCCACGGACCTGGTGAAACTGCGGGGCGGGCGGATCGGCGTACGGTCGTGTGCCGGTGTCGCCCTCGGCAACCTGACCCTCTTCGCCGGCACCCCGCAGGAGATCACCGCCAAGGTGATCAGCCAGCCGCGTCTGGAGGCGGTCGCCGGCGGCGACCGCCAGCATTCCGCAGTGACCTATCGGCCCGCCGTCCTCTCGGTCACCTCCGGAGGCAAGCCGGTGACCGGCCTGGACGGTGAGCACGACAGCGTCTCCGTCGACCTCCTCGGCCGGATGGCCGCGGATCGGCCGGCGGCGCCGCTCACCGTGCGGCTCTCGCTCGGCTCACCGAGCCAGGAGATCGGCGACTCCCAGGTGCGAGCACAGGCCGCCGCGCTGCGGGTCGAGGTGAAGCTGGGCTCCGCGCATGTGCTCGACGTCGCGCTCGGCCACCTGTCGGTGTCGGCGACCGCCCCGGCCCGCTCGGGCGGGCGGACGCCCGGTGGCTACGCGGCCGCGCCGGCCGATGCCGATCACCCGGGCGGATCGGGGGCGGACGAGCCCGGCGGTTCGTCGGCGGACCAGCCCGGCTCGCCCGTGGGCTCGTCGGCGGATCAGCCGGGTTCGCCCGCGGATCAGCCGGGCTCGTCCGCGGATCAGCCGGGCTCGCCCGCCGACTGGCCGGCGGACCGGCCCGGGGCGCCCGCCGGATCGGCGGGAGACCAGCCTGACGGCTCGCCCGCCGGCCAGGGTGCCGACTCACCCGCGGGCCAGTCCGGCGACTCGCCGGGCGGCGCGGGCGGCCGCCCGGCGCCGGGCACCGCTTCGCGGCACACCGGCCCGGGTCGTCCGGGGGCGGCGCAGGATGGCGCCTCCCGGTCGCCGGCCGGCGTCACCCCGGCTTCCGGTACGCCCAAAGCCGCCGGACTCGCCCTGACCGGCACGAACGTGGCAGCGGTGGGACTGGGCGGGGTGGCCCTGGTCAGTGTCGGCCTGGCCACCCTGTTCCTCACCCGACGCCGTCGCGGCACCGGGCGCTGACCGGCTGCCCGGCACCACGCTGACCGGCTGCTCGGTACCGACAGCGCTGCCCGGCTGCTCGGTACCGACAGCCCTGCCCGGCCCTGCCCGGCCCTACCCGGCACCGCTGCCGGCCGCCGGGGCCGGGTAGGGCCGGGCAGCCCCGGGACGCGGTGGGGGCGGGGCGGTTGGGTGGCGTTGCGCCTTGCGGGGGCCGCCGTGGCGGGAGTCGTGCCGGCGGCCCCGGAGCGCGGCGCGAGTGGTTCCGGAACGCGAGGTGTTTGCCTTCCGCCGCCCGGCATGGTTTGGTCCGCGTCTACCACCGGAACTCCGTCGTTGGAGCCGTTGGGTGTCAGGTGCCGTGACGCGGGCATCCACCGGTGAGAGCTCCGGCGGTCGGCCGCCGCCCCGCATCGCGGGGATTCGCTCCGGCGGCCGACCGCCGGCCCCGGTCCGCCCACCGCGAACCGGCTCGGGCGTACCGGGCCTTCTCCGGCGCGCCGGGCCGGAGGTCCCGCCCGGGAGTGGCTATGGGGCTGGTGGGCGGTCCGGGAAACCGCCATAAGATGATCGTGTGGCGACGCAGAACCTCCCACCCCGGGACGCGATCCGTCGTGCGGCCGGGGAGCTGTTCGTCCGGGACGGCTACGGCGCCACCACGGTGCGGGCCATCGCGGCGGCGGCCGGATGCGACCCGGCGCTGGTGATCCGGCACTTCGGGTCCAAGGAGGGTCTCTTCCTCGCCGCCGTGTCGGTCTCCGGCGACCTGACCGGCATCCTGACCGGCCCGATCGAGTCGATCGGGCGCGAGCTGGTCCGTTACGTGCTGGACGGCGCGGAGAGCCCGGTCGCCGGGGTCTACCGCGCCCTGCTCACCGCCTCCGACCGTCCGGAGATCAAGGAGCGCCTCCGTGCCTCGGTGCACGACGTCTTCGTCGGCCCGCTCGCCGAACGCATCGGCGGGGCCTACCCGGAACTGCGCGCCCGCCTGGCCGCGGCCCAGTTCGCCGGCCTGATCAACGCCTGCTGGCTGGTCGCCGACCCGGTTCTGGCCTGCGCCGAGCGTGAAGCCGTGGTGGCCCTCTACGGCGACGCCATCCAGCGCTTGCTCACCTGCGAAGACCCGCCCACTCCCGGCCGGCCCGGCGATTCCAACGCCGGTACCGGCGGCCCCGTCGGCTGAACCGACCGCGGCGCCCCGCGCCGGGGAATCACCCGGGTCTGCAGGCGCGGCGTCTCGCGGGTCGAGTGGCGCGCCGGTTCCTGCGACGGCGGGCGCCGATCACGGGCCCGCTTCCTGGTCCCCGGTGGGTGAGGCTCTCCGGTCCCCGCTTGTGGGGCATTCCGGCCCCGACGGGCGTGAGCTCTCCGCTCGAGCGCGCTCGGAGTGTGAGCTCTCCGCCCGGCGAGCCCGGAGTGTGAGCTTTCCGCCCGAGCGCGCGCTCCGAGTGTGAGCTTTCCGCCCGAGCGCGCGCTCGGAATGTGAGCTCTCCGCCCGGCGAGCCCGGAGTCTGAGCTTTCCGCCCGGCGCGCCCGGAGCTGGTGACGAGCGCGGGCGAAGGGGCGGCCCCGCGTTCGTCACTAGCTCCGGGCGGTCAGGTGCTGGCGGCGGTTGCGGTGCCAGGTGCGGATGCGTCCGGCGGGGCGCTGGTTGAGGACGCCCGGCCCGGAATGGCTGGAGCAGAGACGCGCGGTGGGGATGGGAGCCAGCGTGCCCAGGCAGGCGAGGACCGCCAGGGGCAGGCCGCCGGGAGTGCCGCAGGCCGTGCGCAACGCGTCGCCCGGAACGGCCGTGGTGAAGTCGGGCGTCCCGGCGGCGGTGGGCGCGCCGGGCGTCCGGGGGAGGGGGCGGGCGCCGGTCGCGGAGGTGCGGACGAAGCGGCGCAGGGCGGTGCGGCGGGAGCGGCGGCTGCGGATCGTGCCACCCGGGACCTCGCCGGCGGTGGCCGTCGCGGCGGTGGCGGACTCCGGCGCGGGGGTGTGGCGGCGGGCGGCGAACACCCAGCCGCGCAGGATGAGGTAGCGGGCGCCGCCCACCACGCTGCCGGTCAGGGCCAGGATCAGCGACTCGGTCAGCGCCGACGGGTGCGGTCCGGCTATGCCGCTCAGCCACGGGGCCACCGCGAGGTTCGCCAGGTAGACGACGACCGACGTGAGACCGGCTTCCCAGTGCAGGCGGCCGATCGCCGAGGTGGTCACGTTGAAGGTGATCCGGCGGTGGGCCTCGGTGTTCGCCGGGGTCACCACGAGCAAAGCCAGCCAGCTCGCCCAGGTGGCCGCGAGCACCTCGCGCACGGAGACGTAGACGATCGTCTGCAGGACCGTGCTCAGCGCGCCGACCAGCATGAACCACAGCAGCTGGCGGGGCACGGTCGCGCTCCACGCGGATGGGCGGGCGAGCCGTCCGGTCGGACTAGGCATGACTGAACGCTTTCGGACAGCGATGGGTACCGCCGTAGTGTCAACATCGTTGACGGGCCCTGTCAACGCCGTTGACACCGTGATGCAGGTTACCCTGCGCCATCGTTTGGTGGCGGTGTGAGGTGGGTTCTGTCCGTTTTCATGGACCGGTTCAGGGTAGAAGATCCGATTTGGCGCACCCGGTTCGGCCGGCTTGACGCGCGGACGACCTGAGGATCTGCAACCTTGCCGTTACCGAGCTGTTTCCGATCAGCGATGCCGGATCACGGGACGGGGCCTCGGCCGTACGCCGGTGGTCGCCGCCGGCGCACCATGCGTCGCTCCGCGGCGGCGGCCACCGGCCACGCCGCGTGCGGCACGGCGGACCGGATCCCGCGCACCGGTCCGGATCCCGCGCACCGGTCCGGTCCCGCGGTCCGGATCGCGCACCGGTCCGGATCCCGCGCACCGGTCCGGTCCCGCGGTCCGGATCGCGCACCGGTCCGGATCGCGCCGCCGGCGGCAGCGGCCGCGATCCGGCCCGGCCTCATCCAGCCGCGTCGGCGAGTGTGCCGAGGTAGTCGCGCAACGAGCGGGCCGGCCGCCATCCCTGCGCGCTCGCGCGCGCGATGTCGAGGACGACCGGGGCGGTCAGTTGCTCCAGGGCGTACCGGGAGAGGACCGGCTCGTGACGGGTGAGCCGGGCCAGACCGGTGGCCGCCCCGGCGGCCGCGCGGGCCAGGCCGAGCGGCAGGTGCCGCACCGGCACGCCGCAGACCGCCGCCACCGTGGCGTCCCGGCTGTAGGCGGCGGCGTCGGCGATGTTGTAGGCGCCCGGCGGCCAGGCGGGCGCGGCCAGGCAGGCGTCGGCGAGGTTCTCCACGGCGGTCAGGCTGAGCCGGATGTCCGGGCCCGGCAGCAGGGCGCGGCCGCCGCGCACGGCGCGGCGCAGGCGGGGAAGCAGGTGCGGATCGCCCGGGCCGTAGACGGCCCGCGGCCGCAGGACGACGGCGCCGGCGGCGAGGGCCAGGCGTTCCCCCGCGGCCTTCGTTCTCCCGTACGCGGTGAGCCCGCCCAGCGGCTGGTCCTCGCGGATCGGGGTGCGGCTGGGGGCGTACACGCTGGCGCTGCTCACCCAGACCAGCGGGCGGCCGTCGACGGCCTGCAGCAGGCGGGCGGTGCCACCGACGTTCACGGCGTGGAAGCGTGCCGCAGCGGCGCGGCCGGGCGGTGGATCGCCGACCGCGGCGGCCAGGTGCAGCACGAGGTCGGCCCCGGTGAGGTCGGGGACGGCGCGGGTGGCGTCCCAATGCCGGTGCTCGCCCAGCGGGCCGGGGCGGCGACCCAGGCAGATGACCGTGGCGCCGGCCGCGGCGGCGGCCCGGGCGACCGCGGAGCCGCAGAAGCCGCTGGCGCCGGTGACCGCGATCCGCATCCCGCGCAGCGGCAGGCCGGCCGCGCTGTCCGCTCCACCGACCCTGCTGCCCGCGCCCCTGGCCCTGCTGCCCGTGCTGCCCGCGCCCCTGGCCCTGCTGCCCGTGCTGCCCGCGCCCCTGGCCCTGCTGCCCGTGCTGCCCGCGCCCCTGGCCCTGCTGCCCCCGCTGCCTGCGCCGCCGGCCCCGCTGCCTGCGCCGCCGGCCCCGCTGCCGCTGCTTGCGCCGCCGGCCCCGCTGTCCGCGTCACCGTCTGCGCGGTCCGCGGCGGGCCCGGTGGCGCGGACCGCGGGCCGGACGGGGTCGCCGTCGCCCGGGGCCGGGCGGTCCGCGGCGGCCGGGGCGGTCATCGGGTCGCCGCCAGGATCAGGCGGGACCAGCCGGGCAGCGCGCCGTGCCGGTCGACGCGGGCGCGGACCACCCGCGGGCGGTGCCGGGCCAGCGCCCGCAGGGCGTCGGTGAGCTGCCGGCGGGCCAGGCGGGCGCCGGGGCAGGCGTGCGTACCCGCGCCGAAGACCAGCTGCGCGATCTGCGGCGGAGCGGGATCGGCCGGGCACGGGTCGGTGCGGTGCGCGTCCACGGCGTGGCGGGCGACCAGGATCAGCCGGTCGCCGCGGCGCACCGGGCAGGAGCCCGCCGTGCCCGGGGCCGCCGCGACCCTGGGCAACAGCGGGGTGGGCGCGGTGACCCGCAGCAGCTCGGAGGTCAGCGCGTCCGGCGCGGTCTCGGCGTAGCGCCACAGGCCGGCGTCGGCGCACCAGGCCGCGGCCCGCGGCAGCGCGGCGACGGTCGTGTTGATCGCGGCCACGGCGAGCATGGCGGCGAGCGCCACACCGTCGGTCACCCGGTCCCGCGCGGCGACCGGCGCCGGGTGACCGGCGGGGCAGCCGTCGGGGCGCGCCGCCGGACCGGTGGCGCCGGTCGAGGCCACCAGGGCGGTCAGATCGGCCGCGGCGGCCCGCGCGGCGCGGCGCAGCCCGGGGCGGGGGATGCCGGGGAGGTGCTCCCGGGCGGCCGTGGCCGCCGCGGCGCGGGCGGCGGCCGCCAGCGCGTGCGGGTCGGCGTCCAGGTCGAGCAGGGCGGCGGCGGTGGCGCCGGCCATCTCGGCGGCCACGTCGACCAGATCGATCGTGGCGCCGCCGGCCAGCGGGGCGAGCCGCCGGTCGAGGACGGCGGTCCAGACCGGGCGCAGCCGTTGCACGCCGTCGGCGCCGAGGGCGTCGGCGAGCGCGCGCCGGGTGCCGCGGTGCTCGTCGCCGTCCTGGTCGAACAGCAGGCCGCCGCCGGTCAGGTCACCGGCCGCGCCTCCGGTGGTGCCGGCGGCGGAGCGGTCCAGCGGGATCCGGGTGAGGCCGTCGCGGAACGCGTCCCGGGAGTGGATCAGGACGGTGCCGCCGAGCCGCCGGACCGGCCGGCCACGGGTGAGCGTGAGCAGCGTGAACAGCACCGGGTGGCGGAACGAGTACACCCGCCGGTCGCGCCGCCGGGCCCGCCGCATCCCGCTGCCGGTCCGGCGCGCCGGGCGACCGGACGGTTCGGCAGGCGTCATCGGACGTGCACCTCGGTGGCGGTGGGCGGCAACCAGCGCCGGTCCCAGTACCACAGCAGGGTGCGGCGCGCGCCCCAGGCCCGCAGCCGGCGCAGGCTCGCCTCGACCACGAGGTCCTCGGCGCGCACGATCCGGTCGGTGTGGCGGCGGGCGCGGTTGAGCAGGGTGACGTCCTCGGACCCGGCTTCCAGGGGCTCGCGGGCGGTGCCGCCGCAGCGCCGGTACAGGTCGGCGGTCAGGGCCAGGTTGTGGCCGTGGACCAGGACGTACGGGGTGCGGAAGTCCGGCGCCCGGTGCGCGCCGCGGTACCGGCCGTAGAGCGCGGCGAGCCGGACCACGGCCGGGAACACGTGGCGCTCGGCCAGGGACGGGTGCTCGTCCCGGCGCGGGACGCTGCGGCCGCAGACCAGTTCGGCGCCGGAGGTCAGGTACGCGCGGGCGGTCGCCACCCAGCCGGGGCCGGGCCGGCAGTCGGCGTCGGTGCGGGCCAGCAGGGTGGCGCCGTGCGCGATGGCGTACCGGAAGCCGGTGTCGGCCGCCGTACCGGCGCCGGGCTCCGGCTCGGTCACCACCTCGATCGGGAACGGCGCGCCGCACCGGCGGACCACGGCCGCGGTGTCGTCGGTGGACGCGTTGTCGACGACGACCAGGGTGAAGTCGGTGTCGGTCTGGGCGGCCAGGGCGTCCAGGGTGGCGCCGATCGAGGCGGCCTCGTTGAAGGCGGGCACGATGACGGCGAGGGGTCTCATCGGCGTACCTCGGCTCGGGCGAACGCGGCGGCGGCCGCGCGGTCCGGCTTGCGGGAGCGGCCGGCCAGCGGCACGGGCGCGAGGAGAACCCGGTCCGGCCGGGCGGCGCCCATCCGCCGCAGCGGGTCGCGCAACGCGGCCCGGACCGCCGAGGGGTCCGCGCCCGGTGCGGTCTCGACGATCGCCACGACCTGCTCGTCGCCGTCGGTGGCCGGGATCCCGACCAGGACGGCCAGGGACACGCCGGGCACGTGCAGGGACGGCTCGTAGAGTCCGGGATAGATGTTCTCGGCGCGGCGCAGGATCATGTCCTTGGCCCGCCCGGCCAGGACGACCCGGCGGCCGTCGAGGCGGGCGAGGTCGCCGGTGGCGATCCACTCGTGTGGTTCGGCGCCCAGATAGCGGTCGCAGACCCCGGCCCCGGCCAGCAGCAGCTCCCCGGCCCGGTCCGAGCCCGGAGCGGGACCGGGGGGTGCTGAACCGGGGCGCGTGCCGGGTCCGGGTCCGGAGGGTGCTGAACCGGGGCGCGTGCCGGGTCCGGAGGATGCGCCCGGCGCGGGAAGCTGCGGTGTGCCCGGCGCGGGGCGCGACGGCGCGCCCGGCGGCGGGCCGAGCCGGGCGCGGACACCCGGCAGCAGCTCGCCGACCAGGTCGCCGTCCGCGGTGTGCGCGGCCTTCCCGGCCGCTTCGACGGCGGCCGCCGGGAAGACCTCGGTCAGCGCGTACACGCACCACGCCTGCTCGGCCCCGGCCGCCCGGACCCGGTCGAGCAGCGCCGCCGAGACCGGCGCGGATCCGCTGTAGACCCGGCCGCCGAACGGGACCCCGGCGTCCAGCGCGGCCCGCAGCTGCGGCGGTGTCAGATAGGTGGCCTGTGGCCGCAGCGCGGTCATCTGCCGGGCCAGCGAGCCTGGCCGGCGGGCCGGCACGGCCACCGGCGCGCCCACGGCCAGCGCCGGGACCAGCACGAAGAACATCCCGCCGAGGATCGGCACGCCGGGCCGCGGTCGTACCAGCTCGGCGACCGCGCGCATCCCGGCCCCGAGTCCGGTCCGGGTGTGCACGACGGCGCGCGGGCTGGCCGTCGTCCCGGAGGTGAAGATGACCACCGCGTCCCCGTCGCCGTCGAAGACCGCCGGGAGCGGGCCGCCCGGCGGCAGGGCCGGGGCGGACCCGGGCAGGCGGCGGCCGACGGTGACGGTCGGGGCGAGCCGGGACAGGTCGGGCAGGGCCAGGCCGGCGCGGCGGGCCAGCGGCGCGGCCCAGCCGGCGACCGCCTGGGCGGCCGCGTCGGCGACGATCAGCGCCGGCCGCGCCAGCGCGAGCCGGGCGAGCAGGACGTCCGGCCCGGCGGAGGGGTCGAGCACGGCGATGCGCAGGCCCATCCGGTACGCGGCCAGCAGCACCGCCAGGGCCCGCGCCCCCGGGCGCACGGCGACCCCGAGTGTGTCGCCGGGGCGCAGACCACGGGCGTGCAGGGCGGCGGCGTACCGGTCGCGAAGCTCGGCCAGGTCTCCCCGGCTGACCCGGCGGCGGCCCAGCAACGCCGGGGTGTCGTCGCCGGGCCGCAGGCCGGCGGTCAGCTCATCGAGCACGGCAGCGCCCGGCATGGCGGGGACGGGTGATGGTCGCCGGCATGGTCACCTCGGGTCCGGGGTGAGCGGGCCGCTGCCGCGGTCGAGGTACCACCGGGCGGTGCCCAGCACGCCGTACGCGGTGAGCCGCCGCGTCGAGTTCTCCACGACCATCTCCCGGCTGCGGACGATCGACGCCGTGGTGCGGCGCACCCGGTTGAGGAACATCCGGTCGGTCGGCGACGGCCGCCGCGGCATCCCGCCGCAGGCCTGGTAGAGCGCCGCGGTGATGGCCATGTTGTTCCCGGCGTGCATCCGGTACGGCGTGCGGTAGCCGTGGCCGCGGTGCGCCGGGCGCAGCCGGCCGAACGCGGCGGCGATCGTGACCAGCCCGGCGAAGGCCACCCGCCCGGCCGGGCCGTGCTCGTCGCGGCGTGCGGTGATCCGCCCGCACACCATGCCGGCCCCGCCGTGCAGCGCGGCCCGGGCCGCCGCCACCCAGCCGGGCCGGGGCAGGCAGTCCGCGTCGGTACGGGCCAGGAAGCCGGCCCCGGCGGCGATGGCGTGCCGGAACCCGGTGTCGACGGCGCAGCCGACGCCCTTCTCCGGCTCGGCGATCAGGCGCACCGGGAACGGGGCGCGGCCGGCGAACGCCTCGACCGCGCCGGCCGTGGTGTCGGTCGAGCCGTTGTCGACCACGAGCAGGGTGAAGCCGGTGTCGGTCTGGGCGGCCAGGGCGTCCAGCGTGGCGCCGATCCGGGCGGCCTCGTTGTATGCCGGGACCACCACCCACAGGTTCGTGGTCACGAGTGCTCCCAGACCATGGTCATCATGCTGACCCCGCCGCCGAGGCCCATGAAGAGCACCCGGTCGCCCGTGGTCAGCTGCGGCGCGACCCGGGCCAGCTGTACGCCGAGGGTGGCGCTGGCGACGTTGCCGAGCCCGGTCACGGTGATCTCCAGCCGGTCCCGGGGCACGCCGGTGACCTCGATGAACCGGTCCAGGTAGGGCAGGGTCACCTGGTGCACCAGGATCCGGGCGTAGTCGGTGTGCTCCAGGCCGGTGCGGGCCCGGACCCGGTCCAGGATGCTGGCGCCGACCTTCTCGAAGACGCCGCGCAGCCGGTGCCCGTCGCCGGTGAAGTAGGTGTGCTCGTCGCCGCGCGGGTGCCGGGAGCCGCCGCCCGGGATGCCGCCGACCGTCCAGTGCTGCGAGTGCGTCTCGGTGTCGATGTCCAGGATGCCGCCGCGGGCGACCGGTTCGAGCACCACGGCGGCCCCGGCGTCACCGAAGGTGAACCCGGCGAACGAGCGGCGCGCCTGCTGGAGGCTGTCGACGCGGCCGCGCATCGCCCGGGTCGGAGTCTCGCCGGTGACCACCAGGGCGCGGCGGGCCCGGCCGGCCAGGATCATCGCGCGGGCCAGGTCGATGCCGTTGACGAAGCTGTTGCAGGCGTTGGTGACGTCCAGCGCGTGCGCCCGGCTGCCGAGCTCGGCCTGCACGATGTGCGCGGTGGCCGGTTCGACCATGTCGCGGGAGGCGGAGGCGAACAGCAGCAGGTCGATGTCGAGCGGGTCCAGGTCGGCGTGGGCCAGGGCGGCGCGGGCGGCGTGCACGGCGAGGGTGGAGGCGTACTCGCCGGGGCCGGCGACGCGGCGCCGCTCGATGCCGGTGAGCCGGGCGAACAGCCCGCGGGGCAGGCGGACGCCACCGGCGGTGGCCACCCCGTCCTGCAACTGCCCGGTGGTGACCTCGCGCTCCGGAAGGTACGCGCCCACCCCGGTTATCCCGACATACATGAGCGCACATTCTGCCCTAGGCGAAAGTCTGCAGGACAACGGCGAGTTTCGGCAGCTGGGCACCCCAGTCCGGGCGGGGGGCGCGCCACTCGACGACGTACGTGCCGCGGGTGCCGGACACCACCCGCCGCAGCCCGCGCATGGGCCCGTCCTCGGGGTCGGTGAACGTGTACTCCCACAGCGCGTCCGGTGGCTCGGGAAGCGACGTGATCCGCAGCCGCCGGTAGCCGGGCAGCCGCGTCGAGCGTTCCTCGGCGACCAGCGCCGCGACCATGTCGGCGGGTGGGTGCGGCCATCGCCTGATCCGCAGCGTGACCCGGCCGGGCGGGTCGGTGAAGGTGACCGTGCCGGCGATCCGGCCGGGCGACCAGCCGGCCGGGACCGCCAGCTGGAAGCCGGCCGGGTCGCTCCACGTCGTGTAGCCGGCCGGGGTGCCGGCCGACGGCGGGCGCTCGTCGCCCTGCGCGCTGCCGCCGATCACCAGGGTGGCGACCAGGGTGAGGGCGGCGGCGAGAGCGGGCACCCGCCGGCGGATCCGGGACCGGGGCGGCGGCTCGACGGCACGGCGCAGCAGCTCGGCGGTGCCGGCCGGGTCCAGGCGGGCGCCCGGGTCGTAACGCAGCAGGCCGGCCAGGACCGGGGTGAGCGGGCCGGCCCGGCGGGACGGGTCGGGCGGGCCGTCGGCCAGGGCACGCAGGGTGGCGGCGGTGCTGCTGCGGGCGTACGGCGGCCGCCCCTCGACCGCGTGGTACAGCGTCGCGCCGAGCGACCACATGTCGGAACTGGCCGTGGACACCCGGTCGAAGAGGCGTTCCGGGGCGATGTATTTCGGGGAGCCGAGCACGACCCGCGCCCCGGTCAGCGCGGCGACCCCGGCCTCGGTCACCGCAGGACCGAAATCGATCAGTACGACCCGGCCGTCGTCAGCGATCAGCACGTTGCCGGGCTTGACGTCGAGATGCAGCAGCCCGGCCCGGCCGACGGCGGTCAGCGCGTCCAGCACGGCCAGGCCGATCCGTGCGACCCGGGCCGGTGGCAGCGGCCCTCGCTCCTGGATGAGCTGCTGCAACGACCGGCCCGGAACGTATTCCATGATCAGCCAGGGGCCGTTCGGGTCGGGCAGGACGTCCAGGGTGCGGATCACGTGCGGGTGCCGGACGCGGGCCGCCGCCTGCGCCTCGCTGACCGCCCAGGTGCGCACCACGGCCTGCTGGTCGGGGCGCAGTCCGGGTGGGACGGTGCACTGTTTGATCGCGACGTCGATGTGCCGGACCTCGTCGTGGGCGAGCCAGACGTGGCTCATGCCTCCGGAGCCGAGGGGCCGGATGATCCGGTAGCGCCCGGCGATGACCGCTTGCACCGTGACCAAAGCCGCACCCCTGGTGTAGGCCAACAGTAACCATGACGCTACTGCAGGTATGCACCCGGCGCCTGTCAGGTTTCCGGCGCTGCCGCGGCCCCCGATCGGAGTATTGCCGTGGGCTCCCTCCCTCGTGGACACTGCCGCCGCCGGACGTCCTCGGCGGACGGACCCGCCGGTCGGCGCCCGGGGATCTGCCCGCCGCGGGGCCCGGACCGCGCCGGCCATCCGGCAGGCCGGAACCCGTGGGCCGCGGCACATGCCGGAATGGCCCTGTCGATCGTGCCCGCGCCGCTCCGCCCGGTTTCCCCGGACGCCTTTCGCGGCTGCGGTCGGGCATCGCCGCCGATGACGCGAGTGCTGAATACGCAATGACGCCGGTGATTGCGACACGTTCCGCCGGTGTCCGTGAACGACGTCTCCGGGGAAATGGCCGCCCGGGTGCCGATGACCATTTCCGGTGACCGCTGATGTCGATGCTCCGGCCGTGGCGCACTGATCACGGGCCCCGGGGGTGAGCGCCCCGGCCGGGTGCTCGGGCGTACCGAGAAAGTGAAGGTGATGACATTCTCGTTACCGGTGGGTAACGTGACTCGTCGGTAAGGGGGTGACAGTTGCTCTACGGAGCCCCGCCTGCGCGTCGCCGGGACGCCCAGCGCAACCGTGCGGCCATCGTCCTGGCCGCGAGCCAGGTGCTGACCGAGAGGGACCCGGTCGCCCTGATGCCGGAGATCGCCCGCCGGGCCGGCGTCGGCCAGGCCACGCTCTACCGGCACTTCCCGGACCGGCACGCGCTCACCGCGGCGGTGATCGAGCACCAGCTGGACCGCCTGGAGCAGCTGGCCGCCGGCCCCGGCGCGCACCCCGAGCACTTCCGCGACCTGCTGCGCGCGGTCCTGCACACGCAGATCGCCATGCCCGGGCTGATGGCGCTGATCCGGCGCCTCGACCGGGCCGCCCGCCATCGCTACCGCCGGCGTGCCCTGGCCGCCCTCGCCGGTCCGCTGCGCCGCGCCCGCGAGCACGGCCACGTCCGCGCCGATCTGGTCCCGGAGGACCTGGCCCTGCTGTTCACCATGGTGCAGGGCGTCGCCGGAGCCGGCGCCGACGCGGCCGCCGCCCGGGCCGCCGCCGACCGCTGCGTCGACCTGATGCTCGACGGCATCTGCCGCTCCACCCCCGGCTGATGGCGGCCGTGCCCGGCCGGCTCAGCGGCACGGTCGCCGCGTCGAGCAGCGCGAATTCCGGCCTACGCGACGCCGGCCGGTCGGCGTGCCGCGGCGCGGGCACGGCCGCAGGGCCGCCCGGCGGGTCGTTACGCCCGATTCTTCGGACGGATCAGGTCGCCACCGTGGCGGGCTCGTCGCTCTGCACCGGCCGCAACCGCAGCTGGGTGATCGCCCGCCCGGTGACCTCCACCACCTCGGCGGTGTGGCCGTCGATCGCCACCGTCTCGCCCGGCGCCGTCGGGATGTGCCCGAGCCGGGCCAGGACCAGACCGGCGACCGTGGTGTAGTCGCCCTCGTCCTCCTCGTCGAGCTCGACACCGATGTCCGGCAGGTCGTGGATCGGGAAGGTGCCCGGCAGCAGCATCGCGCCGTCGTCCTCGCGGATCACCGACTGCACGTCACGGTCGGTCTCGTCGTAGATCTCGCCGACCACCTCCTCGACCAGGTCCTCCATCGTGACGATCCCGTCGATCGCCCCGCGCTCGTCCACGACGAGCGCGAACTGCTGGCGCTGGGTGCGCAGCTGACGCATCGCGTCGGCGATCTTCAGCGTCTCGGGCAGGAAGGTCGGGGCGAACATGTGGCCGCGGACCGGGCCCTCCGCGCCGACCAGGTCGCGCAGGTGCACCACGCCGAGCACGTCGTCGAGGCCCATCGGGCCGGTCACCGGCGCCCGGGAGTGCCCGCCCTCGACGAGCAGCCGCAGCCCCTCGGGCGCGGGCAGGTCGGCGGGCAGGACCAGCACGTCCCGGCGGGGCACCAGGATCTCCCGCAGGATGCGGTCGGCGATGTCGAACGCGCCACTGATGATCGTCCGCTGCTCCGGGGTGAACTCCTGCTGCTGGGCGACCATGTCGCGGATCTCCTCGGTGCTGACCTCCTCGCGGCCCGCCTCCGGGTCGCCGCCGCTCATCCGCACCACCAGATCGGTGGCCTTGCCGAGCAGCCACACCACCGGCCGGGAGAGCGTGGAGAGCACATCCAGCGGCCGGGCCACCAGCAGCGCCCAGCCCTCGGCCCGCTGCATCGCGATGCGCTTGGGGGCCAGCTCGCCGACGACCAGGGTGAAGAAGGTCAGCACGACGGTGACCAGGACGATCGCCGCGGGCTCGGCGGCGGTGCCGAGGAAGCCGAGCGGCTCGATCAGCGGCTGGGCCAGCGAGACGGCCGCGGCCGCCGACGCCAGGAACCCGGCCATGGTGATGCCGATCTGAATGGTGGCGAGGAACCGGTTCGGGTCCCGTGCCAGCCGGGCCAGCGTGCGCCCGGCGCGGCTCTGCCGCTCCAGACGCTGCAGCTGGCTCTCCCGGAGTGAGATCAGGGCCATCTCGCTGCCGGAGAACACCGCGTTGAGCAGCACCAGAACCACGACCAGGACTACTTGCCACCCGTATCCGCCCACGGCGGACATCAACTCCTTAGACGACGTGTCACTCGGCGCCGCAGACCGGCGCTGAGTCAGTCAAGGTACCCGCCGAAGCTGAACGCCACTCCCAGGAAACCCGATCGGCACGAAACCGTCCGCTGCCGTATCGTGTCGCGGTCCCGACGCGCCGGGAAGCCCCGGCGCGTCGGCCGGACCTTTCCCTACATCTTCCGGGCGGTGCGCCGATTGTTGCGGTACGGCCGGTGACTCGGCATCCGTCGTCCGTTGAAGGAGACACAGCGTGCGGTTGTTCGGTTCCCGGCAGACGACCCCCGAGGCCATCCGGCCGATCCCGCGCGACGTCGAGGCGCTGGAGGAGCTGGTGCTGGCCCTCGAATCGGCGATCGACGAGGCCACCGCCTGGCGGATCACGGTGGCCAGCACCGTCGAGTCGTACGGTTTCGGCTACGGGGCGGTGTGGGTGCCGGACGGCCGGCAGCTGCGGCTGGTGCACGAGACCGGCCGGCTCAGCCCGCAGATTCAGGCGGTCACCCCGGGCCGGACGTTGCCGCTGGAAACCGGGCTGATCGGCAAGGCGTACCGCAACCGGCAGCTGACCCACGCCGATGCGCCCGGCGAGTGCGGTGACTGCCGTCGCTGCCAGGCCGCCATGAACGCCGGGATGGTCGCCGGCATGGTCGTGCCGGTCACCAAGGGCGCCGAGGTGGTCGGGGTGCTGGAGTACTACTCGCCGACGCCGCTCTACCTGGACGACTCGCGCCGGGAGAAGTTCGCGACGATCGCCCGGATCGCCGAGCGGGCGCGCAGCGCCGCGGTCGCCGCCGCCGAGCTGCGCCAGGTCGCCGACGACCGGATGGCGGTCACCACGGTCGTCACCAACCTGGGCACCGCCCAGGACAGCCAGGCGGCGCTGCGGGCCGCGCTGGACTCGGTGCGCCAGGCGTTCGGATGGGCGTACGGGTCGTACTGGGAGATCGACCCGGCCGAGCGGGTGCTCAGGTTCGCGGTCGAGTCCGGCTCGGCCGGCGAGGAGTTCCGCCGGGTCACGCTCGCCGCGACGTTCGCCGAGGGCGTCGGGCTCTCCGGCCGCGCCTGGCGGGCCAAGGACCTGGTCTTCGTCCGTGACCTGGCGGAGATCACCGACTGCGTGCGGGCGCCCGCCGCCGGCCGCGCCGGGGTCCGCTCCGGCGTCTGCTTCCCGATCACCAGCGGGGACCAGATCGTCGGCACCATGGACTTCTTCACCACCGAGTACATCGAGCTGTCCGACTCCCGGGCGGCCGCCCTGCGCAACGTGCAGCAGCTGGTCAACCAGCGGCTCGACGTGCTGCGCAGCAGCGAGCGGGCGGCCGCCAACGCGCGGGCCCTGCTGGACACGGTCGAGCGGCTGCGCAGCGCCAGCGGCGACGCGACCGCCGTCGCCGAGCAGGCGGTCAGCCGGGCCTCGGCGATGACCACCGAGGTGGCCGCGCTGGGCCAGGCGTCCACCGCGATCGGCGACGTCATCAAGATCATCGAATCGATCGCGGAGCAGACCAACCTGCTCGCGCTGAACGCCACCATCGAGGCGGCCCGGGCCGGCGAGTCCGGCAAGGGCTTCGCGGTCGTCGCCGGCGAGGTGAAGGAACTGGCCCGGGAGACCGCCGAGGCGACCCAGCGGGTGGCCCAGCAGATCGCCGGGATCCAGGCCAGCGCCGAGACCGTGGCGGCCGGCATCCACACCACCAGCGAGACCATCGGCAAGATGGACGCGGTCCAGGTGCGGATGAACGAGGTGCTGGCCGAGCAGGCCGAGATGGCCCGCGGCCTGGAGCGCTGACCCTCCCGCCGGCTTGATCGGGCGACTTCTCTGTCGTACCCCCGCGTTACCGTGCTGCGATGCAGCAGGATGCGCTGACACGGCTACGCAGAGGAGTGGGCAGATGAGCGGCGTTCGCTTACTGGTCGGCACTCGCAAGGGTGCCTTCATCCTGACGTCCGACGGCACCCGACAGGACTGGCAGGTCGACGGCCCGCACTTCCCGGGCTGGGAGATCTACCACGTCAACGGCTCCCCGGCCGAGCCCGACCGGCTCTACGCCTCGCAGTCCTCGGGCTGGTTCGGCCAGGTGATCCAGCGCTCCGACGACGGCGGGCGGCACTGGGAGCCGGTGGGCAACGACTTCACCTACCAGGGTGACGTCGGCGAGCACCTGTGGTACGACGGGACCCCGCGCCCCTGGGAGTTCAAGCGGATCTGGCACCTGGAGCCGTCCCGGACCGACCCGGACACCGTGTGGGCCGGCGCGGAGGACGCCGCCCTCTACAAATCCACCGACGGCGGCCAGAAATGGGAGGAGCTGACCGGGCTGCGCCAGCACCGGAGCGGCCCGCAGTGGCAGCCCGGGGCGGGCGGGATGTGCCTGCACACCATCCTGCTGCACCCGTCCGACCCGGAGCGGATGTTCGTGGCGATCTCGGCGGCCGGCGCGTTCCGCACCGACGACGGCGGCGTCACCTGGCAGCCGATCAACGCGGGGCTGCGCTCCGGCGGCATCCCGGACGAGGACGCCGAGGTCGGGCACTGCGTGCACCGGCTCGCCATGCACCCGTCCCGGCCGGACACGCTGTTCATGCAGAAGCACTGGGACGTGATGCGTACCGACGACGCGGGCGGCCGGTGGCGGGAGGTCAGCGGCAACCTGCCCACCGACTTCGGCTTCCCGATCGCGGTGCACGCGCACGAGCCGGAGACCGTCTACGTCGTCCCGATCACCAGCGACTCGCTGCACTACGTGATGGACGGCAAGCTGCGCGTCTACCGCAGCCGCACCGGTGGCGAGGAGTGGGAGCCGCTGACCGCGGGGCTGCCCCAGTCGCACTGCTACGTCAACGTCCTGCGGGACGCGATGGCGGTGGACACCCTCGACGAGTGCGGCGTCTACTTCGGCACCAGCGGGGGACAGGTGTACGCGTCCGCCGACAGCGGCGACACGTGGACCGCGATCGTGCGTGACCTGCCGCCGGTGCTGTCCGTCGAGGCACAGGTGCTGCCATGATCCGGGTGATCCTGCCGGTGCACCTGCGCACGCTGGCCCACTCCGGCAAGGAGGTGCGGGTGGAGGTGGCCGGGCCGGTCACCCAGCGCGGGGTGCTCGACGCGGTGGAGCGCGACTACCCGATGCTGGTCGGCACGATCCGGGACCGGACGACCGGGCAGCGGCGGCCACTGGTGCGGTTCTTCGCCTGCGAGGAGGACCTGTCCAACGAGCCGCCGGACGCCCCGCTTCCGGAGCGGGTGGCCCGCGGCGAGGAGCCGTTCATGGTGGTCGGGGCGATGGCCGGCGGCTGACCGCGCCGGGACCGGGGCTCCGGGGTCTTGCGGCCGCGGCGGCCCGGCGCGGCTCGCGCCGGGCCGCCGCCGCCGGTGACGGTTCACCCTCCGGGGCCCGGAGGGCTTCGCCGGCCCGTTCCGAATGCGAAGCCCTCGCCGGCCCACCTTTCGTTCCCGGCGGCTCGCTGACCGGTCGCCGCTTCGCACGGGACGGTTCGGCGCGGCGGTCCGGTGACGGGTCGCGGCTCCGCACGGGTCGCGGCTCCGCGCGGGTCGCGGCTCCGCACGGGGCGCGGCTCCGCACGGGTCGCGGCTCCGCGCGGGTCGCGGCTCCGCACGGGGCGCGGCTCCGCACGGGGTGCGGCCTTTCCGGCCCGCTGTTCAGTGCCGGGCGGCCTGCGGCGGCGTGGGCGTGAGCAGTGTCGTCGTCTGGCCCGCCGGGCCGTTGATGTTCACCACCGGCGGCAGGACCGCCGGCACCTCCACGTTGACGTCGACCACGGGCACGCGCGGAACGCCGGCGTTGCGGACCACCTGGATCGAGCCATTGACGATCAGCACGGATTGCTGCTGGTTCGCCCGCCAGAGCGAGCAGTCCTGGCGGTCCCACAGACCGGTCTCCTCGCCGATCCGGTTGAAGGTCTGGCAGGCCGCCATGACGTCCGGATCCGGCACGGCCGGCGGGGCCGCCGATGCGGGACCGGGCGGCACCGCGAGCGCGGCGACCGTCCCGGCTCCGGCGACGGCCAGCCTCATCGCTGTTCGCATTCTCAGCCTCCTCGGCTGTTCACTGGACATACCGGTGGCGGCCGCTCCCGCCGTTCGGCGGAAGCGGCCGTGGAAACAGGTTCAGCGCCGGGACGGGTTGCTCGGTCCGGAGGCGTTGGTGGTGGTGTTACCGCTGTTGGCGGCCATGCTGTCGGCCGCCGTGGCGGCGCTGCTCGCGGTGGCGTCGGCCGTCCCGCTCGCGGTGGTGTTGCTCGGCTGGCTGGCGGCGGTGCTGGTGTTGTCGGTGCCGCTCGCGGTGGTGTTGTTCGGCTGGCTGGCGGCGGTGCCCGTTGCGGTGTTGTCGCCGCTCATCCGGCCGGCTGCGGCGCTGGTGGCGTCGTCCGAGCCACCCGCGGTGTTGCCGGTGTTCGTCGCGTTGGTGGCGGCGTTCGTGCTGGCGGCGTTCACCGGGGCGTTCCCGGTGTCGCCCGCGGAGGCGCTGTTGTCCAGTGCGGTGGCGCTGGCGCTGGCCGGACCGGTGGTGCTGGGGTCGCCGACCAGACTCGTCGCGTTACCGGTGATGGCGTTGTCCGCCGCGGTGTTGCCGGCCGCGTTGGCGTTGGCGTTGGCGGCGGTGCCGGTCGCGGTGTCGTCGTTGCCGCCGGTGGTGTTGCCGGCAGCGGTGACCGGCTGCTCAGTGCCCGGTTCCAGCGTCAGGGTCGGTCCGGTCATGTCGGCCGGGGCCGGCCCGGTGGTGTCGGTCGGAGCTGTTCCGGTGGTGTCGGTTGGGGTGGTTCCGGTGGTGTCGGTTGGAGCTGTTCCGGTGGTGTCGGTTGGGGTGGTTCCGGTGGTGTCGGTTGGAGCTGTTCCGGTGGTGTCGGTTGGGGTGGTTCCGGTGGTGTCGGTTGGGGTGGTTCCGGTGGTGTCGGTTGGGGTGGTTCCGGTGGTGTCGGTCGGAGCTGTTCCGGTGGTGTCGGTTGGGGTGGTTCCGGTGGTGTCGGTCGGAGCTGTTCCGGTGGTGTCGGTCGGAGCCGTTCCCGTGGTGTCCGTCGGCGCCGGGCCGGTCGTGTCGGCCGGGGCCGGGGCGTTCGTGGCCGGCGCCGGGCCGCCGGTGGGGCCCTGCGGGCTTGTCGTCACGGGCTGGGCCGGCGCCGGGCCGGTCGCGGGTGACGGTGTGCCGGTGTCGACCGGTGTGCCCGAGGTGTCCGGGGCGCCGGTCGCCGGGGCGACGGGTGTCCCCGGGCCGCCGCTCGGGGCGGTGCCGTCGTCCGGACCGCTGACGCTCGGCATCTCCGGCCAGGCCGGTTCGCCGCTCTCGTCGAAATCGACGACCAGCACGAATATCCGGCGGACTCCCTGGAACCCCTGTCTGCAGTCGGTCTCCTGCCAGGCGCCGACGGCGGCGCCGATCCGACTGATCTCTTCACACGCGATCCTGGAGTCGTAGTAGCCGGCGATGTCGCCGTTACGGTGGCTCTGCGCCTGGCCCCTCATCGCGCCGCTGGTGTCCGGCACGTCCGCGGGCGCTGCCTGCGCGGGTCCGGCGAACGCGGCGCCGGCGAGGAGTCCCGCTCCGGCAAGGGTCAGGCTCCGTGTCGTCTTGCTCATCTCATCCCTTTCCTGGCAGTAGCCGTTTTCCGGGGAAAAGCTGAACACGACCGGGCCGAGCGTTTCCTCCGATCGAAGGAATCAGCGGGATATTTCCGAAAATGGGAAATCTGGCTGGGTATAACCGGGCCCTGGCGTAATCCTGCCCCCTGTGGCGACGGCATAGCATCGGGGCATGGTGAGGCCTACGGGGGCAGCGACCCGGGAGGAGATTCGTGTTGCGGCGACCCGGCTGTTCCGCGAGCGTGGCTATTCGCGCACCTCGGTGCGGGACATCGCGGCCCTCGCCGAGATCAACCCGGCTCCGGTGATCCGCCATCTCGGCACCAAGGAGCTGCTGTTCCTGGGCACCATGCAGCTCACCATCGACGACGAGCCGCTGCTGGCCGCTCCGGTGACCGCGTTCGGCGAGCGCTTCATCGAGCGGCTGCTCGCCGACGACGACATGCGCGGGGTTTACCTGGCGCTGGTCCGGGGATCCAGCGAGGCGCCACCCCGCCCGGGGCGACCGCGTTCACCCGGAGGCCCTCCCCGCCGTACATGAAAGCGGTGTTCCTGGTGATGCCGACCACGACGTGCTTGGAGGCGGTGTAGGCCACCCCTGCCGCGTTGCCGCGCAGCGCCGCCTCGGACGCGACGTTGACGGTTCGCGCCGCGCCGGGCGCTGAGCATGGCCGGCAGCACCGCGCGGGTGAGTCTGACGAGGCCGTCGACGTCGACCGCGAAGATCCGGTCCCACACCGCGTCGGAGGTCTCGTGGATCGGGGTGAAGTCGTCGACGACCCGGCGACGTTGGCCAGGCCGTCGATCCGGTCGCCGGCCGCGGCCAGGATCCGGGCGATGTCGTCGGCGCTGGTGATGTCGGCGGGCACCGGGACCACCGCGTCGCCCAGCTCGGCGGCGAGTGAGGCCAGGCCGTACGTTCACTTCTGCACCGGAGACGAACGGCCGCCGCGCCGGGCGCAGCGGCACCCGCGGTACGGACGGACGCCGCCGGGCCGGTGCTCCACCGGTGACCCGGGGCGGGGACGTGACCAGCGGTGATCGGTCACGAGCGGGCGCCGGCTGGATCCTGCGGACGAGCCTGACCCCGGTGCTCCGGGTCGGCTAGGGTTCCGCCGTGGGATTGCTCGACCGGTTCGTCTCTCCGCGGCGCCGATTTGCGGCGCTGGCTCTGCGTGTCGCCCGCAGGACACCGGGTGTGGAACGCGCGGTGCACCGGCCGGACGAGTTCGCCATCGCGATCTATCGCACCGGGTCGGCCGGGCCGGCCCACCTCTATCTCGCCAACATCTTCCGCGAGACGGCCGGTGTGACCACGGCCGAGCGCCGGGAGCGCCTGGCCAAGCTCGTGCGGATCATGGCGGCGCCGCCGCCGCAGGACACCTGGGAGACCGTACGTCCCAAGCTGCGCCCGGTGCTGCGCCCGGTGACGTTCGGGTCGGCCGGCCCGCCCGGGATGCGCCCGCCGATCTCCCGGGCCGCGCTGCCGTACCTGAAGGAACTGGTCGTGGTGGACCAGCCGGACGCGATGGCCTACGTCGTCCCGGACCGGGTCGACGAGTGGGGCGTCACCGTCGAGGAGGTGTTCGCCACCGCCCGGGACAACCTCGCCGAGATGGCCCGCGCCTCACTGGAACAGCCCTGGCCCGGCGGACAGCCGCTGATCAGCATGCTCGACGACGGCGACGCGTACTTCACCTCGCTGCTGCTGGCGCCCGGCTGGCTGGCCGAGGTCGGCGAGCGGCTCGGCGGGCCGGTGCTGGCGTTCGCGCCGGACAACAACACGCTGCTGCTGTGCCCGCTGCCGCGGATCACCGCCGAGCCGTTCTACGCGCTGGCCGGCCAGCACTTCAAGGAGGCGCCACGGAGCCTGTCGCCGGTCGGTTACGTGGCCGGGCCGCAGGGTCGCACGATCGCGTACGCCCCGCCGGCCGGGCACCCGCACCACCTCTCGGCCCGCCGCGCCGCGATGCTGCTCGCGCTCACCGAGTACCACGGGCAGACCGACTGGCTCGCCGAGCAGTACGCCCGGGCCGGTGTCGACGTGCAGGTCGGCGTGCTGCTCGCGACCGAGCCGGTGGGCGGTGTCCCGGAGACCGTGGCGGTGTGGACGGCCGGCGTGAGCACGCTGCTCCCCAAGGCGGACACCATCGCGTTCGTGCACCCGGAGACCGGGCCGCGGTTCCGCGCGCCGTGGGACACGGTCGCCGAGCGCGTCGGGCTGCAGGCCGAGCCGCTGCTCGCCCCACCCAGGTTCCGGGTCGACGACTGGCCGGCCCCGGAGGTCCTCGCCGAGATCCGCCAGGAGTGCCCCTGACCGCGAGCCGGGTCCTGCCGTCGCTCACTCCGGCCGGGTCCTGCCGTCGCTCACTCCGGCCGGGTCCTGCCGTCGCTCACCTCGGCCGGGGAAGGGGCGTGCCGGGGGCTGTGCTGGGATCGGGGTGTGGCGGGGGAACGGGAGCGCTGGCCGGAGCAGGCCGTGGCACGGGTGGTCGAGTGGGCCCGCGGCCGGGAGCCGTCCGCCGGCGGGCGGCGGGTGCTCGCCGTCGAGGGGCGCTCCGGGTCCGGCAAGACCACCCTGGCCCGCGGCGTGGCCGACCGGCTCGGCGCGCCGCTGATCCACATGGACGACCTGTACGCCGGCTGGGACGGGCTGGAGCCGGGCGTGCTGGCCCTGCGTGACTGGGTGCTGCGGCCGCTCGCCGAGAACCGTCGCGCAGTGTGGCGGCGGTGGGACTGGGCCGCGGGGGCGTACGCCGAGGAGCATCCGGTGCCGGACGCGGGCTGGCTGGTGGTCGAGGGGGTGGGCGCCGGGGCGGGCCGGCTCCGGGCGTATCGCAGCGGGTTGATCTGGTTGGACAGCCCCGGCTGGCTGCGCAAGCGGCGGGCCCTGGCCCGGGACGGGGCGACCTACGCACCGCACTGGGACCGATGGGCGCGCCAGGAGGATGCGTTCTACGCCGCCGAGCGGGTCCGCGACCACGCCGACCTGGTCATCGCCAACGGCGGCGAGGTACCGGAGCGCGCGGGTGGCCGGCTGCCCGGATAGGACCGGCGGCGCGGACCACCGGCTGGTCGGCCCGGACCGGTGATGCGGACGGCGGGCTGTCCGGCCGGGGCCGGTGGCGCGGACCACCGGCTGGTCGGCCCGGACCGGTGATGCGGACGGCGGGCTGTCCGGCCGGGGCCGGTGGCGCGGACCACCGGCTGGTCGGCCCGGACCGGTGACGCGGACCGCCGGCTGCGGCCCGCGCCGGTGTGCCAGCTGCCGAGGACCCGCCCGCGGGGATCCCCGCCGGCGGGTCCGGCCCTAACCCTTGACCGCGCCGGCGGTGATGCCGGCGACGAAGTGCCGCTGCAGGAAGGCGTAGGCCACGATCATCGGCAGCGAGGCGACGACCACGCCGGTGAACAGCAGCGGGTACTCGGTGAGGTACTCGCCCTGGAAGTCGAGCAGCGCCAGGGGCAGGGTGCGCTTGTCCGGGTCGTCGATGAACAGCAGCGGGTAGAGCAGGTCGTTCCAGTGCATGACGACCAGGAAGATCGCGGTGGCGGCGAGCGAGGGGTACGACACCGGCACCGCGATCCGCCGGTACGCCGCCCACGGCCCGGCGCCGTCGAGCTCGGCCGCCTCATAGAGCTCGGCCGGCAGCGTCTTCAGGAAGCCGGCCAGGATGAACACCGCGACCGGCAGGGTGACCACGACGTTGACCAGCATCAGCCCGAGCAGGCTGTCGCGCAGGCCGAGCCGGTCGAACTGCACGTACTGCGGGATCATCACGGCCTGGGCGGGCACGGCCAGGCCGACCGCGAAGACGGCGTAGAGGATCCGGGACGGCCAGCGCGGCAGCCGGGCCACCGCGAACGCGACCAGGCTGCCCAGCAGCAGGGTGACCGGCACCGAGACGGCGACCACGAGCACACTGTTGCCGAGCACCCGCAGCAGGTTCTGCCGGGACAGCACGGTGACGTAGTTGTCCAGCGTCGGGCGGGTGGGCAGGCCGAACGGCGCGGCGAACAGGTCCTGGGTGGTCTTGAAGCTGCCGCCGACGATCACCACGAGCGGCACGATGATCAACAGTGCGTAGACGGCTAGCACCAGGCGTCGCGCCACGGCGGGGCCCCTCATCCGTGTGCCAGTCGTGCGGCCCGGTTCTGCAACCAGGTGACCAGCGCGATGGCGGCCATGAAGACGATCGACTCGGCCGCCGCGTAGCCGAGCTGCGAGTTGGCGAAGGTGGCGTAGATCCGGGTGGCGAGCACGTCCAGGCTGGACCGTGGCGGGTTGCCGGCCAGCCCCAGGATCAGGTCGAAGGCCTTGAACGACTGGATCGTCGTGTACGCCACCACGAGCGCGGTCGCCGGCGCCACCATCGGCCAGGTGACGTGCCGGAACTGCTGCCAGCGGCCGGCGCCGTCGGTCTTCGCCGCGTCGTACAGCTCCTCCGGGATCTGGTGCAGCCCGGCGATGTAGACCACCATCATCTGTCCGGCGTGGAACCAGATCTGGGCCACCGCCACCCACAGGATGGCGGTGGCCTCGTCGCCGAGGTAGGCCGAGCGGAAACGGTCCAGTCCGACCGCGTCCAGCAGCGCGTTGGCCAGCCCGAAGTTCGGGTCGTAGACGAACTTCCAGATGAACGCGACCGACACCGAGGACAGCACGGTGGGCAGGAAGAACAGCGCGCGCAGCAGCGTGGACCCGCGGCTGCGGGCGGCCAGCAGGACCGCCAGCAGCAGCGCCAGCGCGGTCTGCCCGAGCACCACCACGAGCAGGAACTTCAGGTTGTTGGTGAGCGCGTGCCGGAACAGGTCGTCGTTGCTCACCACATCGGTCAGGTTCGCGGCGCCGACCTCGCGGAACGTGGCGCTGTAGCCGTCCCAGTCGGTGGTCGCGTAGCGCAGGCCCTGCACGGCGGGCAGCAGGAAGAACCCGCCGTACAGGGCCAGCGCGGGCACCGCGAACAGGTACAGCGTGTGCGGGGTGCGGCGGGTCATCTCTTCTGGTCGATGACCTTCTGGGCCGCCTCGGCGGCCTCCTCCGGGCTCTTGCCCCCGACCACCTGGACCGCGGCGTTCTCCACCGCGCCGCGCACGTCCAGGTTGGCGAACTGGAAGCGCGGGGCCAGCGCGGTCCGGCGGGTCAGCCACGGCGCCAGCGCCTTCAGGTCCGGGTTGGTGTACTCGACGCCCTTGACCGTGACGTGCTGCGCGGTGCCGTTGGCGTAGACACCGGCCACCGCCGGGTCGGAGAGGTGCTCCAGCCAGGCCAGCGCGGCCGGCTGCTCGGCGGACTTGGCGTTGACGCCCAGGATGAACGTCGCGTTGAAGACGCCCTCGTACCTCGCCCTGTCGGCGGTGGTGGTGATCGGCGCGAGCAGGTCGATGCCGAAGGTGGCGCCGAGCTTGCGGACCCCGGAGACCTGGAACGAGCCGGTGGCCAGCAGGCCCGCTCTACCCTGGGCGAACAGCGCCAGCGCGGCGTCGCTGCCGGTCCCGGTGGCGCCCTGCTGGAAGTACGGCCGCAGCTGCTGATACTGCTTGAGCACGGTGAGGAACCAGTCGTCGGTCACCTTCGCCGCGCCGGTCTCGATCTTCCCGAGCGCGTCGTCGGTCGGCGCGTTGTTGACCACCATGACGTTGAGCAGCTGCCCGGCGTTGGCCGCGTCGCCGCCGGGCCAGGCGATCGGCGTGACGCCCCGGCCCTTCAACGCCTCCAGCAGTGCCAGGAAGCCGTCCCAGTCCTTCGGCGCGGCCGAGACGCCGGCCTTGGTGAGCAGGTCGGTGTTGGCCAGCGGCATGTTGAACACCAGCTGGTACGGCAACCCGAGCTGCTTGCCGTCCCGGGCGCCGGCGGTGATCAGGGCGGGCTCGTATCGCTGCACGACCGACTGGCCGGTCAGGTCCGTCCACACGCCGGCCTTGGCGACCTCCAGGAACTGCGCGCCGCGGAACGCGGTGAACGCGTCACCGACCGAGCCGCCGCGCAGTTTCTGCAGGGCGGTGCTCTGGTAGTCGTTCGACGGGGAGATGTCCTGCCGTACGGTGATCTCGGAATTCTTGCTCCGGAAGTCCTTGATGATCCGGTCGAAGACGTCCTTGTCCTCGGCGCGCCAGTGCGCGAAGGACAGGTCGCCCTCCCGGGGGCCGGTGAGGCCGCCGCCCGAGCCGCCGCCGGTGGCCGAGGTGGAGTCGCCCGGGCCGGCGCAGGCGGCCAGCAGCGAGGCGGCGCCGGCGCCGGCGGCGAGCCGGAGCAGGTCGCGGCGGCGCAGGAACGGACTGGTCATGCGGAAACTCCTCCGGAAGTGTCGAGCAGGCCGCGCCGGCGCAGCTCGGGGATCAGGCCTTCACCGGCGTGCCAGACCTCCTCCAGGTGCGGGTACCCGGAGAGGATGAACTCGTCGACGCCGAGCTCGTGGTACTCGGCGATACGGTCGGCCACCTCCTGATGGCTGCCGACCAGAGCGGTGCCGGCGCCGGGACGGACCAGACCCACCCCGGCCCACAGGTTGGGGTAGATCTCCAGGCCGTCGCGGGTGCCGCCGTGCAGGGCCAGCATCCGCTGCTGGCCGACCGACTCGGCCGCGCGCAGCGAGCTCTGGGCCTTCTCGATCTGCTCCGGGGTGAGGGCGTCCAGCATGGCGTGGGCCTGCGCCCAGGCGGCCGCGGCGGTGTCCCGGGTGATCACGTGCAGCCGGATGCCGAAGCGCACCGGGCGCCCGGCCTCGTCCGCCCGCTTGCGCACCGCGGCGATCTTCTCGGCCACCGCAGCCGGTGGCTCGCCCCAGGTCAGATAGACGTCGGCGTGCCTGGCGGCGACGGTGAGCGCCGGCTCGGAGGACCCGCCGAAGTAGACCGGCGGCGGGTCGAAACGCCGCGGCGCGAACGCCCCGGCGACGCGGTAGTGCTCGCCCTGGAAGTCGAACGGGCCCTGCCACGCCCCGCGCAGCACGGTGAGGAACTCGTCGGTGCGCGCGTACCGGCTGTCCTTGTCCAGCCAGTCGCCGAAGCGGCGCTGCTCGGCGGCGTCGCTGCCGGTGACGATGTTGAGCATCAGCCGGCCCCGGGAGAGCCGCTGGAAGGTGGCGGCCATCTGGGCGGCCAGGGTGGGGGAGAGCGAGCCGGGCCGGAACGCCACCAGGAAACGCAGCGTGCTGGTCTCCCGGGCGATCGCCGCGGTGGTCAGCCACGCGTCCTCGCACCAGGTGCCGGTCGGGGTGAGCACCCCGGAGAAACCGTTGCGCTCGGCGGCGCGGGCGACGTCCACCAGGTAGTCGATGTCCGGCTCGCGCAGGGCGGCGCCGTCGGTGTGGGTGCTCCGGCCACCACGGTCGTCGACGCCGACGATGGACCGGCTGTCGCCGGTCGTGGGCAGGAACCAATGCAGGACCACGGGCATGGCGCAGATATTCGCAGATATCCTATAGATCAACAAGGTGATCTAGGACATGTGCACGTGAACAGGCAACCGCCGATCGCATCGACTTCGATCGTGGTGTTCCGGAACGCCGCGTGGTCCGGGCCGGGTCCGCGGGGCTCTCCGGTGCGCGGAGCTCTCCGGTGCGCGGAGCTCCCCGGTCCGCGGGTGGGACCGGAGAGCCCGGCCGGTCACGACACGGCCAGCGCCTGCCACTGCTCGGAGCCGAACACCTCGTAGCGGATCCGCTCGTCCGGGATCCCGCGGCGGTGCAGGCCGGCGCGTACCTGCTGCATGAACGGCACCGGGCCGCACAGGTAGACCTCGGCGTCCGGGTGCAGCGGGATCTTCTCGACGTCGATCCGGCCGCTGCTGTCCTCGTACCACACCTGGCTGGTGAAGGAGCGCAGCCGGGCGCCACTGACGGCGATGTCGGCGCGCAGCGGGTGCCGCTCGGCGCTGCGATCGGCGTGCACCGCGACCACCTCCCGGCCCGGTGCGGTGCGCGCCACGTGGTCCAGGATGGCCGCCATCGGGGTGATCCCGACACCCGCGCTGACCAGCAGCAGCGGGCTGTCGCCGGGGCGCAGCACGAGATCGCCGTACGGCTGGCTGAGCCGCAGCTTGTCGCCCACCTCGACCCGGTCGTGCAGGAAGCCGGAGATCAGCCCGTCCGGTGCCCCGGCGCGGCCGCGGACCCGGCGCACCGTGATCCGCAACGACCCGGCGGCCGGAGCCTGGGAGAGCGAGTACTGCCGCAGCTGCCGGCTGCCGTCCGGCAGGTCGACCGCCACCGTGACGTACTGGCCCGGGGTGAACGGCGGCGCCGGCTCGCCGTCCAGCGGGGCCAGCAGCAGGGACACGGTGTCCTCCGCCTCGGCGATCCGGTTGACCACCTGGTAGTCCCGCCACGGATCGGTGCCGTCCACGCCGGCCTCGGCGTACAGGCGCGCCTCCCGGCCGATCAGCCGCGCGGCGAACAGCCAGTACACCTCGTCCCAGGCGGCCGCGATCTCCGGTGTCACCGCGTCGCCGAGCACCGTGCCGACCGCGCGCAGCAGGTAGCGCCCGACCGTGGTGTACTGCTCCGGGCGGATGCCGAGCGCGCAGTGCCGGTGCGCGATCCGCTCGACGATGTGCTCGAAGACCACCGCGTCCGGGCCGGCTCCGATCAGGTGCGCGGCGAACGCGGCGACCGAGCCGGCCAGCGCCTGCCGCTGCTCGCCGGTGGCCTGCGCCCCGCGGTTGAACAGGTTGGTCAGCTCGGGATTCTCCCCCAGCATCGTCTGGTAGAAGACGCCGGTGATGGCTTCCAGGTGCGCGCCGACGACCGGAAGGGTCGCCTCCACCACGGGGGTGCTCGTTGCGGACAGCATGGTTTCCTCCAAGGGTCAACGACGGCCGATGCTCAGCAGCGTCTCCCGCACCGGCGGCGCGGCGAGATCACCGATCGTGATCGGGTCCAGTGCGGCGTAGAACGCTCCCTGCGCGGCGCGCAACGCTCCCCGGAGCCGGCAGTTGCCGGTCAACGGGCAGGCCGGGTCGCCGTCGCAGTCGACCACCTCGGTCTCCCCCTCCAGGTCGCGGACCAGGCCGCCGACCGACGCGGTGCGGCCGGCGTCGGCCAGCCGCACGCCACCGCCGCGGCCGCGGACGGTCTCCAGCAGGCCGCGCCGCTGCAGCGTCTGCACCACCTTGGCGAGGTGGTTGCGGGGTACGGCGAGAGCCTCGGCCAGCTCGTCGACGGTCAGCCGGTCGGCGCGTGCCGCACTGAGCATCAGCACCCGCAGCGCGATGTCGGTGGAGCGGTTGAGTCGCACGTGATCACCGTAGGCTAAAAGGACTCTGAGATACCTCTTTTGAGAGGGGTTTCACGCTGCGCCCGGTGCAGGACTTTGTGCCTCGATGTTCAGCCTTTCGCGGTTGCTGCCGAACCAGGGGGTTGGAGGCGGCCACCTTCGACACGAGGCGAACAAAGATGAGTCTTCGGATGTTGCCCAGCACCGTGCGTTTCGCGGCGCTCTACCTCGTCGCGTTGCTCGCCGGCCACCTCACCGTCCTGGGCGAGCCGGGAGCCATGCCGGTGATCTGGCCGGCCACCGCGGTCGCCGCCGTCTGGCTGGTCGACCGCTTCGACTCGCGCTGGCGGTGGGTGGACGCCGGCGTGCTCGGCGTGCTCACCACGCTCGCTCTCGTGGCCACCGGGATGCGCGCCGAGGTCGCCTGCGTGCACGGCGCGGCCGCGGTGCTCGGCGCGCTGATCTTCGCGTTCGCCGCGCCCCGCGTGCTGCCCGGCGTCTGGGCGGCGGGCAGTGACCCGGAGCGCCGTGGCCGGCCCCTGGCCACCCTCGCCGACCTGCTGCGGGTGTTGCTGGTGGCGACCGCCGCCGCGCTCGGCGCCGCGCTGGTCGGCGGGCTCGGCGAGCAGCTGGTCACCGGCGACGACGTACTCGCCCGGACCGCGATCTGGCTGGTCCGTGACGTGGTCAGCGTGCTGGTCTTCGGCCCCGCCGCGCGGCGGCTGCGGGACCTGCCGGGGGCCCGGCCCGCCTGGCCGGAGGCGGTCATCGCGTACGCCCTCTCGGCGGCCGCCTACTACTACGTGTTCTCGGTCAACGAGCGCCTGCCGATCGGCTTCGTGCTGCTGGCGATCACGGTGTGGGTCGCGCTGCGCCTGCCCACCGTGCTGGTGATCGGGCACGTCATGGCCTTCGGGACCGCCGCCGCCGTGTTCACCGTGCACGGGCAGGGGCCGTACGCGTCGATCGAGGCCAGCACCCGCGGCACCCAGACCCTGATCGTCCAGCTGTACGTCGGGGTGCTGGCCCTGGTCGGCCTGGCCCTGGCGTTCAGCCGGGACGAGCGGACCGCGCTGATCGAGCGGCTGCGCGCCTCCGAGCACGAGGCCACCGAGAAGGCCGGCCTGATGACCACGATCGTCAACTCGATGACCGAGGGGCTGGCCATCCTCGACCAGCACGGCCGCCTGGTGCTGCGCAACCCGGCCGCCGGACGGCTGCTGGGCAGCACCAGCACGGTCGCCGGGGGCACCACGCTGGGCAGCGACTACGGCTTCTTCCGCCCGGACGGCACCCCGCTGGCCGACGCCGACATGCCGTACCACCGGGCGCTGGCCGGCGCCGACGTGGAACCGATGGACGTGCTGGTCCGCAACGCGGCGGTGCCCGAGGGCCGGATCGTCCGGTTCAACGTGGCCCGGCTGGCCAGCCCGGGCGGTCCGCAACACGTGGTGGTGGTCTTCCACGACGTCACCGCCGACCGCCGGCACCGTGACGAGCTGATGTCGTTCGCCGGGGTGGTGGCGCACGACCTGCTCAACCCGCTGACCACCATCGAGGGCTGGGCCGAGGTGCTGGAGACCGAGCTGGCCGGATACCGGCCGGCCGAGCGGGTCGCCCGGATCCAGCGCGCCGCGGCCCGGATGCGGACCTTCCTGAACGGGCTGCTCGCCTACACCGCCGCCCGCGACGGCAAGCTGATGCCCACCACGATCAACCTGCAGCTGATGCTCACCGACATCGCCAACAGCCGGTACGACCAGGCGGAGAGCAGCGGCGCCCCGCCACCCGCGTTCGCGTTCGGCCAGCTGGATGCGGTCGAGGCCGACCCGGTGCTGACCCGGCAGCTGCTGGAGAACCTGATCGACCACGCGCTCCGCAGCGTCCCGCCGGGAGTGCCGCCGCAGATCAGCGCCGCGGCGCAGCCGGCCCCGAACGGCATGTTGCGCATCGACATCCTGGACAACGGGCGCGGCATCCCGCCCGGAATGCGCCAGGCCATCTTCACCAACTTCCACCGGGCCGAGGGGCACGGCGGTCCCGGGCTGGAGCTGGCGGTCTGCAAACGGATCGTGGAGCGGCACGGCGGGACCATCGAGGCGGTCGCCAACCCGTACGGCACCGGCACCCGGATGACGTTCACGCTGCCGGCCGGGCGCTCGGCGTACGCCCGCACCCTGGAGAACCAGTGGCAGCACCGCCCGCAGACCGGCGCGGCCGCATCGAATCGCGGGTAGATCTCATCACCGGGGCCGGGTGGCCGACCAATACCGGTGAGGGACGTGCTCCGAAGGACCCGGGGTACGGCGAAGGAGGGTTCGGATGGCGGCCACGGACATCGCCGGCCACACGCTCGAACAGGAACGCCTCGCCGCCCTGCACGGCTACGAGGTGCTGGACACCCCGGCGGAGAGCGACTTCGACGACATCGTCGCGCTCGCCGCGCAGCTGTGCGACAAGCCGATCGCCATGATCAGCCTGCTCGACGAGAACCGCCAGTGGTTCAAGGCGCGGATCGGCGTGGACCGGTGCGAGAGCGCCCGGCAGGGCTCGATCTGCACGTACGCCATGCACGGCGACGGCCTGCTGCAGATCCCGGACGCCCGCGACGATCCCCGCTTCGCCGGCGGCGCGACCGTCACCGGCCCGCCGTACATCCGCTTCTACGCCGGGGCGCCGCTGATCACCCCGCAGGGCCGGCCGCTGGGCACCCTCTGCGTCGCCGCGCCGGAGCCGGGCGCGCTCACCGCGGCCCAGCAGCGCGGCCTGCTGGCCCTGGCCCGGCACGTGGTCAACCACCTGGAGCTGCGCAAGTACGCCCGGGAGAGACACGACATCCAGGTTCGGCTGCGCGACGCCGAGCGGATCAAGGACGAGTTCATCGCCCGGGTCAACCACGAGCTGCGTACCCCGCTCACCTCGATCCACGGCTACCTGGAGATGCTCGGCGACCCGGCGCTGCCGTCCGACGCCCGCGACGGCTTCCTGCAGCGGGTGCAGCGCAACTCCGACCGGCTGCTCTCGGTGGTCGACGACATGCTGCTGGCCGCGCAGGTCAGCGCCGGCAGCCGGGACTTCGTCCGGACCCCGGCCGACCTGGCCGCGCTGGCCCGCGCCGCGGTCGCCGGGAACCGGCCGCTGGCCGAGGCGAAGGGGCTGACCATGGTCGCGGAGGCGGAAGAGCCGGTCTTCGCCGACGTCGACGCGGGGCGGATGGGCCAGGCCCTGGAACGGCTGATCCTCAACGCGGTCAAGTTCACCGAACGGGGCACGATCACGGTGACCGCGACCGAGCGGGCCGGGACGGCGGTGCTGCGGGTGCGCGACACCGGGATCGGGATCAGCCGCCAGGACCAGTTCCGGGTGCTCGCGCCGTTCCGCCGCGCCGCCGACGCCGAGCGGGCCGAGGTGCCGGGGATCGGGCTGGGCCTGAGCATCGTCAAGGCGATCGCCGAGGGGCACGACGGGACGGTGCGCATCGAGAGCACCCCGGGCGAGGGCAGCACGGTGGCCATCGAGGTGCCGCTCGCCGGGCCGTACCCGCCCGGCTGAACGCCCCGGACCGGTCACCCGGCGGCGAACGCCGCCTCGATCTCCGCGCCGCGCAGCGCGCGGTCGCGGAACGACGTGGTCCCGGTGGTGAGCAGCTCGCGGGCCGCGTCGCGCAGGGCGCCGTAGGCGGCCCAGGCCAGCGACCCGCCGGTGGAGACCCGCCGGACACCCAGCGCGGCCAGTTCCGGCACGGCCGGGGCGCCCGCCACGGCCAGCACGTTCACCGGCGCGGGCACCTCGGCGACCACCCGGGCGATGTCCGCCGCGGCCCGCAGGCCCGGCGCGTACACCACGTCCGCGCCGGCCTCCCGGTAGGCCCGCAGCCGGGCCACCGTGTCGTCGAGATCGTCGTGCCCGTAGAGGTGGTTCTCCGCGCGGGCGGTCAGCACGATGCCGTACCGGGCGCAGGCCCGCGCCGCCGCGGCCACCCGCTCCGCCCCGACCTGCGGGGTCTCGATCCGGCCGGTCGCCGGGTCGTAGTCCTCGATCGAGATGCCGGCCGCGCCGGCCGCGGCCAGCAGCTCCACCGTCTCGGCGACCCCGGCCGCGGTGTCGGCGAAGCAGCGCTCGGCGTCCACGTTCAGCGGCAGCTCGACCGCGGCGCTGAGCGCGGCCACGTGCGCCACCAGCTCGTCCCGGGTGACGTGCTGGTCCGGCTTGCCGAGCGTGGCCGCGAAGCCGGACGACGTGGTGGCCAGCGCGGCGAAGCCCAGGCCGGCCAGCAGCCGGGCCGACCCGGCGTCCCACGGGTTCGGCATGACGAACGTCCCCGCCTCGTGCAATTCCCGGAATCGTGCCCGCGCAGCAGTCATGATCCGACCCTAGACGGTCGGCCCGGGACGCCGCCGGTCACGCGCCGGTGACCCGCGACGTGAACGCGGCCAGCTTCGCCAGCGCCCGGTCGATCCTCTCGGTCAGGGTCAGCGTCTCCTCGAAGCGCACCAGCCGCATCCTCGGCCGCCGCTTGCCGCGCAGATACAGCGAGCAGGCCAGGTCCGCGCACAGGTACTCGCCGACCGAGTTGCCGTTGCGGCCGGCCGCGCCGGCCAGCGGGGCGGTGAACAGGCTGACGCCGCCGGCCGCGTGGTCGGTCAGGCACACCTGGCACATGCTGGAGCGGGCCGCGCTCGTCGCGCCGCCGCGTTCCGCCTTGCGCAGCAGCAGCGCCACCGGGCCGGCCGGGCCGGGCGTCACGATCGCCGCGCGCTGCGGGGCGGACGGGTCGATCCACCCGAGGAAGTCCAGGTCGGCCCACGGGGTGTCGCGGAAGTCGGGGGGCAGCTTGATCCGCGCTGCCTCACCCTTGCTGCAGTTGACGAACGAGGCGCGGATCTCCGCCTCGCTGATCGGGTCCATGGGGTCGGACCCTGGCACATCCGGCCCGCGGACGTCACCCGATTTCCAGGCGCAGGGCGAACACGCTGCCGGTCGGCTCGGCCGGCCGGTACGCCACCCGCCCGCCGTTCGCCCGCGCCAGGCTGACCACGATGTGCAGGCCCAGCCCGTGCCCCTCGGCGGCGGCGTCCGCGGCCCGGGTGTACCGCTCGAACAGGTGCGCCCGCAGCTGTTCGGGGACCCCGGGGCCCTCGTCGTGCACACCGATCTCCACCTCGCGGCCCTCGACCGCGACGGTCACCGCGGTGGCGCCGCCACCGTACTTGCGGGCGTTGGTCAGGAAGTTCACCACGATCTGGCGCAGATGGGCCGGGTTGGCCAGCACCGTCACCCCGGGCGGGCAGCTGATCGGCACCGTGGTGTCGGCCGCGTCCGCCGCGTCGCGCAGCGCCGCCGCCAGCGCGACCGGCTGGCGTACGGTGGTCAGCTCGCCGGCGTCCAGCTGGCACATCGCCAGCACGTTGTGCCGCAGCTCGTCGATCCGGTGGCCGGCGGCGACGATGCGGGCGGTGAGCGTGCCCAGCGGCTCGGGCAGCTCGGCCTCGCACAGCATCTCGCCGAAGCCCAGGATGGCGGTCAGCGGGGTGCCGATGTCGTGCGACAGCATCCCCATCAGGTCCAGTTTGAGCTGGTTCGCGCGGTGCAGCTGCGCGTTGCGCTCGGCCAGCACGGTCACCGCGGCGTCCCGCTCGCGCCGCGCCCGGACCTGCTCGGTGATGTCCTGGACCACGCCGATCAGGTGCTGCGGGTGGCCGTCGGCGTCGCGGATCAGGCGCACCCCGGTCTGCACGTCCACCACGTGACCGTCGGCGTGCACCAGGCGCTTGGTCCGCTCGTACGCGTCGCCCTCCCCGGCGAACAGCCCGGCCAGCGCCTCGGTGTCGCCGGCGCGGTCCTCCGGGTGGGTGAGCAGGACCACGCCGTACCCGCGCAGCTCGGCGGCCGACCGGCCGACCATCCGCGCGTACGCGTCGTTGACGTGCAGGATGTCGCCGTCCAGCCCGACGATCACCTGCCCGATCGTGGACTGGTGGAACTGCACCCGGAAACGCCGCTCGCTCTGCTCGCGGGCCAGCTCGGCCCGCCGGCGGTCGGTGATGTCGGTGTTCGTCTCGATGATCTCGTAGCCGGTCCCGTCCGCCGACGGGCGCGACACGTGCCGGCTGAGCGCCACCACGACCTGCCCGTCGGAGCGCCGGTGCACCAGCTCACCCTCCCAGGAACCGGTCTCCTGGAGGGCCCGCTCCACCTCGGGCAGCGGCTTGGGGAAGGCGGTGGACAGCAGCCGGTGGATGTTGCGCCCGGTCACCGCGCCGGCCGGCCAGCCGTACATCCGCTCCGCGCCCCGGTTCCAGAACCGGATCGTCCCGTCCGGGTCCCGGACGATGATCGCCGCCGGCGCGGCGTCGATCAGCTCGGCCTGCCGCCTCAGCTGTTCCTCGGCGGCCCGCCGGGCGCTGATGTCGTGCAGGAACGCGTGGAAGACCGGCCGGCCCCCGGCCGTGTCGGTGGCCTGCAGGGTCAACTCGACCGGGAAGTCCCGCCCGCGGCGGTCCACCGCGGGCAGCTCCAGCCGGGTGCCGGCCAGCCGGGACGTCCCGGAGTTACGCACCCGCTCCAGCCCGCGCCGGTGCGCGTCGCGGTGCTGTTCGGGCACGACCAGCCGGCTCAGGTCCACGCCCACGGCCTCGTCCCGGGACCAGCCGAACAGCTGCTCGGCGGCCGGGTTCCACTCCAGCACCCGGCCGTCGGCGTCGATCGAGACGTACGCGTCCTGGGAGACCTCCAGGATCCGGCGTACCAGCGCGGACGTCGCCTCGGCGTGCTGCGCCGCCCGGACCAGCTGAATCTCCGAGGCGACCGCCGCGGCCAGGTCCTCCAGGATCGCCAGCTCCTGCTCCGACCAGGAGCGCGGCGCGCTGTCGATGGCGCAGAACGCGCCGAGCACCCGCCCGTCGACCCGGATCGGCATCCCGGCGTAGGCGATCACCCCGATCTCGTCGATCGCCCGGTTGTCCCGCACCAGCGGGTTCGTCCGGGCGTCGGTGACCACCAGGGGCTGGTCGCCGTCCACGACGTGCTGGCAGAACGAGTGGGTCATCGGGGTCTGCCCGAGCTCGGCCCAGCGCTGCGGCAACCCGAGCTGGCTGGCGAACACCTGCCGGTCGTCGAGCACCAGCGACACCAGCGCGGTGGGCACCCCGAGCAGGCGCGCGGCCAGCCGAGTCAGCCGGCGTAGGCCGGGCGCCTCCTCGGCGTCCAGCAGGCCGGTCGCCCGTACCGCCGCGAGCCGTTCCGGGTTGTCCACCGGCCTCTGCAGGAGCACTGCCATGTTCGGTTGATCGGCACCGGGTGCCGATACTTGAGCGGCGCGGCCCGGCCGAACCCGGCGGGCGCCCGGCCGGGTGCCCGCCGGTCGGGCGGACCGGTCCCGGCCCGCTGATCGGGGGCGGCGTGCCGGTCCGGTGCACCCGCGGTCAGGGCACCGCGCCGAGCAGGGTCAGGACGTCGGTGAACATCGTGGTGGTGGCGGTCAGGTCGAGGTGCTCGGCGAGCCAGCCGCGGTGACGCACCCCCTGCAGCACGGCGACCATGGTGGTCCGCACGGTGCGCAGGGTGGCCGGCGAGAGCAGCACCGCCGAGGTGCCGTCGGCGTGCGCCGCGCGCTGCGCGGCACCCAGGGCGACCAGCGCGGCCGCCGAGCCGTTCAGGATCTGGGCGACGTGCAGGCGGTCCCGGTCGAGGTTGAAGGCGGCCACGTGGACGGCCAGCCCGAGCGCCGCCAGCAGCCGCCCGGTCTCGTCGCCGCTGAGCACGGCCGGCATGGTCGCCGCATCGTCCTCGGCCGCGGTGGCGGCGTCGCCGAACCCGGCCACCAGCTCGGCCGCGACCTCGGGCGGCACCCGCAGCTCGGGGAGCGCGACGTCCGGGAACCGCTGGCGCAGCTCGGCCTCGACCGCGTCGCGGATGACGTAGCCGGGGACCACCCGGTGGTGCTCGGCGAGTCGGCGCATGATCACCGTGACCACGTCGTCGGGGGTCATCGGCCGCTCCATCCGCCTACCGTATCCGCCGGTCCGGTCGGTGGACGGCGGGCAGCGTGACCCCGGCGGTGCCGCCGGGTGGTCGCCCGGTGGGCCGCCGGCCGCGCGGTGGGCCGTCCGCCGCGTCGTTGACAGCCTGACCATCGGCCCGGCCCGGGGTTTGCTGAGGCACGGCGGGCGGGGGATCGCCGGGGCCCGATGCCGGCGATGGGCGCGCCTGTCGGCGCAGGTCACAGCATGTTCCTAGATTCCGCGAAACCCGACAAAACAGTCGGATATGCGATAGAACGGCCGTAAGTCCGCATGAGGAAGACCGACGAACGGGGTACGAGCGGTGGCCACTCCGACACACGTGGAGATGCGCGAGGAAGAGCGGGAGCGGCAGCGCCAGAGCCTCAGCACGGCGGCGGCCCGGAACCTGACCACCACCACCAAGACGCCTCCGCAGATGCAGGAGATCACCTCCCGGTGGCTGCTGCGCAAGCTGCCCTGGGTGCAGGTGTCCGGCGGGGCGTACCGGGTCAACCGGCGCAGGACCTACCGGATCGGCGACGGCCTGCTCAGCTTCACCACCGTCGGCGCCCAGGTGCGCGTGGTGCCCGGCGAGCTGCGGGAGCTCTCCGTGCTCAGCGAGTTCGAGGACGCCGACGTGCTGGCCGCCATCGCGGACAAGTTCGTGCAGCAGGAGTACCAGCCGGGCCAGGTGATCGTGGAGTTCGGCTCGGTCGCCGACCACCTCTACCTGATCGCGCACGGCAAGGTGAACAAGGTCGGCGTCGGCGACTACGGCGACCCGGTCAACCTGGGCGTGCTGGCCGACGGCGAGGCGTTCGGCGAGCAGTCGCTCATCGAGGGCGAGCGGATCTGGGGCTACACCGCCAAGGCGATGACCGCGGTCACCCTGCTGAGCATCCCCCGTGCCGCGTTCACCCAGCTGCTCGACCAGAACGACCACCTGCGCTCGCACGTGGAACGCTTCCGGGCCAAGAACCGCCGCCCGCAGAACAAGCACGGCGAGGCGGCCATCGCGATCAGCGCCGGCCACTCCGACGAGCCGGTCCTGCCCGGCACGTACGTCGACTACGAGCTGAGCCCGCCCGAGTACGAGCTGAGCGTCGCCCAGACCGTCCTGCGCGTGCACACCCGCGTCGCCGACCTCTACAACGACCCGATGAACCAGCTCGAACAGCAGCTGCGCCTGACCGTCGAGGCGCTGCGCGAGCGCCAGGAGTACGAGATGATCAACAACCGCGACTTCGGCCTGCTGCACAGCGCCGACCTGAGGCAGCGCATCCACACCCGGGGCGGCCCGCCCACCCCGGACGACCTCGACGAGCTGCTCAGCATGCGGCGCAGCACACGGATCTTCCTGGCCCACCCGCAGGCCATCGCGGCGTTCGGCCGGGAGTGCACCAAGCGCGGCATCTACCCGCCGATGGTGGAGGTGGACGGGCACAGCATGACGGCCTGGCGCGGTGTGCCGATCCTGCCCAGCAGCAAGATACCGATCACCGAGACGCACACCACCTCGATCCTGGCGATGCGTACCGGCGAGTCCGACCAGGGCGTGGTCGGGCTGCACCAGACCGGCATCCCGGACGAGTACCAGCCCAGCCTCTCCGTGCGATTCATGGGGATCAACGAGCAGGCGGTGATGTCCTACCTGGTCAGCGCGTACTACTCGGTCGCCGTGCTGGTGCCGGACGCGCTGGGCATCCTGGACCACGTCGAGCTGTCGCACTGATGCCGCTCGCACCCGATCTCGGCCGGGAGATCCTGCGCGACCTCACCGGGGCGCCGCCCGGCGATCTCGAGGCGGTGCTCGCCGCCGTACCGGCGGGTTTCGCCGCGCGGACCGGCCCCGGCGCCGTGCCGGGGATCGCTCTCGCCCCGACCGGCCTGGGCACCTCGGCCGCGCGCGCCTTCCGATCCCGGCCGGACGCGACGCCGCGTCCGGCCGCAGCGCACCCGGCGTGGGGCGTGCCGCGACCGGCGCAGCCGTGGAGCGTGTCCCGGCCGGTGGCGCCGCGGCTGTTCTGCCCCGGCCCGCTGCGCGACGACCACGCGCTGGGCGAGCAGGTCAACGACGCCATCGTCGGGTGGGCCGAGCAGGTCGGCATCTACCGCGGCCGGCTGGACCGGCTGCGCGCGGCGAACTTCGGCCGGTTCATGATGCTCACCCACCCGGCCACCAGCGACCCGGACCGGTTGCTGGCCGCGGCCAAATGCGTGGTCGCCGAGTGGGCGGCGGACGACTACTACGTGGACGAGGTGTCGCTGGGCGCCGACCCGTCGGTGGTCGGCTCCCGGCTGGCCAATCTGCACGCGCTGGTCGACCCGGCGCCGCTGCCCCACGGATACGCCGCCCAGCTGGCCGAGCACCACCGGCTCCGGCCGGTCTCGATGGCGTTCCGCGGCGCCGTCGAGCACCTGACCCGGTACGCGTCGGTGACCCAGCTGGCCCGCTTCCGCCACCAGATGGCGATCCTCTTCCTGGCCTGGACGCAGGAGGCCGACTGGCACGTCAACCGTCGCACCCCGCCGGTCTGGGAGTACCTGGTGCAGCGGCACCTCAACAGCTACCTGCCGCCGATGCTGCTGGTCGACGTGCTCGCCGGCTACGAGCTGCCGCCGCAGGAGTACGACCATCCGCGGGTGCGCCGGGCGTTCACCACCGCGGGCAGCGCGGCCGTGCTGGTCAACGACCTGTACTCGGCACGGAACGAGTCCGGCGCCGATCACAACCTGCCCAGCGTGCTGGTGGCCGGCGAGGGCCTGACGCCGCGCGAGGCGGTGCTGCGCACCGTGGAGATCCACAACGAGCTGATGCGGACCTTCGTGACCCTGGCCGCGGAACTCGCGGCGTCCGGCTCGCCGCCGCTGCGGCGCTTCCTCGCCGACACCTGGGCGTGGCTGGGCGGCAGCCGGGAGTGGCACGCCACCAGCGGCCGGTACCACCCGTCCGAGCAAGGGGAGAAATCATGAGCACGACTGCCGTCTCGCCGCTGCGCACCGACTTCGAACGATCCGTGGCGGCCTACTGGAACACTCACCGCGCCGACCCGGTCAACCTGCGCCTCGGCGAGGTGGACGGCCTCTACCACCACCACTACGGGGTCGGCGAGCCCGATCCGGCCGTGCTCGACGGCCCGGCGCAGACCCGTGAGCAGCGGATCATCGCGGAGCTGCACCGGCTGGAGAACGCGCAGGCCGACCTGCTGCTCGACCACCTCGGGCCGGTCCAGCCGGGCGACGCGCTGCTGGACGGCGGCTCCGGCCGGGGCGGGACCAGCATGATGGCGCACGCCCGGTTCGGCTGCCGGGTCGACGGCGTGTCCATCTCCGAGTACCAGGTCGGCTTCGCCAACGAGCAGGCGGTCCGGCGCGGCGTCGCCGGCATGGTCCGGTTCCACTTCCGCAACATGCTGGACTCCGGGTTCGCGACCGGGTCCCGGCGGGCGGTCTGGACCAACGAGACGACGATGTACGTCGACCTGTTCGAGCTGTACGCCGAGGTCGCCCGGCTGCTGCCCTTCGGCGGCCGCTACGTGTGCATCACCGGCTGCGCCAACGACGCGACCGGCCGGCGCTCCAAATCGGTCAGCCGGATCAACGAGCACTACACCTGCGACATCCACCCCCGCAGCGACTACTTCAAGGCGCTCGCCGCGCACGACCTGGTCCCGATCACCGTGGTCGACCTGACCGCGGCGACCATCCCGTACTGGGAGCTGCGCGCCGAGTCCGAAGTGGCCACCGGGATCGAGGAGGCGTTCCTCACGGCGTACCGGGAGGGCAGTTTCCACTACCTCCTGATCGCCGCCGACCGGGTCTGACCACCCCGGCCGGTTGGCCGCCGCCGGGGGCGACGCCCCCGGCGGCGGTTTTTCGTGAATATGTTCCGGGTAGTCGCCTGGCATGGCCCTGCCGATCGAGGACTACGCGATCATCGCCGACACGCAGACCTCCGCCCTGGCCGGGCGCAACGGTTCCATCGACTGGCTGTGCGTGCCCCGCTTCGACTCCGGCGCCATCTTCGCGGCGCTGCTCGGCGAGGCGGAGAACGGCCACTGGACGATCGCGCCGGCCGCCGGCCCGGTCACCACCCGCCGCCGGTACCGCGACGAGACGCTGGTGCTGGAGACCGAGTTCGAGACCGCGACCGGGGTGGCGCGGCTGATCGACTTCATGCCCCCGCGGACCGAGTCGCCGTCCTCGGTGGTGCGGATCGTCGAGGGCGTGCGCGGCACCGTCGACTTCGGCATGGAGCTGCGGTTGCGCTTCGACTACGGGCACGTCGTGCCGTGGGTCCACCGGGAGGGCGACGCGCTGGTCGCGGTCGCCGGGCCGGACGCGGCCTGGCTGCGCACGCCGGTGGCCACGCGCGGCGAGAACCTGGCGACCCGGGCCGATTTCACCGTACGGGCCGGCGAGCGGGTCCCGTTCGTGCTGACCTGGCGCCCGTCGCACCTGCCGCCGCCCGAGCCGATCGACGCGGCGCACGAGCTCGGGGTGACCGAGGGGTACTGGCGCGGGTGGGTGTCGGCGTGCACGTACCAGGGCGAGTGGCGCGAGGCCGTGGTCCGCTCGCTGCTCACCCTCAAGGCGCTGACCTACGGTCCCACCGGCGGCATCGTCGCGGCCGCCACCACCAGCCTGCCGGAGAAGCTCGGCGGCGTGCGCAACTGGGACTACCGCTTCTGCTGGCTGCGCGACGCCACCATCACCCTGCAGGCGCTGCTCTACTCCGGCTTCCAGAGCGAGGCCATCGCCTGGCGCAGGTGGCTGCTGCGCGCCATCGCCGGCAACCCCGCCGAGCTGCAGATCATGTACGGCGTCGCCGGTGAGCGCCGCCTCGACGAGTACCGCGCCACCTGGCTGGCCGGTTATGACGGCAACCCGGTCCGGATCGGCAACGCCGCCGCCGAGCAGTTCCAGCTCGACGTCTACGGCGAGGTGATGGACGCCCTGCACCAGGGCCGCCGGGCCGGGCTGACAGCCGACGACCCGGCCTGGGGCCTGCAGGTCAAGCTGATGGAGTTCGTCGAGAACCACTGGCGGGAGCCGGACGAGGGCATCTGGGAGGTGCGCGGCGGCCCGAAGCAGTTCACCCACTCCAAACTGATGGCCTGGGTGGCGGCCGACCGCGCGGTCAAGGCGATCGAGGAGTTCGGCCTGCCCGGGCCCCGGGACCGGTGGACCCGGCTGCGCGACGACATCCGCGCCGACATCCTCAAGAAGGGCTACGACCCGCGGCGCGCCACGTTCACCCAGTTCTACGGCTCCGTGGAACTGGATGCCGCGATGCTGATGGTCCCGCTGGTCGGCTTCCTGCCCGCCGATGACGAGCGGGTCCGCGGCACCGTCGCGGCGATCGAGGAACACCTGCTCGTCGACGGTTTCGTGCAGCGGTACACGCAGCACCCGGACAGCGGCGTGGACGGGCTGCCGCCGGGCGAGGGCGCGTTCCTGGCCTGCACGTTCTGGCTCGCCGACAACTACGCCCTGATGGGCCGGCACGACGAGGCCCGCGAGACGTTCCACCGCCTGCTGGCCCTGCGCAACGACGTGGGCCTGCTCTCCGAGGAGTACGACACCCGGGCCGGCCGGCTGGTCGGCAACTTCCCGCAGGCGTTCAGCCACGTCCCGCTGATCGACACGGCCCGGACCCTGACCAGCGCGCTCGCGCCGACCGAGGCCCGCGCCGAGGAGGGGCTGCGCTAGATCCGCCGGGCGCGGCCGGGCGCCGGATCGCGTGCGGAGTCGTTCATCATCCGGTCGTAACGTGGGGTGCCATGCAGACGAGAAAACTGGGGGACCTCACGGTCTCGACGATCGGCTTCGGGGCGATGGGGATGAGCCACGGCTACGGGCCGGGCCCGGACCGGGACGCGAACATCGCGCTGCTGCGGGCCGCGGTCGAGCGGGGGGTCACCCTCTTCGACACCGCCGAGGTGTACGGGCCGTGGGTCAACGAGGAGCTGGTCGGCGAGGCGCTGGAGCCGTTCCGCGGCCAGGTGGTGATCGCCACCAAGTTCGGTTTCGCGATCGGCGCGGACGGCCGGGAGAGCGGGGTGGACAGCCGCCCGGAGAACATCCGGCGGGTCGCCGACGCCTCCCTCCGGCGGCTGCGGGTGGACGCCATCGACCTGTTCTACCAGCACCGGGTCGACCCCGACGTGCCGATCGAGGAGGTGGCCGGGACGGTCCGGGAGCTGATCGAGGCCGGCAAGGTACGCCACTTCGGGATGTCCGAGGCGGCCCCCGCGACGATCCGGCGGGCGCACGCGGTGCAGCCGGTCACCGCCGTGCAGAGCGAGTACTCGCTGTGGTGGCGGCGGCCGGAGGAGGGACTGCTGGACACCCTCGCCGAGCTGGGCATCGGGTTCGTGCCGTTCAGCCCGCTCGGCCGCGGCTTCCTGACCGGCACGATCGGCGCGGACACGGTGTTCGCGGACAACGACATGCGCACCGGGCTGCCGCGGTTCTCCGCCGAGGCGCGGGCGGCCAACCAGGCGCTGGTCGAGCTGATCGGGCGGATCGCGGCGGGCAAGGGGGCGACCCCGGCGCAGGTGGCGCTGGCCTGGCTGCTGGCGCAGCGGCCGTGGATCGTGCCGATCCCGGGCACCCGGCGGCCGGAGCGGCTGGCGGAGAACCTGGGCGCCACGGAACTCGCGCTGAGCGCCGCCGACCTCGCGGAGATCGAGTCGGCGGCGGCGCGGATCGAGGTGCGGGGCGCGCGGTACCCCGAGCAGATGGAGCGGATGACCAACCTCTGACCGGCCACGCCGAACCACACCCGCGGGCGGCGGGTGGCGAATCTCCCACCCGCTCGCCCGATCGTGGTGCATTTCGTCCTTGGAACCGGCGGACCGCCCGGCGAACATGGGACCATGCCCGATCTCGACGTGCTGATCGTCGGCGCCGGCCTGTCCGGCATCGGCGCCGCCTACTACCTGCAGCGTGACCATCCGCAGCGCAGCTACGCGATCGTCGAGGCACGCGGCGCCAGCGGCGGCACCTGGGACCTGTTCCGCTACCCGGGCATCCGGTCCGATTCCGACCTGCACACCTTCGGCTACGAGTTCCGGCCGTGGCGCGAGGAACGGGTGATCGCCGACGCCGCGTCGATCCTGCGCTACCTGCGGGAGACCGCCGCGGAGCACGGCATCGACCGGCGGATCCGCTACCACCACCGGGTGATCGGCGCGTCCTGGTCCAGCCCGGAGGCGACCTGGCGGGTGGCGATCGAGCACACCGACACCGGCGAGCGCTCCGAGATCACCTGCCGGTGGCTGTTCTGCGCCGGCGGCTACTACCGCTACGACGAGGGCTTCACCCCGGACTTCCCGGGACGCGACGGCTTCCGCGGCACGATCGTGCACCCCCAGCAGTGGCCGGACGATCTGGACCACACCGGCCGGCGGGTGGCCGTGATCGGCAGCGGCGCGACCGCGGTCACCCTGGTCCCGGCGCTGGCCGAGACCGCCGCGCACGTCACGATGGTGCAGCGCACCCCGAGCTACGTGGTGGCCGCGCCGGCCCGGGACCCGCTCGCGCCCCGGCTGCGGCGGCTGCTCGGCGACGAGCGGGCGTTCGCCGTGATCCGCCGTAAGAACATCGCCCAGCAGCGGGCGATCTGGCAGTTCTGCCAGCGGCACCCGAAGGCGGCGCGCCGGGTGATCCGGTGGCTGAACACCCGCCAACTGCCCGCGGGCTATCCCGTGGACGAGCACTTCAACCCGCCGTACGACCCGTGGGACCAGCGGCTGTGCGTGGTCCCGGACGGCGACCTGTTCCGCGCGATCCGGTCCGGGAAGGCATCCGTGGTGACCGGGCGGATCGACACGTTCACCGCCGACGGCGTGCGGATGGCGGACGGGCGACTCGTCGAGGCCGACGTCATCGTGACCGCCACCGGGTTGAACGTGCAGGCCTTCGGCGGGGTCGAACTCACCGTGGACGGCGAGCCGGTGAAGCTGCCGGAGACCGTCGCCTACAAGGGGATGATGCTGTCCGGAGTGCCGAACCTGGCGTACGCCATCGGCTACACCAACTCCTCGTGGACCCTCAAGATCGGCCTGCTCTGCGAGCACTTCTGCCGGCTGCTGGAGCACATGGACCGGCACGGGCACACGGTGTGCCGCCCGCGGCCGGCCGGGCCGATGGCGACCCGGCCGTTCCTGGACTTCGGGGCCGGCTACATCCAGCGGGCGCTCGGGCAGCTGCCCCGGCAGGGCGCGCGGGCGCCGTGGCTGACGTCGATGAACTACCAGTCCGACGTGAAGATGCTGCGGGAGGCGCCGGTGACCGACCCGGAGCTGTCGTTCGACTAGGTCGTCCACCGGCCGTCATCGAGCACCGCCACGCCGTACCACCTCAGCAACGCCAGCCGTCACGAAACGCGGCCTAGGCCGCGTTTCGTAAAGGTCATCAGAGCCATTGGTTGATGACGGCGATGGTGACGGTGGCTTCGAAGCGGACGGCAAGCTTGTCGTACCGGGTGGCCATCGCCCGGTTCTGTTTGAGCTGGTTGATGCCGCATTCCACGGCGTGACGCTGCCGGTACACGACCGGGTCGAACGCCGGAGGACGCCCGCCCTTGGAGCCTTTGGCCTTGCGGTAGGCGTCCTGGTCGGCCTTGCTCGGGATGCACACCCTGATCCTGCGGCGGCGGGCGTACCCGCGATTGCCCCGGCTGGTGTACGCCTTGTCCGCCAGGACCAGATCCGGCCGGGTACGGGGCCGGCCACCACCGACCCGATAGACCTTGATGCGTTCCAGGACCTTGATGAACTGCGGACTGTCACCCCGCTGACCAGCGGTGATCACCGTCGACAGCGTCTTACGACCCTGCTCACAGGCCAGATGGGTCTTGGTGGTGAACCCGCCCCGGGACCTGCCCAGAGCATGATCGCCGGGTTCGGCGAACACCCCACCCGGCGGTTCCTTCTGCAGGTCACCATCACGACGGGCACCCGCGGCATGCTGATGGGCACGGCTGATCGTGGAATCGACGCTCACCGCCCACTCGATGTCACCGGCGGCGTCGGCCCGGGTCTGGAGCCGGGCCAGGATCTTCGCCCACGTCCCGTCGCGCTGCCAGCGCCGGAACCAGCGATACAACGTCTGCCAGGGTGCGTACACCTCGGGCACGTCCCGCCACGGTGTTCCCGCCCGGACCCGCCACCGGATCCCATCGATGATCTGCCGTTTCGTCCATCGCGGCGGACGGCCTCGCCGTGGCTCCGCAGGCAGCGCAGGTTCCAGCACCGCCCACTGAACGTCGGTGAGATCGTGTCGCCTCGCTGCCGCTACCCTGGGCACGAGGTCTCCGGTGGTTCAGGTTTGCTTGGTCGCTAACCCGTTTACCGGAGACCTCACTTCGTATCGACAACCGCCACGCCGGGACACGTCACACCTCGCCCGCACTTACGAAACGCGGCCTAGCGCCCCGACCCATAATTGATCATCACGTACCGCAGGGAGAACATCAGGGCCGCGAGGGTGCGGAACGTCTGGCCCAGGACGGTGATGGTGTAGTTGGACGGTACGTCGCCCCGGGTCACGCGATGAATGAAGGTGGACACCCGATCCCAGTCGTTCTCCAGCTGGGCATAGTCCGCACCGATCGGGGTCGTGGTGTAGTGCAGCAGATTGTCGTAGACGCGGTTCAGGATCAATCCGAAGCGGGCCGCCTCGGAAATGTACTGAATGGCGTCGACATAGGACTGCTGCCGCTGCTGCAGCGTGCGGCTGCCCGGGTCGTACAGCCCGAGGATCGAGTTGTACATGCCTTCCGGCGTGAAGACCCGGCTGGCGCGAGCCTGCTGGGAACCGCCGTTGAGGTTGGTGTACGAGCCGGTGCCGATGTTGCTGAACACCGCCCCGGGCGCCACCGAGCGAATACGTTGCCGGAAGACGTCGGAATAGGTGGAGAACTCGTAGTGGATATTGGTCCGCTGCGACCAGAACCCGGCGACGTAGAGGATGTTCGACCACAGGTAGACGGTGGCTATGTGATCACCGTCCAGGACGATGTTGATGCCGATCAGTTGCGCGCCCTGGCTGGTGGTCTCGTCGACGTTGCTCTCGCTCTGATAGTCGTGGCCGGCGGCCCGGTGAACGGCCGCGATCATGTTGTAGTAATCCGTGGCGGCCTCCGCGCCACCCCAACGTAAATTGTCGATGTTCCAGGTGATGTTGTAGAAGTTCCCCGACACGTCCGCGGACGCGGGCGTGGGCGAGACCGCGAGTGCCGCGATGGCGGACACCAGTGCCAGCACTCCTGACATGATGCGGCGCCACGGCCGGCTCCCGCGTGAAGGATTTCGTCGCACAGCTGCACACCTCTCCGGTTCCATTCCGTCGAGCAGCTCCGTGCGAGCAGAGCTGCCGGTCGGCGACGAGCCGACGCTGTGCAGCCTCTCAAGCCATCGTCAGATGGAGATCCGTCAAATGACTGCATTCGCCGCGCCGGGCCCCGTCCGGCCGCCGGGCGGGGGTGAGCCAGGCGGCCGCCGGCATGGGCGTGCTGATCCTCGAAGAACACGACGGCGGTCCGGGCAGCCCCTGAGCTGCGGCGCGGACGCCGGTCAGGAGGCCGCGGCGCGGCGGCCGACGTACTCCGACCTCTCCTCGTACTGCTCGGTCCAGCGGCGGCTGCTCGACTCCAGCGGGTCCGACTCGTGGACCGAGCGGCCGTGGAAGCGCTGGGCGTAGTCGAGCATCCCGTCGACGAGCCGGTCCACGTCCGCGCCCGGGCGTACCACCAGGCGCATGAACTGGCTGGTCATGCCCAGCTTGTTGCCACACTCGCGGGTCATGATGCCGTGGTTGGCCACCAGGAAGTCGCGCAGCGCCACGCCGGACCACTCGTTCGGCAGCTTCACCAGGAAGAAGTTGCCCTGCGAGGGGAACACCGTGAGACCCGGGATGCGCTGCAACTCCCGGCCCATCGACCGGCGGTCGCGGCTGAGCAGGCGCAGGCTCTCCTCGTACTCCATCTCGTGGTCCTGGATCATGTGGACCACCTTCTCGGCCAGCGAGTTCAGGTTCCACTTCGGCAGCATCTTCGCGATCCTGCCGGCGATGGCCGGGTTGGCCAGCAGGTAGCCGAACCGGATGCCGTGCAGGCCGAAGTTCTTGCCGAGCGACTTGAGCACCACCGCGTTCGGGCGGATCACCGCGTCCGGGCCGACCGAGGGGTAGCGCTCGGCGTCGGAGAAGTCGATGAACGACTCGTCGACCACCACCAGGTCCAGGTCGCTGAGCGCGTCCAGGAACCGGATCACGTCCCGGCGCGGCAGGTAGTTGCCGTCCGGGTTGTTCACGTTGCAGATCACCGCGACCCGGGACCGGCGCTCCCGGATGAACTCGACGTACTCCTCCAGGTCCAGCCGGAAGCCGTCGCGCTCCTGCAGCGGAAACATGTCGACCCGTTTGCCGGTCTCCAGCGGCTGGTCGGTCCACCGGCCGAAGGTCGGGATCGGGATGGCCAGGCTCTCCTTGACCAGTAGATGGTCGATCCAGGTGATCAGCTCGGTGGAGCCGTTCGCCATCGCCACCGTCTGCGGGTGCAGGCCCAGCACGGCGGCCAGCTTCTTGGTGATGGTGGCCGAGTCGCTCGGGTAGTACTTCAGGATGCTCTTCAGCTCCCGGGTCAGCTCGTCGAACATCTCCGGGGTGGGGAAGTACGGGTTGCACGGAATGCAGAAGTCGACGATCTCCGCGCCGTCCCCGGCCGCCCGGGCGAGGTCGAAGTAGGACGCGCTGTGCGCTCCCCTGTGCAGGATCGACGTGTCGAATGCGGTCCGTGCCACGCTGTCCTCCCGATGCCCTGAAGTGACGTTGCCGCCACCGGGTACGCGGTACGCAGCCCGATCGTTCACACCATCGTTGATCCGGTAGAGGCTTAAGCCCGAGGAAAGGAACGACATGCGGGGGATTCTGCGTACCGGACTGATCGGTTTCGTGGTGCTCGGGTCGGTGACCGTCGCGGACGAGGCGCGGGCCACGCCGGGGGCCGGGGTCGCCGCCCGGACGGTGGGGCAGCGGGCGGTGCACGGCGCCGGTCCCGCCCGGCACGAGTGGGCCGCGGCGCCGGGCGGCACGGTGTCCACGAGGGAGCGCTGACCCACCGGGCTTCGTAACGGCCGGTGTGCCGTCTCCCCTGTTACCGTGACCGGGGACCGGGCGCCTGCGGGAGGAGACACACGATGACCGGCTGGCCGGCCGCTCCGGTGATCTACGAGATCGACACCTGGCCGTGGCTGACCGGGCTGGCCCGCCGTCTGGGCCGGGAGGTGACCCTGGCCGACGTGCCCGCGGAGGTCTGGGACGAGGTGGCGGTGCCCGGCCTGGACGCGGTGTGGCTGATGGGTGTCTGGGAGCGCAGCCCGGCGGGGCTGGCCGTGGCGGAGGCGGACGACGGCCTGCGGCAGGCGTTCCGGTACGCGCTGAGCGACCTGACACCGGCCGACGTGGTCGGCTCGCCGTACTGCGTGCGCCGCTACCGCGCCGACGACCGCCTCGGCGGGCCGGCCGGTCTCGCCGCCGCCCGCGAGCAGCTGCGCGCCCGTGGGCTGCGGCTGGTGCTCGACTTCGTGCCGAACCACGTGGCCCCGGACCACCCGGCGGTGACCCGGCACCCCGACTGGTTCGTCCAGGGCACCGAGGAGGATCTGGCCGGTGACCCGGCCGGCTGGTTCCGCGCCGGTGGCCGGGTGATCGCCCAGGGCCGGGACCCGTACTTCCCGCCGTGGCCGGACGTCGCCCAGCTGAACGCGTTCTCGGCCGGGATGCGCGACGCGACGCTGGCCGCGATGTCCCAGATCGCGCAGCAGTGCGACGGGATGCGCTGCGACATGGCGATGCTGCTGACCAACGAGATCTTCGCCGGCACCTGGGGCCGGTGGGCCGGACCGGCGCCGGCGGCGGAGTTCTGGCCGGAGCTGATCGGCCGGCTGCGTGAGCGGCACCCCGGCGTGGTGCTGATCGCCGAGGCGTACTGGGACACCGAGTGGACCCTGCAGCAGCAGGGCTTCGACTTCTGCTACGACAAGCGCCTCTACGACCGGCTCGTGCACGAGGACGCCGGCTCGGTCCGCGGGCATCTGACGGCCGGGCGCGACTACCAGGACCGGCTGATCCGCTTCCTGGAGAACCACGACGAGCTGCGGGTGGCCGAGGCCGTGCCGGGCGCCCGGGGCCGGGCCGCGGCGGTGGTGACGGCCACCCTGCCCGGCGCGACGCTCTGGCACGACGGGCAGTTCGAGGGCCGGCGTACGCATCTGCCGGTGTTCCTCGGCCGATACCCCGACGAGCCGGTCGACGCCGGGCTGCAGGACTTCTATCGCGAGCTGGTGCGTACCGCGGCGACGATCCGGCGGGGCGGGTGGCGGCTGCTGGCGACCCGCGGCTGGCCGGACAACGGATCGTACCGGGACGTGCTGGCCTGGGCGTGGCACGACGAGCACGGGCCGCGCCATGTGGTCGCGGTCAACTACGCCGGGCAGCCGTCGCAGTGCCGGATCGAGCTGCCCTGGGCGCAGCTGGCCGGCCGGGCCTGGCGGCTGACCGACCGCCTGGACGGCCGGGTCTTCGAGCGTTCCGGCAGCGAGCTGGCCGAGTCCGGCCTCTTCGTCGACCTGCCGGCGTGGGGATTCCACGTCGTCGCCTTCGCGTAGGCGGGACTTCCCGGCAACGGTCCGGGCGGGATCCACCGGTCAGCCCGGACAGCGATCCGCCCGCCCCTTCGCGGGTGAACCCGCGCGCCGGATCACGACCCGGTGCGGCGATGTGCGTCCCGGGACCCGGCTCGCGGGTGATGCTCGACAGAGGCCTGCTCGACAGAGGCCGCGAGGCACCCGGGTCGTGGCGGAGGGGGAGTTCGGACATGATGGCGCGGCGGCTCGGCCGGGAGCCCAACGTGCTGCGGCGTACCTCCGACCGGGTCGAGAGCCTGCTGGTGTTCGTGCTGGTGGTGGCGTTCCTGGCGGGTGCGCCGCTGCTGGCGTGGCGGGCCGGGGACGCCGCCTACCGGGCCGAGGCCCGAGCCTGGCGGTGGGAGCGCGAGCACGTCTTCCGGGTGGACGCGGTGCTGGTGGAGGACGCCGCCACGACCGGGGCGTGGGGGCCGCGAACGCTGACGCCGCTGGCCGCGCGCGCCACCTGGACCGCGCCGGACGGTTCCGCGCACAGCGGCATCGTGCAGACCGAGGAGCGGGCGCGGGCCGGCAGCCGGGTCGAGGTCTGGGTGGACGACACCGGGCAGCTGCGCGTGCCGCCGGCGCGCCGCAGCCCGGCGTCGCAGGCGATCCTGGTCGGGGCGGCGGCCACGTTGTGCCTGGCCGCCGTGCTGGCCGGGCTGCACCTGGCCGCCCGCGGCGTGCTGGACCGGCAGCGTGACCGGGCATGGGCGCGTCAGTGGCGGGAGGTCGGGCCCCGCTGGAGCCGGGACCGCCGGTGACCCCCCTCTATGCTCGGTGGGCGAGGGCAGGAGACGGAGGAGGCTGCGGTGGATCTGACGGGAATCCGGGCGGTGCTGCTGGACATGGACGGCACCCTGGTCGAGTCGCACGCCGCCGTGGAGCGTGCCTGGCGCACCTGGTCGGCCGAGCACGGTGTGGACTCCGACGCGGTCCTGGCCGTCGCGCACGGCGCGCCCGCGGAGACCACCGTGCGCAGATTCCTTCCGGACGCCGGCCACGATGCCGTGCGCACCGCCGCCGCCCGGCAGCTGGCCCTGCAGTACGACGACCTGGCCGACGTCACGCCCTGCCTCGGCGCCGGTGAACTGATCGGCACGCTCGCCCGCCGCGGCCTGCCCTGGGCCGTGGTGACCAGCGCGGATGTCCGCCTCGCGACCGCCCGGCTGAGCGCCGCCGGGATCACCCCACCGGTGCTGGTCACGGTCGAGGACGTGCCCGCCGGCAAACCCGCCCCGGACGGCTACCTGCGGGCCGCCGCGGCCCTGCGCGTCCCGCCCACCGCCTGCCTGGTCGTGGAGGACGCCGAGGTCGGTGTCCGGGCGGGCCGGGCGGCCGGGGCGCGCACCGCCGGGGTGCGCGGGGTCGCCGCCGACCTCACCGTCGCCGACCTCGCCGAACTGGCCCGCCTGCTCTGAGCCGCACCGCCCGCGGTAAGCCGCGCCGCCCCTCTGAGCCGCACCGCCCGCGGTAAGCCGCGCCGCCCCTCTGAGCCGCACCGCCCGCGGTAAGCCGCGCCGCCCCTCTGAGCCGCACCGCCCGCGGTAAGCCGCGCCGCCCCTCTGAGCCGTGCCGCCCGCTGCCGGCCGCGCCGCGTCGCGCTGTCCCCCTCGCCGCGCGTACCGGGCGCCGCAGCGTGACGGCCCGCGGCACCTGTCCGGGATTGAGCACAGGCCACCTCGCGTGCCACGATGCCGCGGGTGACCAGCAGATCCGCGGCGGCGCACGAGCAGCGCCTGCGCGACCTGGTCCGGCTCCGCCGGGTCCGGGACCGCATCGACCGCGATTACGCACAGCCCCTGGACGTCGCGGCGCTCGCCCGGGGCGCGAACATGTCCGCCGGGCACCTCAGCCGCGAGTTCAAGCTGGCCTTCGGCGAGTCCCCGTACGGCTACCTGATGACCCGCCGCATCGAGCGCGCCATGTCCCTGCTGCGCCGGGGCGATCTGAGCGTCACCGAGGTGTGCTTCGCGGTCGGCTGCTCGTCGCTGGGCACGTTCAGCACCCGGTTCAGTCAGCTGGTCGGGGTCTCGCCGAGCGAGTACCGCAGGAGCGCGGCGGACGCGACCGAGGGGATGCCGTCCTGTGTGGCCAAGCAGGTCACCAGACCGGTCAGGAATCGAGAAGCTCCCGCGCCGGCCCGCTCCTAGCCTGGTCGGCATGGACATCAGGATTCACGCCAGCTTCCTCCCGCACGACGACCCGGACGCGGCGCTCGCCTTCTACCGCGACCTGCTCGGCTTCGAGGTGCGCAACGACGTCGGTTACGGCGGGATGCGCTGGATCACGGTCGGCCCGAAGGGTCAGCCGACGTCGATCGTGCTGCACCCGCCGGCCGCCGATCCGGGCATCACCGAACCGGAGCGCCGGGTGATCGCCGAACTGATGGCCAAGGGCAGTTTCGCCGCGCTGACCCTGGCCACCGAGGACCTCGACGGCGTCTTCGAGCGGCTGGTGGCCGGCGGGGCGGACGTGGTCCAGGAGCCGGCCGACCAGCCGTACGGCATCCGCGACTGTGCTTTCCGCGATCCGGCCGGCAACCTGATCCGGATCAACCAGCTCTGACCGCACCGCCGCCGCAACGGCGGCGGTCCGGGCGCGCCGCGCATGGCGGGAGCGGCGTGCGGGACGTCCCGGGGCGTGGCCGGTGGCCTGCGGACGCCGGCCACGAGGGCGTACCGGGAAGGGGCGGCCGTGCGGCGACGCGGCCCGGACCGGGCGGCGGTCGCGCGGGTGAGCGGCCCTCAGCGAACGCTGTCGAGCACGGCCATGACCTCGGCGGCCCGCTGCTCGAGCCGGTCCAGGGTCGCCGGCCGGAACGCCTGCGGCGTCTCCGACATCACGCACAGCGTGCCGGCCACCACGCCGTGGGTGCGCAGGGGCACCCCGGCATATGCCCGGACCGTGCCGAACAGCGCCGACGGCGGGAAGAACCCCCAGCTGACCGCGTGCAGGTCGCCGATCAGCAGCGCGGTGTCCAGGTCGGCCACCCGCCGGCACGGCGCCCACCCGGCCGGCATCCCGCCCGAGGGGTCCAGCCAGGCCGGCGCCCCGGTCGCGGCGGCGAACAGCACCGCATCCTCGCGGACCAGGTTGATCCCGGCGATCGGCGCGTCGAGCTGCTCCGCGACGTCGTCGAGGAGCACCTGCAAGCGGTCGCGGACCAGCAGCCCGGCCAGGAACAGGTCGGTCACCGCGGCGGCGCGGGTGTCCACCAGCACGTCCAGGGAGCAGGTCTCGAAGGCCGCCACTGACATCGATGATCCTTTCAGCCGAGGGCGCGCCGGTCCGCCGCGTCGGGGGACCGGCACGTGAGACCCACGGTGCGCGGCACCGGGTGCCACCGGGTTGTGCCGCCGGGTGCGGCCGGGTTGCCGATGAAACCCCTTCCTCCGGGGTACGCCGGAAGGCCGCCGCGTATCTCGGGGTGCCGAGGCGGTCACGCATCGCTGACGTCCCGTTTCGCCGGCGTTACCGTTCGGGGTCTTGACAGATAACGAACGTCGATGGGTGAATGTGTTGGATCCTGATCGGACAAGTGTGTGGTCACCTAACTTTCGCGTGTGAAGCCGTTCGGCTTCGAGGGCCCCGTGGCCAACACGGCCAAGCAGGCTCCGGCGTCACCGTGCTCGGCACCCCCACGTCAACAGCAACCGGCACCAGGAGATCAGCGGCGCGTTCCTCGCCGCCGTGGTCGTGGCCCCGACGCTCGCGGCGCGGGCCCGGCGTACCCCATCCCCCGAAAGTCGCCCGACCTGCTAAGGAGTCGCATGCGCCACCTCGTCCTCCGTACGGTGGCCGCGCTCGCGCTGGTCGCCGGTGGTCTCGTGGCCACCGGCGCACCGGCCGCGGCCGTCATCCCCAAGACCCCGCCGCTCACCACACCCTGGACCGGCCAGGTCTCCACCACCAACCCGCTGCCGGAGTACCCGCGCCCGCAGATGACCCGAGCGGACTGGCAGTCGCTCAACGGCGAGTGGCAGTTCCTCAACCCCGGCACCGATGCGGCCGGCAACGTCGACCGCGACGCCGCCCCGCCGATCGGGCAGACGCTGCCGGAGCGCATCCTGGTGCCGTACCCGCCCGAGTCGGCGCTGTCCGGCATCATGCGCAACGACAACCGCGACCTGATGTTCTACCGCCGCACCTTCACCGTCCCGGCGGGCTGGGCCGGGCGCCGGGTGCAGCTGCACTTCGGCGCGGTCGACTACGAGGCCACGGTGTGGGTCAACGGCCGTCAGGTGGCCACCCACCGGGGCGGCTACGACCGGTTCGAGGCGGACGTCACCGACGCGCTGAACGGCGGCGCCAACGAGATCGTCGTGCGGGTCTACGACCCGACCGACGGCCGTGGGGAGGAGCAGCCGGCCGGCAAGCAGACCAACAACCCGAGCGGCATCTTCTACACGCCCACCTCGGGCATCTGGCAGACGGTGTGGCTGGAGCCGACCGCGGCCTCGTCGATCTACTCGGTCGACATCTACCCCCACATCTCCGCCGGGACGGCCACCGTGCGGGTGTTCACCCGCGGCGCCGTGAGCGGGCACAGCGTCCTCGCCGAGGCGCTCTCCGGCGGCACGGTCGTCGGCAGCGCCACCGGCGGCTTCACCGAGTTCACCGTCCCGGTGCCGAACCCCCGGCTGTGGTCGCCCGACGACCCGTACCTCTACGACCTGCGGGTCTCGCTGCGCAACGCCTCCGGCGCGACCGTCGACCAGGTGGTCAGCTATTTCGGGATGCGCGAGGTCGGCACGAAGATGGTCAACGGCGTGCTGCGGCCCACCCTCAACGGCGAGTTCGTCTTCCAGGCCGGCACCCTGGACCAGGGCTTCTGGCCGGACGGGTTGTACACCGCGCCCACCGACGCCGCGCTGGCCTTCGACATCCGCAAGCACAAGGACCTGGGCTTCACCATGGTGCGCAAGCACATCAAGGTGGAGCCCGCGCGCTGGTACCACTGGGCGGACCGGCTCGGCCTGCTGGTCTGGCAGGACATCCCGTCCGGCGGGGACGCCACCAAGACGGCCGCGCAGATCGCCCAGTTCGAGACCGAGGCCCGCGAGATCGTCGACGAGCACCGGTTCAGCCCGGCGGTGATCACCTACGTGCCGTTCAACGAGGGCTGGGGCGAGTGGAGCCTGGCCGAGACCCAGCGGCTCACCCGGAGCCTGGAGAGTCACGACCCGACCCGGCTGATGAACCCGCACAGCGGCTACAACTGCTGCGCCTCCCAGGGCGACCCGGGCACCGGGGACATCATCGACTGGCACGTCTACACCGGCCCGGACGCGCCCGCGCCGACCGCCGGCCGGGTGTCGGTCCTGGGCGAGTTCGGCGGGCTGGGGCTGCGCACGCCGGGGCACGAGTACAGCCCGAACGGGCAGTTCTTCGCCTACGAGCAGATGGCGAGCGCGGCACAGCTCAACGACCGGTTCACCGGGATGATCCGGGACACGCAGCGGCTGATGACGGCGAAAGGGCTCTCCGGGTTCGTCTATACCGAGATCGCCGACGTGGAGGGTGAATACAACGGCCTCTACACCTATGACCGCCGCGTGCAGAAGGTGGACACCGCCCAGGTGCGGGCCGCGCTGACGAACCTGATCAACGCGTCCCGTAACCAGAACGCGTCGGTTCCGCTGACCCTCGGTCACGTCCGGTCGTTCCGGGTCACCACGGCCGGGTACACCGACCGTCACCTGCGGCACGCCGACTCGCTGGCCCGTACCGACGTGATCTCCGGGGACACCGCGCGCCAGGACGCCTCGTTCCGGACCGTCGCCGGGCTCGCCCACCCGCGCTGCTACTCGTTCGAGCCGGTCAACTTCCCGGGCCGGTACCTGCGGCACGCCGACGGCCGGGTGCGTATCGACGCGGACACCGGTGGCACGTTCCGGGCCGACGCGACCTGGTGCTCGCGCCCCGGCCTGGCCGCCGGCGGGACCTCGTTCGAGTCGTACAACCACCGCGGCTCGTACCTGCGGCACGCCTCGGAGATCGTCCATCTCGCCGCGAACGACGGCTCGGCGCAGTTCGCCGCCGACGCCACCTGGAACGTCGCGGACCCGGCGCGGTGGCGCAGCTCGGTGCTGCTGCCGTACGACGTGCGGCGTTCGCTGCAGGTGACCACGTGGGGTCACACCGACCGCTACCTGCGGCACGCGGACAGCCTGGGCTGGACCGAGGTGGTCGGGGCGGGCAGTTCCGCGCTGCTCAAGCAGGACGCCACCTTCACCCTGCGGCACGGCCTGGCCGACTCCTCCTGCTACTCGTTCGAGTCGGTCAACTTCCCGGGCCGGTACCTGCGGCACGCCGCCAGCCGGATCCGCCTGGCGGCGAACGACGGCTCGGCGCTGTTCGCCTCGGACGCCACCTTCTGCGCCCGCCCCGGTCTGGGCGGCGCCGGGGTGACCTTCGAGTCGATCAACTACCCGGGCCGGTACCTGCGACACTTCGACTCGCAGGCCTGGCTGGCCGGCGGGACCGGATCAACCTGGGACCGGCCGCAGACGCTCTCCGCGGACGCCGGCTGGAACGTGGTCGCCGGCTGGGCGTGAGGCAGCGACGGGAGCGGGCGCCTCCGGGCGCCCGCTTCTGTCGGCTTCCGGCGTTCCGGCCCGGACCGGCGCCCGCGGGGTACGCCGGGGCCGGGAACCGGCGCCCCCAGGTCGCGCTGCTCACCGGTGGGTCATCGGCCGGACACCGGCGTGCCGCCGCTCCCGTGATCGTTGGTACAGCGGGTGGTCGCGGTGCGCGACGGTGTCCTACATTGCTGTTTCTTGGGCCCGTTCCGCCCGACGGCGGGCCGGGCTGCAGATAACCGAGGAGAGCCAGTCATGACCCAGGACCACACCCCGCCGCCGGAGCAGCACCCGTCCTCCGGCGGCCCCGTCCCCCCGGCCCCGGGTCCTGACCCGACGTACGGTCCGCCCCAGCCGGGGTACGGCCAGCCGCCGCAGGGCTACGGTGCGCCGCAGCCGGGGTACGGCCAGCCGCCGCAGGGCTATGGTCCGCCGCAGCCGGGGTACGGCCAGCCGCCGCAGGGCTACGGTGCGCCGCAGCCGGGGTACGGCCAGCCGCCGCAGGGCTACGGTGCGCCGCAGCCCGGCTACGGCCAGCCGCCGCAGGGCTACGGCCCGCCCCAGCCCGGCTACGGCTACCCGCCGGGGTTCGGTCCGGCCCCGATGGGCTACGGCGCTCCGGCCACCAAGCCGATCCTGGTCTGGATCCTGCTGGCCGCCGGCGTGCTCACGTTCCTGGGTTCGTTCCTGCCGTGGGCCACGGTCACCGCGCCGATCGTCGGCACCCAGTCGGCCTCCGGCATGGACGGTGCGGACGGCTTCTTCACCCTCGTGCTCGGTCTCCTGCTGGCGGCGTACGCGGGGTTCGCCCTGCTCCGGCGCCCGCTGCCGTCCTTCGCGCCGTGGGCGGCCGTCGGTGTCGCCGGCCTCCTGCTGGTGATCGCGTTCTACGAGCTGATCCATGTGCAGTCGGCGGCCGACGAGGTGAAGAACGTGCTCGGCGGCCAGGACGACCCGTTCGGCATCGGCAAGGCGTTCAGCGAGTCGTTCAAGGTCAGCACCGGCTTCGGCCTCTGGCTGATCACCATCGCCGCGCTCGCCGCCGTGGTGACCTCGGTGCTGCTCGCGCTCAACGCGCGCAAGGCGCGGACCGCGCCGCCGCAGCACTTCTGACAGCTACCCGACCTCGGCGGCGAGCGGCAGGTGGTCGCTCGCCGTCCGAGGCAGGGCGCGCAGCCGGGTCACCGTCATCGACCGGGCCAGCACCTGGTCGATCCGCGCGGCGGGCAGGGCGGCCGGCCAGGTGAAGGCGAAATCCGCGGGCGGGCCGGTCATGAGGCGGCCGATCGGGCGCAGCCCCCGGTCGTCGGCCGTGGTGTTCAGATCGCCGATCACGAGCAGCCGCGGCACCGGGTCCGCGGCGATCAGCTCGCCGAGCATGCGGGCGCTCTCGTCCCGCCGGGTCGAGGCGAGCCCGCCCGCGCCGATCCGTACCGAGGGCAGGTGGGCGACGTAGACCGCGACGTCGCCGCGCGGGGCGCGTGCGACCGCCCGCAAACCCCGGTTCCAGTCGGCGCCCAGGTCGTGCGGGCGGATGTCGACCGGCGCGGCCGACCTGAGCGGGAAACGCGACCAGAGTCCGACGGTGCCCTGCACGGCGTGGTACGGCAGCTCCGCGTCCAGCACGCCGGCGTAGGCCGGCACCGCCTCCGGGAGCAGCTCTTCCAGGCCGACCAGGTCGGGCTGCCCGGCCAGCAGCGCCCGGGCGGTCGCGGCCGGGTCCGGGTTCTCGTCGCTGACGTTGTGCTGCACCACCCGCAGCTCCGGGGTCCCGGGGTCGCCGGGCAGCAGGTGCCCGCCGAACTGGACCAGCCACGCGAGCACCGGCAGCAGCGTGGCCAGGGCGGCCGGGCGCGACCGCCGCCAGGCGGCCCCGGCGAGCAGCACCGGCACGGCCAGCCCCAGCCAGGGCAGGAACGTCTCGACCAGGCTGCCGAGGCGCCCGGCCGTGTTGGGCACCGCGCGGTGGCCGATCAGCACGACGGCGACCAGGACGGCGGGCAGGGTGGCGAGGAGACGGCGGGCGGGCACCCCGGTGATCCTTTCAGTCGTCCGCTATCTTATTTCGCATGCGAAATACCGAGACGGCGCGGATCCCGGTCCCGACCGGTGGCGCGATCACCGCCACCCTGTTCACGCCGGAGACCCCGGCCGCCGTCGCGGTCGTGCACCCGGCGACCGCCACCCCGCAGGGGTTCTACGCGTCCTTCGCCGGCTATCTCGCCGGCAACGGGATCGCCACGGTCACCTACGACTATCGGGGCACCGGCCGGTCCGGCCACCCCCGCAAGCACCGCGACCTGGGAATGCGCGACTGGATCGGGGCCGACGCGCCGGCCGTGGCGGCGTGGGCCGGGCAGCGGTTCGCCGGCCTGCCCCGGCTCGCCCTCGGGCACAGCCTGGGCGGCCACGTGCTCGCCCTCGGCGCCGGCGGCACCGACCTGGCCGCCTCGGTCATCATCGCGTCACACGTGGCCGCGCTGCGCACCATCCCGAGCCGCCGCGAGCGCGCCCGGGTACGGCTGATGCTGCACCTGGTCGGCCCCGCGCTCGGCCGGGTGCTGGGGTACGTCCCGGCCCGCCGCCTCGGCCTGGGCGAGGACCTGCCCGCCGCCGCGATGGCCGAGTGGGGCGGCTGGACGCGGCTGGACAACTACTTCTTCGACGACCCGACGATGCGCGCGCGGGAGCGGGCCGCCACCGTCACCGGCCCGGTGCTGGCCGTCGGCGCCTCGGACGATCCGTGGTCCACCCCGCCGCAGATGGACGCGCTCACCGGATACCTGACCGCGGCGGGCGTCCAACGGCGGACGTACACGCCGGCCGGCGCCGGGGTGCCGGTGATCGGGCATCACGGGCTGTTGCGGCGCTCGATGCGGGACACGGTCTGGCCGGAACTGCTGGCCTGGTTGCGCGCGCACGCGGCGAAGGCGTCAAGATGACCGCGTGCGCCTGCCTCGCCTGATCTTCCTGCTCTTCAACGCCGACCGCGCGGTCCGGCGCTGGATCGACGCCCGCTCCGGCGACACCGGGATCGGCGCGTCCGGCGCCGGGGTGCTGTTCTACCTGGCCGGGCACGAGAACGCGCTGATCGGCGACGTGACCGCGGCGCTGGGCGCGTCGCCGTCCGGGATGAGCGGCCTGGTCAACCGCCTGGAACGCGGCGGCTGCGTGAGGCGCTCGCCGGACCCGGACGACGCCCGCGCGGTCCGGCTCGCCCTCACCCCGCGCGGCCACACGGCGGTGACCCGCGCCCACGCCCTCGTCGGCGACCTGAACGCCCAGCTCACCGAGGGATTCACCGCGGAGGAACTGGCCGTGGTCGGGCGGTGGCTGGAGCGGGTGACGCGCTTGTCCGCCCGGTGAGGGACCGCTGGGACCGACCGGGCAGGGCGCCGCCGGCGTCGAGCTGCCGGGGGACGCCGGAGCCGGTCCCCGCTGTGGCCCGGTCACCGGGGAAACCACCGAATACCAGCTCATCCGGTGAGCGACAGAACACACTGGTCATCGCACCGATCAGCGATCGACCAGTGAGGAGAAGCCATGTTCCACCGTCCGCGCAGGAGCAGCGCGCTGATGGCCGTCATGCTCGGATCGTGCCTGGGCGCCGCCGGGCCATCCGCGCCCGCCCATGCCGGCGCGACCGGCGCCGTCAGCTGCCCGCAGCGCGACAGACTCATCACCGACCGGACCACGTCCTGCTTCTGGACCGACATCCAGATCCGCATCTTCAGACGCGTCAACGACGAACAGACCGGGTACGCCCGGTTCTCCCTGGTCTCGAATGCCGCCCTGAATCCGCGCAGCCGCCAGTGGACCCAGCGGCTCACCGTCACCATGCTCACCGCCGAAGGCACGGCCACCAGCGGCTTCACCGTTCAGGCCTCGGCGACCGCCCCGGACGACGACGCCTTCACCATCGGCACCTCACCCGCCCGTCAGCTCCGCAGGATCGGCGCGCCGGTGACCCTGGACTACCAGATCAGCGCCGTTCAGGACGACCTCGCCCGCAGCCGCGTCCAACCGGTCGTCGTCCTGCTGCCGGTGACCCCCACCACCGGCGACGTCCCCAGGTACGCGATGACCGCGGGGGCGCCGGTGGTCCGCTGCGACAACGCCAGCACGGTGGGACCGGACACCGGCGGCTGCGTCTACCCCGACTTCGTCCCCACCTACCGGGTCAGCGGCAACAACGCCATCGCGCAGGTCGCCGCACACATCCGGTGGGCTCAGCAGAACCTGCCGCACCACTGGGGCTGGAAAGGCCACGGGCCGGCCCTGACCCGGATCACCGACGTCGCCAAGGCCGGCGCCACCTACCGAGCCGCCTGCGGCAACCGCCGCCCCACCGCCGGCCAGTACTGCCACATGTACCCCTTCCCGGACACCGCCGAGGCCGCCTCGCCCGACTACAGTTGGCGCAACCTCGACAAGGTGCAGGCCAACCGCGAGATGGCCGACCTGCGGTTTCCCTGGTACGAGAAGAACCGCGTCATGGACGGCGACGAGTACTGGGTCGACGCCGGCTGATCCGCGCCGCGCGACGGACGCCGGTCGGCGGCCACGGCCCGAGCACGTGGGCGGGGCGCGCGCCGGCCGGACCGCTCCCAGCCGGCACGGAGCGCACCCGGCGCGGCCGGCCGGACGTGCCCCGGGACGGGGCGTACGCTGCCCGGCTCGTGACTTGAGGTAACGGTCGGTCATTTTCCTCGGTCTGCGCGGAGGATCGGCGCGGGGTACGGGAGTCGGCACACTGGGTGAGTACCCCGCCCCCGTATCTCGATCGAGGAGACCCATGGCTGACTCCGTCGTCTACGACCAGATCCCCGTCGTTCGCGCCACCGGGCGGGGCAGCACCTCGCTGGCCGCGTTCCACGACGCGCTGGTGACCATGGAGTGCGGTTTCTACAACCTCGTCCGCCTCTCCAGCGTCATCCCGCCCGGGACGTCGGTCGACCCGAGCGGCAAGGCGCCCGTCCCGGCCGGCGCGTGGGGCGACCGGCTGTTCTGCGTCTACGCCGAGCAGCACGCCACCCAGGTCGGTGAGCAGGCGTGGGCCGGCATCGGCTGGGTGCAGCGGCGTGACGGCCGGGGCGGCCTCTTCGTCGAGCACGAGGGCACCAGCGAGGCCTTCGTCACCGAGGCCATCAAGGCCAGCCTCCGGGACCTGGTGAAGGGCCACGAGGACGAGTTCGACGGCCCGGACTTCGTGGTCCACGGCGCGGTCTGCGACGGCGAGCCGGTCTGCAGCCTGGTCCTGGCCCCCTACGAGACCATCTCGTGGAAGGGCGCGCCGGCGGCCAACCCGCCCGCCATCAACTGATTCTCCCTGCCGGGTCCGTGCTCCCTGCGGTGCCCGGCAGTCCGAGCGGCGTCGAGCCACCCGTCCCTGTCCGGGGCGCGCGTCTCCGGGGTGCCCGGCAGTCCGAGCGGCGTCGAGCCACCCGTCCCTGCCCGGCCCGCGTCTCCGGGGTGCCCGGCAGTCCGAGCGGCGTCGAGCCACCCGCCCCCGCACGTCCGCGCGATTTCCGGCGGCCGGCCGCGCCCCGGCGGCCCGGTGATGGGTGATCAGCATCTGTGGTCCGAGGCCCCACCCCGACCGGGGTGGGGCCTCGACCGGCTTTCCGCCCGGCCGCACGTCGGTGCCGCCCGGAGCGGACGCCGTTCTTCGGGCTTGCCGAGCGCCGGGTGGAGGCCGGTCGGCATCCGGTCCCGGGCCGCGGCGCGGACCGCCGCGATGGTCTCCGGCAGCAGGACCGGCAGCGCGATCACCACCCCGACCACGGATTGCGGGATCCCCGCGTCGACCACGGCCGCTCCGATCTTCTGCGCCGATCCCGGACCCGCCGAGCCACCCCGCCGGGTCCGCCATACTCGATCGTTGTGACGAACCGGACGCCCCGCCTCGAGATCGAATACTGCACACAGTGCCGCTGGCTGCTGCGGGCCGCGTGGCTGGCACAGGAGTTGCTCACCACGTTCCCGCGGGATCTCGGTGAGGTGGCGCTGGTGCCGGGCGTCGGCGGAGTCTTCGAGGTCCGTCTGGACGGCGAGACCCTCTGGAACCGCAAACCCGACGGCTTCCCGGATCTGCCGCAGCTCAAGCGGATGGTCCGCGACCGGGTCGCGCCCGGCCGCGACCTGGGCCATTCCGACCGCAAGGACATCGCCCCGGCCCCCAGCCCCGAAGCCTGACGAGAACCCTCGAGGAGCGCGGCGCGAGGTGGCGACGGGCGGCTGATCGCCGTCGCCGTCGCCGGCAGCGGCGGGCGGTTGGCCGGCGTCGTGGCCGGGCGGCTGATCGTTGTTGCCGCCGGCAGCGGCGGGCGGCTGGCCGGCGTCGTGGCCGGGCGGCTGATCGATGTTGCCGCCAGCAGCGACGGGCGGCTGATCGTCGGCGCGGCCGGGCGGCGGCGGGCCGCTGACCGCGGTTGCGCCCGGGGAGTGATGCCGGCCGCCGCGCGGAGACGCCGGACGGAGCGCCGGTGCTCCCCGGGCGACCTGCCCGGGAGCACGCCGTGTGTACCGCAGGGTCAGAGGTCGGGGCTGTCGGCCGGGGCCATGATGCGCAGGGCGTTCGGATCGACCGCGATGCGCATCGGGGTCGCGCCGCGCGGCTCGCCGTCGACTTCGACGTGGGCGGGATGGTCGGTCTCCAGCCAGAGCTCGCCGACCGCGAGGAACGGGTGGTCGCGCAGGCTGCGGCGGTGGCCGGTGGCCGCGTTGCGGGCGGTTTCGCGCAGCAGCTCGCGCCGGGAGGGGCCGCCGACCGGGTACGCCACCAGCAGCCGATCGTCGGCGTGCGCGTCCGCGGTGATGGGGCGACCGGCATGGAAGCCGCCGTTCGCCACGTACACCTGGTGGGTGTGCAGGCGCAGCTCACGGCCGTCGGCGCGGATGGTGGCGCGCAGGGGGCGGTGCCGGGCCAGCAGTCCGAGCGCGGTGATCGGATAGGCGAGCCGCCCGGCCAGCCGTTTCAACCGCCCGGGCACCTTGATCATCACCTCGGCGGACAGTCCGATCCCGACGTGATTGGTGAACGGCATGTCCCCGGCCAGCCCCAGGTCCACGTCGATCACCTTGCCGTCGGCCAGGGTGCCGACGGCCGTGTCGAGGTCGGGCTCGATCCGTACGGTACGGGCGAAGTTGTTGGTGGTGCCCAGCGGCAACAGCCCGAGAGCGACGTCCCGGTGCGCCAGCATCCGTCCGGCGGTGCTGATCGTGCCGTCGCCGCCACCGGCGATCAGCAGGTCCGGTCCCCGGCCCAGAGCGTCCTCCAGCACGGGCTCCAACTCGCCGGATCGCTCCACCCCGTACGCCCCGAGCAGCTCGAATCCGGCGGCGAGCAGGCGGGCGTGCGCGTCCTCGTAGAGTTGCCGCCCGCGACGTGAGCGGGTGTTGACGACCAGCGCCGCCCGGCGATCACGCCGGATGTCCTCGGTGAGCCGCTGCTTGCTGCGCACACCGTCGACCCTATCCGGCACGGCTCCGACCCGTGTGAGCCGGAACCGCGGCCCGGTAGGTGTCACACCGTGGAGATGAAGGCCGGGTGGCTCAGCAGGAAGTTGTCGATCTCGTCGCGCTTGATCGCCCGCAGCAGATCCATGCTGTCCGGGCTGAGGATCTCGACGCTGCCGAGGCCGGGCACCGTCCTGGAGTTCAGCTTGCCGGCGTTGGTCTTGATGGTGACCAGCTTGTCGGGCTTGAGACTGCGCATCCCCAGCGCCCAGTCGACCAGCTCGATGCCGCCCTTGTCGACCGTCATCGACTTGCCGAACGCATTGATCAGCTTGGGCAGCTTGGTGGGTGAGTCCAGGCCGTCCTTCACCGCCTGCTCGATGATGGCCTTGAAGAACTGTTGCTGGTGCCGCTGCCGGCCGTAGTCGAGCGAGCCGTCGCCGAGCAGGTCGCGCTGGCGGACGAAGTCGAGCGCGTCGGCCGGGGTGAAGCAGTGCTTGCCCTTGGCGTAGAAGTTCGGCTTCACGCCGTCGATCCTGTCGCGGATCGTGCCGTCCTTGTTGATGACGAACGGCGCCGCGGGCTTGCCGTTGCGGTCGGTGCCCTTGTGGATCGAGGTGGTGTCGGTGTCGACATACATGCACACCTTGCCGAGCACCTTGACCACGTCGCGGAAGCCCTGGAAGTCGATGATCGCCCCGGCGTCCGGGGTGATCCCGGTCAGCTCCTTGACCGTCATGGTGAGCAGCTCGAACCCGTGCTGCAGCGCCACCTTGCCCTTGAGTCCGCGGGTGCCGAAGGCGAACGCGGCATTGATCTTGGCTTTTCCGCCGGCCCATTTCTGCGCGGTGTTGTCGTAGGCCGGGATGGTGACGTAGCTGTCCCGGGGAAGGGAGATCAGATAGCCGCTCGAATGGTCCTTGTTGATGTGCAGCAGGATGATCGAGTCGGAGCGCAGCGGCTCGCCGTTGATCTGGTCGGGTCGCTGGTCGATGCCGACGAGAAGGATGTTCTTCGCGCCGTCCAGGTTCGCGGTCCGCTTCTCCTCGACCGGTTTGGCCGAGCCGAGCAACTCCTCCTGGCCGACGGCGGACGTGGCCGCGGCCACCGTCGCCTTCAGCCCCACCGCGCCGCCGCCACCGGCCACCAGCAGCGCCGATCCGAGGACCACCGTCCAGAATGCCCACCGGGGTGAGCGTCGCCGGCGTCTGCTTGTCCTGCGCAAGGCGGTCTCCTCGTCTCGAGCGGTCATGCCGTCCACGTCGATCCAGGACGGTCGTTCCACCCATGAAGACGGGCGCCGCACGCCGAAAGATTGCCTCCGCGACATGGAATTCCGCTGAGCGGAAGTTGGCGGCTCGCTGAACGTCGATCCGATCGCCGTGCGTTGCTTGCCTGTTACTCCCTAACCCGCCGATTTCTGTTCACTGCCGCGCCGCCGGGGGCCCCTAGCGTCCAGATCAACATTCCCCGCCGTAAGCGAGCAGCCATGTCCCCTGAGCCGGATGTCAGTGTGGTCATCCCGACGTGCAACCGGCCGGAACTGGCCGTACGCGCGGCGCGCAGCGCACTCGGGCAGACCCATCGCAACCTCGAGGTGATCGTCGTCGTCGATGGGCCCGACGACGCCACCACGGGGGCCCTCGCCGGGATCGCCGACCCGCGGCTGGAGGTGCTCGTGCTGCCACGGCGCGGCAAGGCGCCGAACGCCCGCAACGCCGGGGCCCGGCACGCCCGTGGCCGCTGGACGGCGATGCTCGACGACGACGACGAATGGCTGCCCGGCAAGCTCGCGGTGCAGCTGGAGCTGGCCGAGGCGGCCCGGTCCGAGGCGCCGATCGTGGCCTGCCGGATGATCAACCGGACGCCGCGCGCCGACTCGGTGATGCCCCGCCGGCTGCCCGCCCCGGGCGAGCCGATCAGCGAGTACTTCACCGTCCGGCGGGGCCTGTTCTACGGCGACGGCTTCATCCAGACCTCCACCCTCCTGGCGCCCACGTGGCTGTGGCGTAAGGTGCCGTTCACCGTCGGGCTGCGCCGCCAGCAGGAGCTCGACTGGGCGTTGCGGGCCCTGCGCGAGGAGGGCACCGAGCTGATCTACGCGAGCGAGCCGCTGGTGCTCTGGCACCAGGACGAGGACCGCGAGCGGATCAGCCTGGAGAACCCGTGGCAGGAGCAGCTGGAGTGGCTGCGCGACAACCGCGCGCTGTTCACCCCGCGGGCGTACGCCGCCTTCACCCTCAGCGTGCTCAGCTCGATGACCGCGCCGACCCGCGACTTCGCCCTCTTCCGGCAGCTGCTCGCGGAGGCTCGCGGCCACGGCCGGCCGGGGGCCCTGGACTACCTCACCCACCTGCAGATCTGGGCCCTGCCGCCGGGCCTGCGGCGCCGCCTGCGCGACCTGGTCGTGGGCCGCCGCACCGGCGGCGAGCCGGCCCCGGCCGAGCCCGCCCGGCCGGTCCCCGCCGATGCCGACTGAGCGCCGCGTCGCGATCTGGCGCAGCGCGATGCTGCCCGGATCGGAGACGTTCATCCGCGGTCAGGGCGATGCGCTGACCCGGTGGACGCCGACCTACGTCGGCGCCACCCGGATCGACTCGGCGCTGTCGCGCCCCGACGACGTGATCGCCTTCCCGGACGGCCGCGGCTTCCTGCGGCTGCGTCTCACCGGGACGTCGCCCCGGCTGCGGGAAACCCTTTCCGGGGTACGGCCGGATCTCGTGCACGCCCACTTCGCCGGCGACGGCTGGCTGGTCAGCCACTCCGCCCGGCAGCTCGACGTGCCGCTGGTGGTGACCGTGCACGGGCACGACGTCACCCGCCAGCCGGCCAGTCCCGGCGCCAAGGGCGTGCGCTACCGCCGCAACCTGCGCACCGTGTTCCAGCGGGCGGCCCTGGTCGTCGCGGTCTCCGAGGTGATCCGCGAGCGGGCGGTCGCCTGGGGCGCCGACCCGGCGAAGGTGCGGGTGCACCACACCGGGGTGCCGGTGCCACCGGCGGTGCCGATGGTGCCGAAGCGCTGGGACGTGGTGTTCGTCGGCCGCTTCGTGGCCAAGAAGGGCATCGACGACCTGCTCACCGCCCTCGCGTCGATCGACTCCCCGCGACCGCGCGCGCTGTTCATCGGCGACGGCGAGCTGATGCCGGCGATGCGGGCGCGGGCCGAGCAGCTGCGGGTGGACGCCACGTTCGTGGGCAGCCGGCCGCCCGACGCGGTGCACCGGCACCTCGCCGAGTCCCGCATCCTGGCCTGCCCGTCGAAGACCGCGCCGGACGGCGACACCGAGGGCCTGCCCACCACGCTGCTGGAGGCCGGCGCGCTCGGCCTGCCGGTGGTTGCCACCCGGCACAGCGGCATCCCGGAGGCGGTCGTCGACGGCGCGACCGGCCTGCTCACACCGGAGGCCGACCCGGCCGCGCTGGCCGGCTCGCTGACCCGGCTGCTCGGCGACGCGGAACTGCGCCACCGGCTGGGCGCGCAGGCCCGCCGGCACGTCACCGCGCACTTCGACCTGGTCGAGCAGACCCGCCGCCTGGAACGGCTCTACGACGAGGCCAGCACGGACGCCCGGCTGACCAGCCGGCGCTGACCACGCGTGCCGCGCCGGCGGGGCGCGCCCGCGTGGCGCGGTCCGCGCCGCGCGTCGGCGCCGCGCCCGTCCGGGAACCGGCGCCGCGATGCGGCCACCGGCGGTCAGCCGTCCGGGCGGAGGCGGCGCAGCGCGGCCCGGGCCACCCGCTTTCCGGTACGAAGCCCGCCGGCCACCACGGTCGCGGCCCGGCCGGGCGCGGTCGCCTTGAGCGCCGAGATGATCCGGTTGGCGCGGATCAGTTCGGCGTCTCGCCGGGCCGCCCGCCGCTCGTACCAGTCCGCCTGGGCACGGGCCTCGGCCAGCTCCCGGCGCAGGCGATCCCGCTGCGCCACGGTCTCGCGCAGGGTGGGTGGGCCGTCGTGCGCGTCGGCGGCACGGTCCGGGGCGACCCGGCCGGCCATCTCGGCCAGCAGCGCGGTGACCTCGGACTCGTCGGCGGGCGTGGGCCACAGGTGGCTGAGTCCCTCGTCGAACATCGCCCGCGCGAACCGCCGCAGCGCCTCCCCATCGCGCCGGGAACCGGCAGGTCCGGCTGCGGTGTCTTCAGCCGTGGCGACTTCAGCCGAGGTGGGTTCCGGCGCGGCGGGTCCGGCGGCAAGGGGGGCGGGCGCGTCCAGCGGGCGGCCGAGCCCGTGCAGCAGCCCGTCCGGATCGACCACGATCTCGTCGGCGTCGACCCCGGCCAGCGCGCCGGCCTGCCATGCCGTCAGCAGTCCGCGAAACGCCGGATGGTCGTGGCCACGCGCGGCGGCCAGCAGCACGTCGTGCAGGCATCGCCCGGCCGGCACCACCCGGGCCGCGCCCGCGCCGACGCGCAGCCAGCCACGGGCCGGGTCGTGCTCGACCCGGTCCACCCCGGCCGGTCCGGTGCCGATCAGGGCGCCGGGCAGGTCCGGCCGCGCCGGGCCACCGGGCCGGGTGGCGACCACGACCCAGCCCGGGGCGGTCGGTCCGGCCAGCCCGGCGTGGAGCAGCCGCATGGCGATCGGCCGCGGGTCGGCCAGCAGCGGGGCGGCCGGGACGAGCGCCCGGCGCAGCGTCGACTGGAGCAGGCCGCGCATCCGCGGGTCGGCGAGCAACTCCGCACCCAGCAGGGCGGAGGGCGCGTCCGGGGACGGGAAGGCGGCGTACCCGCGCAGCACCTCCAGCCCGGCGGACCGCACGGCGGCGTGCAGCTCGGAGAGGCTCACCGGGCGGGTCGGATCGTCCTCGGCGGGCGCCGGCCACTCCGTGACGCCGGGCTCGGCGGGCAGCGCGACCAGGCGGTGCAGGCCGGCCGGGTTGGGCAGGCCGAGCAGCAGGCGGCCGCCCGGGCGGAGCACCGCGAGCAGCCGCGCCAGCGCCTGCGACCAGGGTAGTTCGGGGGACTCGGTGGAGCCCGTCCGGTCCAGGCCGTCCAGGGCCAGCACGGTGTCGAACTCCGGCTCCGCGGCCAGCTTGTCCAGGCTGCCGCACCACACCCGTACGCCGGGGCGGGTCGCGTACCGGCGGGCCAGGGCCTCCGCGTCCGGCGTACCGCGTACCAGCAGGGTCAGCTCGCCGGCCGTGAGCGGATCGACCACCTCGGCCCCGTGCGGTCCGACGACCAGCGTGCGGCCGTGCGCCGCGGCGGCCAGCGCGGCCAGCACGGCGCCGCGGGCCCCGGTGTCCACCGGTTCCGACCAGTGCGGCATCTCGCCGCCGAGCAACCGCACGCTCATCGACCTGTTCCTTCCGCGACGGGGGTGGGCGCGCCGCCGGCCGGAGGGTCCGGCCAGTGGAAGAGCCGGCGCAGCTCGGCGGGGGAGCGCAGCCGGTCGGCGCCCAGCTCGGTGACCGCGACGGCGTGCGCCGCCTCGGCATCGACCCGAGGGCCGTGCAACGCGGCCCACTGCCGCTCGATCCGGCTCTGCCCGCCGAACGCCGAGCGCTCGCCCCGCAGCCGCATCGGATCGCCGTAGACCGCCGGCTCGCAGCCGGCCAGGATGCCGTAGAACACCGCGCTGCACAGCCGGTTCGACGCGACCCGGCGGTGTCTGCGCTGCTCAGCGAGCTGCCGGTAGAGGAAACGCGGATCGAGATCGGTGTACCACCCGCCGCGGTAGCCGTGACAGATCACCCGGAACCCGGCCTGCTCGTACCGCCGGCGCAGACGCGGCGTCCGGTACTCCTGCCAGTAGAGGCAGACCGTCACCGGCCCGGTCTCGGTCGCCCGGATCTCCTCGATCAGCCGGCCGTGGTCGCCGACGACGTGCTGCCCCTCCCAGCCGTGGAACGGGTACCAGATGGTGCCCTCGCGGCGCGCCGGCTCCACGGGCGGCTCCATGGCCAGCAGGTACGCCCACGGCGCGCCGACCACGTGCACCGGCCGGCGGCCCAGCGACCAGGCCCGGCGCCGGGTCGGCTCGCTCCACACGAACAGCGGGATGCCGGGCGTGAACTCGTGGTCGGGCGCCATGCCGTCGCCGATGTTCCAGCCGTGCTGCAGATACCCGCGGATCTCGTGTACGTCGGCCGGGTCCAGTCCGCAGTACCGGGCCAGCACGTGGGAATGCCCGTAGTAGTGGTTGGCGTGGTGCACGACTCTCCGCGGCGGGGAAGGGCTGAGGCGAGCGCCATCACACACGGTCCGGGCGTCCGGCAGGCGAACTTCCGGTGACCGCGGAACCACCGCGACCGGGACTTCCCGGGTCGGGCGGCCCGGTGCGCCCCGAGCGCCGGTTGGCGATCAGGCTGGTCACGGTGACCGTGACCAGCACCCCGGCGATCACCGCGAGGGAGAGGGCGGTCGGCACGTCCGGCACGGCGTCCGGCCATTGCTTGTGCCCCCAGTGCAGGATCAGCTTCCCGCCGATGAAGGCCAGGATCACCGCGAGGCCGTAGTCCAGGTGACGCAGCCGGTCCAGCACGTTGCGCAGGACGAAGTAGAGTGCCCGCAGGCCGAGCAGGGCGAACGCGTTGGTGGCGAAGACCAGGTACGGGTCCTCGGTCACGCCGTACACCGCGGGCACCGAGTCGACGGCGAAGACGATGTCGGTCATGAACACCGCGACCACGACCAGGGCCAGCGGGGTCAGGGCACGGCGGCCCGCGTGCCGTACGGTCAGCGCCGCGCCGTGGTACTCCGCGGTCACCGGCAGCAACCACCGGACCAGCCGTACGCTCCGCAGGTTCGCCACGTCGACGGTGTGCTCGCCGCCGCGCGCCGCGTCCCGCAACACCTTGCCCGCCGTGCCCAGCAGCACCGCCCCGAACAGCAGGAACGCCCACGCCCCGGAGTGCAGCACGGCCGCCCCGAGCGCGATGAACACCGCCCGCAGCGCCAATGCCCCGGCGATGCCGTAGAGCAGCACCCGCTGGGCCAGGGCGGCCGGCACCGCGAACGCCCCGAGCAGCAGCATGAAGACGAACAGGTTGTCCACCGACAGGGACTTCTCCACCACGTAACCGGTGAGGAACTCGACGGCCGGGCGTGGACCGTACACCTGCCAGACCAGCACCCCGAACGCCGCCGGAAGCGCGAGATAGAACAGCGACCAGCCGACCGCCTCGCGCATCCGCACCTCGTGCGGCCGGCGGGTGACGGCGAAGTCGGCGGTCAGCAGCACGACCAGCACGGCGACCGTGATCGCCCACAGGCCGGGCGAGGCGATGGAGGACATCGATCTCCCTCGGACAGTTGTCAGCGTCCGAGGTCTCTCTCACCCGCGCTGGTGATCGGGCGGACGAGCGGGGGCGTGACCGCACACCCGTGATGACCGCAGCGTCCCGGCCGGAGGTACTCCCCTCACCGCATAGGATATCCGGCCGATCCGCTGATCAGTATCGCTCCGGTTCTCAGCAACGGTCGAAGTGCCGGGCCACCGCGCCCAGCCCCAGGGCCAGCGCCGGCCCGGGCAGGCGGGACGCCGCCCCGTAACGGTGGCCCGGATGGTTCCCGTCGATCAGGTCCTGCCACAGCGCCGCCACCGGGTCGTCCGTCGCGGCCAGCTTGTGCCCGGCCGCCAGCAGCAGACCGGCCAGATCGTTCTGCTGGCGCAGCCGCTGCTGCTCGAAGATCCGGCTCCACTGCAGCAGCGACAGCGAGCCCTCCGCCGAGTCCGGCACCGTCTCGTCCAGCATCGGCAGCGGCCGGGCCGCCGCCCACGCCGCCAGCTGCGCGCCCGTGACCCGCCCCGGATCGCCGTCCGCGCTGCGGGCCAGCGCGTACGACAGCAGCGCGGTCGTCTCCACCAGCAGGTGCTGCACCGGCACCAGTCCGGGCGGGTCGAGCCACCAGTGCTCCGGCTCCAGCAGCTCGGCGGTGTGCCGGGTGGCCGCCCGCCACCAGCCCTCGTCACCGGCGGCCAGCGCCTCGGTGTACGACCACAGGAAGGTCACTCCCCGTGCCTATCAGCGGCGTTCGACGCGAGTCAATCACGCGAAGGCCTGACCGGGTGCGCCGCTCGGTACCCGGTTCCGGGAACGGTCCGGGCCACTGCCGGTTCCCGGTGTTTGCGGGTGTCCGTCGGCCCTGGGGTGTTCGGGGCGTTCACGCTGCCGGTTCCCGGTGTTTGCGGGTGTCCGTCGGCCCTGGGGTGTTCGGGGCGTTCACGCTGCCGGTTCCCGGTGTTTGCGGGTGTCCGCCGGCCTCGGGTGTTCCGGGCGTTCACGCTGCCGGTAGCGGCGGGGCGAGGTGGTTCCGCGGGTTCGATCGTTGCCGAGATCGGCGGAATCCGGCAAACCGCTCCTTAGCTGCTAAAGCTCGCGTTTAGTGTGATCGAATGGAGAAGAAAAGGCATAAAACGGCCATCGTTGCTGTCGGCTTCCCGCTCGCCTCCGTGTTTGTCGCCGGGCTCGGCCCGACCATGCTGACGGTCGGCCTCGCCCCGCCCCGTCCCGCCGCGGCCACCGTCGCGACCCCGGCGCACGACTCCGCCGGGACACGGGCGCGGGCCGTGATTTCCGACGGGGTCGCCGTGGGGTCGGCCGGGGTGCGGGCCGTGATTTCCGACGGGGCCGTCGTGGGGTCGGCCGGGGTGCGGGCCGTGGTTTCCGACGGGGTCGCCGTGGGGTCGGCCGGGGTGCGGGCGAGCACCCGGACGCCGGTGGAGGCGGCGGCTCCCGGCGGCCCGGGGGCCACCGGGGCGGGCTGGACCCCGGCGAAGAACGCGGCGCTGGCTCAACTCCTGACCGACGCGGTCGCGCCCTCGCTCACCATCGGCTCCGCGCGGCCCGGCGCCGGACTGCTCCGCGGGTCGGCGCCGACCACCGCGGCTGCCCCCGATCCCCGGCGGCTCAAGGCCGCCCTGCTCACCGCGGCCGATCTGCCCGCCGGGTACGTGCCCATGCCGGACGCCCTCAAAGCCTTCAACGACACCGGCTCCCCGATGGGCCTCTGCGGCACGGTACCCGGTGGCCCCGCCGACCGGCCCAGCGTCCCGGACCGCCCGGTCGCGCCCGGCGCGCCGCTCGGTCCCGGTCTGCCGGCGCGCCCGGCCCCGCGCGGCAACGGGCCCGCGCCGATCCAGGTGGGCACCCCGGCGGTCCCGTCGGCGGTGCCCGGTGGCGCTCCCGCGGCCCCGTTCGCGGCTCCGTCGGCGGTGCCCGGCAGCGCTTCCGCGGCTGGACCCGGTCGCCCGTCGGCGGTGCCCGGCAGCGCTTCCGCGGCTTCGCCCGATGCCCCGTCACCCGCGCCCGGTGGCGCGTCCGCGACCCCGGCGGTCCGGCCGGGACATCCGTCCGTGGTCTCGTCGCCCGCGGTCCCGTCCACTTCGCCGAGCCATTCTTCCCCGGTCCCGTCCACTTCGCCGAGCCATTCTTCCGCGGCCCCGCCCGCGGCCTCGGCGAAGCCCGCTGACCGGACGGTGCGGACCGCCTTCATGAGGGGGGAGACCGGCCCGGTCCTGATCGAGGTGATCAACCCGGTCGGCGACCGCGCGGCCGCCGACATCATCGCTCAGGTGGCCGAGGCGCCGCGGCGTTGCCCCGCCTACGACGAGGGCCGGCCCGGCGAGCCGGACGCGCTGCACATGGCGACGTATGCGCTGGACGTGCCGCGCTTCGGCAACGGGGCCGCGGGTGTGCGCTTCGAGGTCGTGACGACCAGCCCGCGGGTCACCGTGCACGGCAAGATGATCGCCGTGTCGGTGCGGGGCACCGTGGTCACGGTGGTGCTCGCCAACCTGGAGGAGCCCGGCCGGCACGAGCTGGAGGCGATCACGCGGATCGCCGTACGCAAAGTCAGTCAGCAGAAATAGCCGGATCCGGCACGCGGCGCGGCGGCGGGCGAAGCCCACGCCGGTCCGGCGCGGGCGGCGAGCACGGCGTGCCGGGTCGCCGGGGCCGTGGCTGATGTCCGCGCCGGGTCGCCGGGGCCGGGGCTGATGTCCGTGCCGGGTCGCCGGGGCCGTGGCTGATGTCCGTGCCGGGTCGCCGGGGCCGGGGCTGATGTCCGCGCCGGGTCGCCGGGGCCGTGGGCTGGGAACCGGCCGTACGGGCCGGACGGCGTCGCCGGGCGTCACGGCCTCATCCGGATGCGGCGAGTTTCTGCAGCGCCTCCTTGGCACCGGTGGTCAACGGCGCGCCGTGCCCCGGCAGGATGACCTTGACGTCCAGGCCGGCCAGCTTCTTCACCGAGGCGGCCGCCGCCTTCTCGTCCGCGGTGTATTGCGGGTTGGCGCCCTGGAGGCCGTTCTCGGTGCGCAGCGCGTCGCCGGCGACCAGTGTCCCGGTCGACGGGTCGAAGATCGAGACGTGGCCGGCGGTGTGCCCCGGCGTGCCGATGATCTGCAGGCCGAACACCTCGTCGCCGTCGGCCAGTGAGGTCAGCGCCCGGTCCGAGACGATGGTCGCCGCGTCCTGGGCGCCGGCGTAGACGGTGGCTTTCACCCGCGGCTCCACCTCGGCCAAACCGCCCGCGTGGTCCGGGTGGTGGTGGGTGAGGATGAGGTGTTTCACGGCCGACCAGTCCGCGCCGGCCGCGGCCAGCCCGGCGGCGATCGACGCGCCCGATCCCGCGGTGCCGGTGTCCACCACCGCCACCTCGCTGCCTCTGAGCAGCAGGTAGGCCGAGACGAAGCCGAGATCGACCCGTTGCCAGCCGCCCGTCCCGCCCGCCGCGGACGGGGGTGCGGACGCCGGCCGGCCGGCGGACGGCGCGGAGGACGAGGACGAGCAGGCGGTCAGGGTCTGCACCACGGCCAGGCCGACCACTCCGGCCCCGGTGGTCACGAACAGACGGCGGCTGATCCGATGAGCGGTCATCACCCATGCTTAGCGCAATCGCCCGGCAACCGGCAGCTATGCCCGGACATTCAAACCTGCCTATAGTTCAGGTATGCCGGTCCAGCGCCTGGTGGGGCACCTGCGCGAGCTCGGATTCTCACCGTACGAGGCACGGTGCTACGCCGGCCTGCTCGGCGCCGGCCCGCAGACCGGGTACGCGATCGCCAAACTCACCGGCGTGCCCCAGCCCAAGGTGTACGAGACGCTGCGCCGGCTGGTCGCCCGGGGCGCCGCCGAGCAGGCGCCCGGCCCGCCGATCCGGTTCACCGCGGTCGACCCGGAGGCGCTGCTGGACCGGATGGCGAGCGCGTACGCCGCCTCGATCGCGGGCGCCCGCGCGGCGGCCGCCGAACGTGTGCGGAACGTGGCGGCGAGCGCGATGCCCCTGGGAGCCGTTCCGTCGTAGCGGGAACGACCGCTGGGCGACCTCGAAGCCCGGTCCGACGTGGCCGGTCCGCTCGTCGTCCTGCAGTGGATCGCCGCCGTCGGCCTGGGCGTGGTGGTGGTCACCCTCCGGCTGCCCGCCCGGCGCCGGCTCTCCGGGCCGGCCGAGCGGGTCTGTCTGCTCAGCACCAACCTGTGGTTCCTCGTCGCGGCGCTGATGCCGGTCCGATGGGCGTGGTGACGAGCCGGCGGGTCGTCAGCGCCCACGACGCCGGGCCGGCTCAACGGTTGTTCGGGCTGAAGTGCATGTAGTCCTTGAGGCTGTGCCAGCGGCCGCCCCAGGCCAAGCCGTTGGTGGTGAAGGCCCGCTCCGCGCCGCCGTCGTGGATCATGCCGGGGCGGTAGGGGCCGCGCGGGATCCACGGCTCGCTGTGCGGCGGGTCCAGGTAGTCGCCGCGGATCATCGGGTTCTGCCGCGGGTTCACGTCGATGGCCAGGCCGTACGCGTGCTGGGACCACCTGTTCGTGCCGGCCACGGTGCGGCACTCGTAGCCACTGGTCAGCACCGTCCGGTCGGTGAGGCCGGGCAGGTTCACCGAGGCCGGCTGCATCACCATGACCGGGAAGCGCCAGGCGTAGAGCAGCGCGAACGATCTGCGGGTGGCGGCGACGATCGAGCGGTGCACGATCAGGTTGCCGTCGTGCACGACGCCGTCGTAGTCGGCGTAGCGGACCCAGACCCGGCGCAGCGAGGACGCCGGTACCGGGCACTCGCGGTCCGGGTCGCCGTTCGCCTCGGTCGCGGTGACCGTCTCCACGCGGCTGCGCCACGGCGGTCGCGCCTGACCGGGAGCGGACAAGCGCAGCGCGCCGTCCGGGCGTGGCACGGATGTGCCGGTGAGGCCGTTCCACCGCCGCAGCTGCGCGACGGTGACGCCGTGCCGGTCCGCGATGCGGGAGAGCGTGTCCCCGGGCCGCACGATGTACGTGGCCGGCGAGGAGTCGAGCGGGGCCGCGACAAGTGGGGCGGCAGCCGGCAGGGCCACGGCAGCCGAGGCGGCGGCCGGCAGGATCACGGCAGCCGAGGCGGCGGCCGCGGCGGGCACCGGGGACGGGAGCAGCGCGAGCGCGGCGAGCAGGCGTTCCAGCACGGCATCCAGCGTCCGGTCCGGGGTGTGGCCGCGCAGGCGAATGCCCGTGGATCGCCCCGGAAGGCGGACCCGGCGCCGGGCGTGAACCGGCGGGGCCGGGATGCGGGCCGTCCGGCGTACGCGACAATCGCCGGACCGCACCGCTTTCGTCACCAATTGAAATCATTCGACGAAGTTGCCCGGAGTCCGGCGGCATCCGTTTCGATGAGCGGCATGAAGCGTCGCCCCGCCGGTCCCCGGCCACATCGCCGGCACCGTCTCGGCCTGCTGGATGACCACGCTCGCCGGCATGACGGTGCCCGGCAACGACCCGCTGCGCGGCCGGTCCGCGTTCTCCGTGCTGCATCCCGGGCTGTACCGGTACCTGGACATCCCGGACGTCGCCTCGCTCGCCGCGCCACGCCCGATGTACCTGGCCGGCGGCGCGGGCGACCCGCTCCTCCCGCCCGCGGGTGTCCAGGCGGCGTACGCCGAGCTCCGCGCGGTCCGGGCCTCGCAGCACGCCGGACGCCGGCTGCGCACCCGCGTCTGGCCCGGTCCGGAGCACGTCCTCGCCCCGCCGATGCGGGATGCCGCGTTCGACTGGCGGGACGCCCGGTCGCGGGAACGTTCAGTTTCGCGGGCCGCCGGTCGATCAGCACAAGTGCAGACTGCTACGGAATGAGTGCGTCAGGTGACGGATACCTCCCAGGTGCGCCCCGATGGGCCCCGCGTGACTGAGCTGACCGGCCTCGAAGTGGTCGACGAGCTCGGCCGCGGTGCCTTCACCATGGTGCACCAGGCCCGGCGCGGCGACCGCGACTACGCGCTGAAGCGCCCGCTCGCCGGGGCCGGTGAATACCCCGGGATCCGGATCGCGTTCCAGCGTGAGGCGGCCCTGCTGGCCTGCATCGACGACCCCGGCGTGGTCGGCGTGCACGCGGTCGGCGAGCTGAACGGGGTGCCCGGCCTGGTGCTCGAGCACCTGTCCGGTGGCCCGCTGGCCGAGCTGCTGGTCTACGGCGTGCTGACCCAGGAGCGGACCGTGGAGGTGGCCGCCCAGCTGGCCCGCGGCCTGGCCGCCGCGCACCGGGTCGGCCTGGTGCACCGGGACATCAAGCCGGACAACATCATGATCGCCAAGGACGGCCGGGCCAAGCTGATCGACTTCGGTCTGGCGCAGCTCGGCCGGGCCGCCGCGTCGAACGGCGACCAGGCGGTCGGCACCTTCCTGTACACCTCGCCGGAGCAGTCCGGCATGCTGCACCGCCCGGTCGACGGCCGCTCCGACCTGTACTCGCTGGGCGTGGTGCTCTACGAGTGCCTGACCGGCCGCCTGCCGTTCGAGGCCGACGACGTCGGCGAGCTGCTGCGCCTGCACCTGGCCGCCCCGGTCCCGGACATCCGCGAGAAGCGCCCGCAGATCGACCCGGGCCTGGCCGCCGTGGTGCACCGCCTGCTCGCCAAGGATCCGGACGACCGCTACCCGGACGCCGCCGCCCTGCTCATCGCGCTGCGGGACTGCCCGGGCGGCGCGGCCGCCGAGGAGCCCGCCGCCGGCCGGTGGCCGATGTGCGGGCGCGACACCGAAGCGGACCGGCTGGCCCGCCGGTGGGAACGGGCCCGTGCCGGGCTGGGCGGCGTCGTGGTGATCCACGGCGCTCCCGGGTCCGGCCGGACCCGGCTGGCCGAACACGCCGCCGGGCTGGCCACCACGGACGGCTGCCCGGTGGTCTGGGGCACCTGCCGCCCCGACGAGCCGGCGCCGCTGGCCGTCGTCCGGGAGGCCCTGCAGTCGCTGCTGGCCCGGGTTCACCGGCTGCCCTCCGAGGCCCGCGCCGACGCCGAACGTCACCTCGCCGAGGCCGCCACCGCGGCCGGAGCCGCCCAGGTCACCAAGCTTTTCGGGGACCTCGGGCTGAACGTGCCCGCCGGCGCGGCCACCGGCTCCGACGAGCACGTCTTCGCGGCCGGCGCGGCGTTCCTCGGCGACCTGGCCCGCCGCGCCGACGGCATGATCCTGGTGATCGACGACGCGCACCTGCTCGACGCCGCCACCCGCCGGCTGCTCGCCGCGCTCGCCCCGGACCTGCCCGGCCTGCCGCTGCTGGTGCTGCTCACCGAGACCGGCGGCGCCACCGGCCTGGACCTGGGCGTGCCCGGCACCCTGGAACTGACCTGCACGCCGCTTCCCCCGGCCGCGGTGGCCGAGGTGATCGCCTCCCGGCTGCCCGGCGCCCGGGTGCCGGCCGAGTTGGCCCGGCACGTCACGGTCCGTACCGACGGCACCCCGCTCGCCGTGGTCAGCTACCTGATGCGGCTGCTCGACGCCGGCCTGCTCGGGCCGCTCTGGGGCACCTGGCGGCTGGACACCGCGGGCGCCGACGCGCTGCCGTCCGCCGCCGGGGTCCGCGATCTGCTCGCCGCCCGGCTGGCCGGGCTGCCCGAGCCGGTCCTCGACCGGCTCGCCACCGCCGCGGTGGCCGGCGTCCGGTTCCGGTCCGAGGCGCTGCCGGTGACCGGCGCGGCGCTGACCGTCGAGGCGCTCGAATCCGGCCTGGAGCGGCACGTGCTGGAGGCGCGGCCGGGCGGCTGGTACGCCTTCGTGCACCCGCAACTGCGCGACAGCCTGCTCGACCGCCTCTCCGCCGACGAACTGTGCCGCCGCCACGCCGCCCTGGCCGCCGCCCTGGAGGACCTCCCGGCGCAGCTGCGCGACGAGGCGCACGCCTACACCGTCGCCCGGCACCACCGGCGCGCCGGCGACGCCGCCCCGGCGGACGCCCGTCGCCGCAGCGCCGCCGCGGCCGGCCGGCAGGCCCTCGCCGACCAGGCGCCCGGCGACGCCGTGGACTACCTCACCGACGCGATCGACGGCGACCCGGCGCCCGGCACCGCGCTGCTGCACCCGCTGGCCCAGGCCTACCTGCGGGCCGGCCGGTTCACCGAGGCCGGCGAGGTGCTGGACCGGGCGCTCGCGGCCGAACCGGACCGGCTGGCCCGGGCCCGCCTGCTGATCACCTGGATCGAGCTCAACCACACCACCTGGGACGATGCGCGCGCCCTCGAAGCGGCCGGGAGCGCGCTGGCCGAGCTGCGCCGCCCGCTGCCGGCCAACGGGCTGCTGCTGGTGCTCTCGACACTGGCGTACGCGTTCGCCGGCGGGGTGATCCGGCGTACCCGGATCGGGTTCGGCAAGGCCGAGGGCCGGCGCCGGGAGGACCTCGCCGTGCTGACCGCCGTGCTCGACGCGGGCGGCTACGCCGCCGCTCTGGGCCTGCGCCTGCGGGAGGCCGGCGTGCTGGCGATGCGCGCGCTGTACGCGGTCAACCGGCTCGGTCCCAGCCGCGAGTACGCCCGGGTGTACGCCCTGGTCGGCTACGTGCTGTACATGGTCCGGCTGCGCGGCGCCGGCGCCCGCTGCATGGCCCGCGCCGCCCGGGTCGCCACCGGCCTGGGCGACCCGGCGCTGGCCGCCTACGTCGAGTGGCTGCACGGCTGCTCGCTGCTGTTCGGCGGCTACGACGACGGCGGCGCCTGGGAGAAGACGATCACCCGGAACGCCCGCTGGTACGAGCCGGCCCAGCTGCTGCCCGGCCACGCCTCCCAGGGGCTGCGGCTGCTGCTGCGCGGCTACGCCGCCGAGGCCGAGCGCGAGTACGAGCGCGGCCTGAGCTGCCTCGCCGACCCGGCCCAGGCGATGGGCACCTCGCTCGGGATGCTGGGCGTGATGATCCCGGCCTACCAGGGCCGTACCGGCGAGGCCGCGACCGCGCTGCAACGGCTGCGCGAGGCGTTCCCGTCCGGCGCCGGCACCCGGGTGCAGCGCGCCAACATCATCACCGCGGTCGCCTGCGCGCTGCTCGAACAGGGCGAGGTCGGCGAGCCGTTCGACCGGGTGCTGGCCGAGTTCCACGCGCTCGGGCTGCGACCCGGCGACCTGATGCCGCAGCACAGGTGGCTCTTCGTCTACCGCGCGCACGTCGGGCTGATCCGGTTGCGGTACAGCAGCGACGAGGACCGCCCGGCCCAGCAGGCCGCCGCCGTCGCGGCGATCCGGGAGCTCGGCAAGGTCGGCGGCTCGCCGCTGATCAGGTTGGTCTACGCGATGTGCCAGGCGTCGCTGGCCCAGCTCATCGGGGACCAGGAGCGCAGCATCAAGCTGGCCGACGACGTGGAGCGGGTGGCCCGTGCCCTGGACGCCCCGCTCGCGCAGTACGAGCTGCTGCGCATCCGGGCCCGTGCGCTGCGCGCGCTCGGGCAGAACCACGAGGCGGAGCGGCAGGCCCGGGCCGCGCTGAACCTGGCCGCCTTCTACGGCTGGGAGCAGCGCCGGCGGCAGACCCGCACCGAGTTCGGCGTGGACGAGGGGGCCAGCACGCACCGGCGTACGGCCGCCGGCACCCGCGCCGGCGCGGGCACCGGGCGCAACCGGCGTCTGGAGGCGTTGCAGCAGGTCAGCACGGCCGCCGCCACGGTGCTGGAGCCGCAGCAGCTGGCCCGGGTGGCGCTGGACGAGACGCTGCGCATCCTGGGCGCCGAACGGGCGCTGTTCTTCCTGCTCGACGAGGCGGGCGAGCCGGTCCGCTTCGCCGGCCGGGACGCCTCGGGCGACCTGACCGACACCATCTCGTACGGCGCCACGCTGGTGCGCCGGGTCGCCGAGACGGGTGAGCCGGTCGTGGTCACCGGGACCGACCAGGGCGCCGCGCTCGGCTCGCGCAGCGCGGTGGTGCACGGGCTGCGCAGCATCCTGGTCGCCCCGGTGCAGTTCAAGGGCCGCCTGATCGGCGTGGTGTACCTGGACAGCCGGCTGGCCCGGGGCATCTTCACCGACGACGACGTGGCGGTGCTCACCGCGGTCAGCAGCCACGTCGCCGTCTCGCTGGAGACCGCCCGGGCCGCCCAGCTGCACCTGGCCGTGCAGGCCGCGCAGCAGCAGCAGGCGCTGGCCGAGATGCTGCGCGCGAGTCTGGCCGAGCTGACCGGCATCCTGGAGCCGGACCGGCTGCTGCGCCGGCTCAGCGGCACCCTGCAGACGTCGCTGGGCGCCGCGTCGAGCTGCCTGGTCAGCCCGGACGGGGAGGTGCTGGAGCCGTCCGAGGTGGCCGGCGCGCGGCTCACCCCGGAGGAGGCCGCCCTGCTCAGCGGCCTGACCGAGCCGGCCCTGCTGGACCCGGCCGGCACCGGCGGGCTGCGCGAGCGGCTGCTCACCGGCGAGCCTGCGGCCCTGGCGGTGCCGCTGGCCGGCCGGGACGGGGCGGCCGGGATGGTGCTGCTCGGCGGCGGCGCGCTGGACGACACCAGCCGGCAGGTGGCGGCGGCGCTGGCCACCCAGGGGATGACCGCCTACGACAACGCGCGCCTGTTCACCCGGGTGCAGGAGCTGGCCACCACCGACGAGCTGACCGGGCAGCACAACCGGCGGCACTTCTACGCCGTGGCCGGCGCGCTGGTGCACGCCGCGGCCCGGAACGGGCGCCCGCTCGCGGCCGCCATGCTGGACATCGACAAATTCAAGAGCGTCAATGACACATACGGCCACGGGGTGGGCGACGAGGTGATCCGCACCGTGGCCCGGCGGATCCGTGCCGTGCTCCGGCACTCCGACGTGCTCGGCCGCTACGGCGGCGAGGAGTTCGCGATCGTGCTGCCGGACCACGACGGCGAGGCGATGGAACTGGCCGAACGGGTCCGCGCGGCGGTGAGCGGCGAGCCGGTGCCCACCCAAGCCGGACCGCTGCCGGTCACCATCAGCATCGGCCTGACCCGGCTCGGCCGGGGCGACGCCACGCTGGACGACCTGCTGGCCCGGGCGGACCACGCGCTCTACCGGGCCAAGGAGGCGGGCCGCAACCGGGTGATGGCCGAGTGACGCTGCCGCGGTCCGGCTGACCCTGCGGGATCCGGCGTTCCCGGTCCTGTCTGCCCGGCGCGTCGCGGGGCTCGCGCGGCGGGCTGTGGTGCCGCGCGGCGCTGCGGCTCTCGCGCGGCGCTGCGGCTCTCGCGCCGTGTGCTGCGGTTTCCGCGCGGTCCGTTGCGACCGCTTCCGCGCGTTGTGTCGCGGGTCGCGCGTCGCGCGTCGCGTTGCGGTTCGGGCGCGGCGCTGCGGCCCTCGTGCGGCGCGGGGCTTCTCGCGCGGCGCTGCGGCCCTCGTGTGGTGCTGGGGTTCTCGTGCGGCGCGGGGGTTCGTGCGGCGCTGCGGCCCTCGTGTGGTGCTGGGGTTCTCGTGCGGCGCGGGGGTTCGTGCGGCGCTGCGGCCCTCGTGTGGTGCTGGGGTTCTCGTGCGGCGCGGGGGTTCGTGCGGCGCTGCGGCCCTCGTGCGGCGATGGGGTTCTCGTGCGGCGCGCGCGGTCCGTGCGGTGGCTGACCCCGGTGGGTGCTCGATCGGGCCCGGCCCCGGGTGCCGCGGGCCTGGGGCCGGTGGTCGCGGTGTCCGCTGTGACCGGCGCGATCGCGCGGTCCGTGGCGGGCCCGCCCGGGCGGCGACGGCCCGCTGGCCGCGCGGGGCTTGTTTCGCCGAACGGAACGGAATCCCGTACCGGAATCGTTTCAATTCCAAGATTTCCAGAACTTAACAGATTGTTCTCCACCGGGTACGAAATTCACCCATGGTCGCGGTGTAGGTTCGATTTCGGGTTGATTCGCGCCGGTCGGATGAAGAACCATCCGCCCGGCCCCTCTTCCGGCGCCGCGGGAGATCCCCGCCGTGATTGGAGAAAAGGACTCTGAAATGCGTATCATGCTGCTCGCCGGTATCCTTCCGGCGGTGCTGGCCCCCGCCGCCGCCCAGGCCGCGCCGTGCCCCACGACCGCGATGCTCGGCACCTACGATTTCGGTCGTGCCGGTGTCATCGGCGCCGCCGGCCAGGCAGCCGGTGTCTGGTCCGCCGCGACGGTCCGCTCCGGCTTCGCCGGTGACGACCTGATCGTCACCTACACCCCGCGCCACACCCCGTCCGCTACCGAGCGGATGGTCTACACCGCGCTGTTCAACGAGGTCGACGACCCGCGAGCGGAGTGCCATCAGGTCGGCGCTGACGGTGTGGCCAGGCACGTCTGGGTGTCCTACCGGTGCCGCACCGGCATCGCTCCGAACTACACGCTCCTGGTCCGCTGACCCGCCCGGCGCCGCGCAGGTGAGCCGGCGGGCAGCGCGAGTGGCTGCTCACCCGGCCGTCGCGGTGCGCGGGCGAGTCGCAGCCGGACGGCTCCGGCGCCGGCGCGGACCGGCGATCGGCGACCGGCGGACTCTCCGTGGGCCGATGTGCGCCGCAGGCTTTCGGCTGATCGGAAGCCGTCAGCTGGTCGAGGCTGCCGATCCACCGGAAACCGCCGGCGTCGAGGCTGCCGGCCTACCGGAAACCGCCGGCGTCGAGGCTGCCGGCCTACCGGAAACCGCCGGCGTCGTCCTGCCGGCCTAGCGGAAACCGTCGGCTCATCGAGGGTCGCCGGTCAGCCGGGAGTTGTTTGACCTTCCTGGGGGGAAGCCCGGTTTCCGCCGTCGCGTCGCGGCGGCGGAAACCGGGCGAAAAAAGCTCCCCGGCTCTTGATTATTGACTCCGCGACGCCGCGTCGAAAAATGCGAACGGATGCGGTCACCGCCTTCCCGGAAAATGGAACCGGCCGAAACGAGGGTGCGCTTTCAAGGCCACTTCCCGAACCGGCCGCAACCGAGCCGGGCGGCGCGAAGACCGCGCCGACGGGCCGCTCATGCAGCCGGTCGTGGTGGCGGCCCACTTATGCAGCCGGTCGTGGTGGCGGCCCACTTGCGCAGCCGGTCGTGGTGGCGGCCCACTTGCGCAGCCGGTCGTGGTGGCGGCCCGCTCACGCAGCCGGCGGTGGCGGCCACCCCCTCACGAAGCCTGGACCCGCCCGACCACCTCGCCGAAGCCGATCCTCGACCCGTCCGCGCCGGGCGCCGTCGCGGTGATCGTCACCTCGTCGCCGTCCTCCAGGAACGAGCGCGTCGTACCGTCCGGCAGCGTCAGTGGCTCCTGGCCGTTCCAGGACAGCTCGATCAGCGATCCGCGCTGCTCCCGCTCCGGCCCGCTGACCGTCCCCGACGCGTAGAGGTCCCCGGTCCGCAGCGACGCGCCGTTGACCGTCATGTGCGCCAGTTGCTGGGCCGCCGTCCAGTACATCCGCGCGAACGGCGGCCGGCTCACCACGGCGCCGTTGAGCCGCACCTCCAGGGTGAGGTCCAGCCCCCACGGCTGGTCGCCGTCCGCGAGGTAGTCCAGCAGCGGCTCGTCGCGGGCCGGCGGCTCGACCCGGGCCGCCGACAGCGCCGCCAGCGGCACCACCCACGGTGACACCGAGGTCAGGAACGACTTGCCGAGGAACGGGCCGAGCGGAACGTACTCCCAGGCCTGCAGGTCCCGCGCCGACCAGTCGTTGACCAGGCAGACCCCGAAGACGTACGACGGGAAGTCGCGCGCCGGCACCGGCGTGCCCAGCCTCGACGGCACCCCGACGACGAACCCGACCTCGGCCTCGATGTCCAGCCGCAGCGACGGCCCGAACACCGGCGCCGGGTCGGGGGGCGCCTTGCGCTGCCCGTGGGGTCGCCGCACGGGTGTGCCGGACAGCCGCACCGTGCCGGCCCGCCCGTGGTAGCCGATCGGCAGGTGCTTCCAGTTCGGGGTGAGCGGCGGCGACCCGGGCCGGAACATCCGCCCCAGGTTCTCCGCGTGGTCCGCCGAGCTGTAGAAGTCGACGTAGTCGGCGACCTCGATCGGCAGGCGCATGGTCACCGCATCCCGCGGCAGCAGGTGCGGCTCGACTCGCTCCCGGTGGGCCGGATCGGTCAGCCACGTGGTGATCATCGAGCGCAGCGCGGCCCACGCGTCCGGGCCCTGCGCCATGAACGCGTTCAGCGAGCCCGTCGCGTGCACCGGGTCACCGGTCAGTCCGGCGAGGTCGAGGACGTGGTCGCCGATCGCCACCCCGGTGCGCGGCCGGCCGCCGGCCGGGCAGAACACGCCGTAGGGCAGGTTGGCCGGCCCGAAGCCGGTGTCAGCGGGCAGATCGAGCCAGGTCATGCGTGGATCTTCTCCGAGAGCAGGCCGAGTTGGACGAGGTCGTGCACCGGCTCGGCGACGTCGCACGTGCCGAACGAGGTGAACACCGACCGGGCGCGGGCGGCCCGCGCCGGCGACCAGGCGCGCAGCTCCGCCGCGATCCGCGCGCCGCCGGTGCGCCGCAGGTGCGCCTCGGCGTCGGCCGGGTCGTCGGCGGCGAGCAGCACGTTGAGGAAACCGTGATGCTCGAAACCGGTTACCGGGTCGATGTGCCGGATGGCGTTGTGGAGTCCGGCGGTGCACTTGAACGCGATGCCCCGCGCGGCGCACGCGCGGATCGTCGCGGCCAGCTCGCCGGGAGCGGGAAAGAGGTCGGCGCGTGGGCCGCCGGTGCGCAGCTTCGCCCGGCAGCCGGTGCCGGCGAGCACGTCGAGCACCTCGGCACGCCCCGCCGTACGCGGAATCTCCACCGCCGTCGGCAGGCCCGGCGGCAGTTCGGCGGCCATCACCCGGACCGCCGCCCGCGCCTGCGCGGCGTCGACCGCGACCGGCGCCTCCACCGCGGCCAGCCGCAGTCCCGGGTGGCGGGCGATCGCGGCGGCCGCCGCCGGCAGGTCGCCGGGCGCGGCGATCAGCGCGACGGGAAGCGGCGGCCGGTCCTGGTCGAGGTGCGCGCCGACCTCGGCCAGCCGCGCCGCGGGCAGCACGAACGGGCCGACCAGCGGGCTGTCCCGGCGCTGGTGCGCGGGCACCGCGGCGGCCATCGGCGCGTTCCCGGGCGGGAACAGTGCCGCGTCGTCGAAGAGCCGGGCGAACAGCGCGCCGGAGGCCGCCCCGGCGCTCATGCGGACGGGCCGCGGCCGGACCACGACCAGGCGTAGCGCCCGTCGTCGGCGGCCAGGCCCGCCTCGCCGAGGTCGAGCGGCCGGAACGTGTCCACCATGACCGCCGTCTCGTCGAAGAACTCCACGCCCAGCGAGCGTTCCACCGCGCCCGGCTGCGGGCCGTGCGAATGCCCGCCGGGGTGCAGCGAGATCGAGCCCTTGCCGATCCCGGAGCCCTTGCGCGCCTCGTAGTCGCCGTCCACGTAGAACATCACCTCGTCCGAGTCGACGTTCGAGTGGTAGTAGGGGACCGGCACGGCCAGCGGGTGGTAGTCCACCTTGCGGGGCACGAAGTTGCAGATCACGAAGTTCTGTCCGGCGAAGACCTGGTGCACCGGCGGCGGCTGGTGCACCCGGCCGGTGATCGGCTCGAAGTCGGCGATGTTGAACGCGTACGGGTACAGGCACCCGTCCCAGCCGACCACGTCGAACGGATGCTCGGGCACCACGTGCACGGTGCCGCCGCCGCGGTGCTTGACGTAGATCTCGACGTCGGCGCCCTCGGCCAGCAGCGGCTCGACCGGTCCGCGCAGGTCACGTTCGCAGTACGGCGAATGCTCCAGGAACTGGCCGTAGCGGCTCAGGTAGCGGGCCGGCGGGGCGATGTGCGAGCTGGCCTCGATCACGTACGTGCGCAGCGGCTCCGGCCCGGACGGCATCCACCGGTGCGTGGTGGTCCGCGGGATGATCACGTAGTCGCCCCGGCCGACGGTGAGCGCGCCGAACACGGTCTCCACCGTGGCGCTGCCCCGCTCGACGTAGACGCACTCGTCGCCGATCGCGTTGCGGTAGTACGGCGAGGGCAGGGCGGAGACGGCGTAGGAGATCCGCACGTCGGCGTTGCCCAGGACGAGACGCCGGCCGGTGACCGGGTCGACCGCCTTGTGCTCCTCGCCGGGGAAGAGCTCGTGCAGCCGCAGGTGCCGCGGGACGAGCGGGGCGTTCGGGGTCAGCGTCTGGTCGGGCAGCTGCCACGGGCGCGCGTCGACGATCGCCGACGGGATGCCGCGGTGGTAGAGCAGCGACGAGTCGGAGGAGAAACCCTCCTCACCGACCAGCTCCTCGGCGTAGAGCCCGCCGTCGGGGCGGCGGTGCTGGGTGTGCCGCTTCGGCGGGATGCTGCCCACCTGCCGGTAGAACGTCACGCGTAGGACCTCCCGGGTGCCGGCGGACCACTCCGGCGGGTCGCGCCGCAATGGTCCAGGACCGCGCAGTCGTCACGCGGGGTGGCCGCGACGACTCCGTGTGCTACGGAATTTACGAGGGCGTAACAGAACGCACAAGTGGACTGGGTGATTCGCCTCTCCCGTTCTGCCGGTAGCCTTTCGCCGGAGAGGGGGGAACGTGCCGAAGATCGTCGATCACGACCAGCGCCGTTCCGAGATCGTCGAGGCGTTCCTCACCGTCGTGGCCCGGGCCGGGCTCGCCGCCGCGACCAGCCGCGCCATCGCGGCCGAACTGGGCATCGGCACCGGCGCGCTGTGGCACTACTTCGACGGGTTCGACGAGGTGGCCGCCGGGGCGTACCGGCGGATCACCGAGCGCACCAACGACCGGATCGCGGTCGCCACCGCCGGGCTGCGCGGCCTCGACGCGGTCTACGCGATGCTGCGCGAGATCCTGCCGCTGACCAAGGAGACCCTGGACGAGGCGCACGTGGTGGTCGGCTTCTGGGGGCGGCTGGCCGCCAACGCCACGATCGAGGAGAAGCAGACCGACCTGGGCGAATACTGGGGTGGCCTGCTCCGCCGGCATTTCGCCGAGGCGGTCGCGGACGGCGAGCTGGACCCGTCGATCCCGGTCGCCGACGTGCTCGACGTGCTGTTCGCGATCTGCATCGGCCAGCAGGTCAACGCGGTGATGGCGTCGCCGATGGTCGATCCCGGACGGCAGCTGGCGATGATCGACCACTGCCTGCGCCCCTGGCGCCGCTGAGCCCGGACGTCCCTCGGCCCGGTGAGCGGGCGGCGGTATCCGTAAGGTGATCGACATGGGGCCCAAGCTGAGCACCGCGAAGACCCGCACGGCGATGCGTGACGCCGCCCGGGTCTCCGCACAGACCCTGTTGATCCTGCTGCTCACCTACGTGGTGCTGCGGCTGCTCGGAATGGCCTGGTCGGTGATCTGGCCGCTGGTCGTGGCCCTGCTGCTGACCACGCTCACCTGGCCCCCGGCACGGTTCCTGCGCCGGCACGGCTGGCCGCCCGCGCTGGCCGCCTCGCTGGTCACCGTGCTGTTCCTGAGCCTGGTCGCGGGCATCGTCGTGCTGATCGCGGCGCCGGTCGCGGGGGAGTCCGGCAAGCTCGCCGACGGGGTGGCGGCCGGCATCCAGCAGGTGCGTGACTGGGCGTCCGGCCCGCCGCTGAACATCGGCGACGACCAGGTGAGCAGCGCCCTGGACCAGGGGATGAACAAGCTGCAGCACAGCGTGGGCAGCATCGCCTCGGCCACCCTCAGCGGGGTGAGCACCGTGATCAACGGCCTGGTCACCACGATCCTCGCGCTGTTCCTGATGTTCTTCTTCCTCAAGGACGGCCCGCGGTTCCTGCCGTGGCTGGCGCGCCAGCTCCCGGGCCGGCTCAGCGCCGACGTGCCGGAGATCGCCGACCGGGCCTGGAGCACGCTCGGGTCGTTCGTCCGCTCGCAGGCGTTCGTCGGGCTGCTCGACGCGATCTTCATCGGGGTCGGCCTGTGGATCACCGGGGTCCCGCTGGTGCTGCCGCTGGCCGTGCTGACGTTCGTCACCGCGTTCGTCCCGATCGTCGGCGCGGTCTTCGCCGGCCTGGTCGCGGTGCTGATCGCGCTGGTGTTCACCGGCTGGGTGAAGGCGTTGATCGTGCTCGGCATCATCCTGCTGGTGCAGCAGTTGGAGGGCAACGTCTTCCAGCCGATGATCCAGAGCCGGGGCCTGGGCCTGCACGCCGGCGTGGTGCTGCTCGCGGTCACCCTCGGCGGCAACCTGGCCGGCATCGTCGGCAGCCTGCTCGCCGTCCCGGTCGCCGGCCTCATCGCGGTGGTCTGGAACTACCTGCGGGAACAGCTCAGCGAGCCGGTCGCCGACCCGGCCGGGGAGAAGCCACCCGCCGAGACGCCCGCCACCGCAGCGGCCGCGACGGCGAGCCGGCCGCGGCCCACCTCGACCTGACCGGCCCGGGACACCACCTTCCCGGCGGGCCGGAGCCACATCGGACGGCGTACGGCCGGAAGAACCCCGGCGGGCGGTCCGCGGCGACGTGACGATCACCGCGGAACCCGTCCCGGTTCACCCTCGACCTCGGCGGTGGGGCGGCCTACGGACCGGTGGCCCGAGCGCCGCGATCCGACTCCATCCGGGACGTCTTCCACGCCAACGTGTACGACGGTGGCGCGTTGCGCCGTTGCCTTACCTCACCGCGCCGCAGTAGCGTGATCGCCGTCACCATCGGGCCGGATGGATGGCAGCTTCGCTCGGACCGTGGCCGGACCCGCGCGCCGGCGCCCCGGACGCCGGTGCCGTCCGGCCCGTACGGGTGGGCCCGGCCGACCCGCCGGGCGGGGGCGGAAGCCGGGCCGACGGCCTCTGCTGGGGCGTCCGCCCGGGCGGCATGGTGATGCGGGGCGGCGTCGACCCGGCCGCGGGCGCCGCCACCGGCCGAGTCCGACCCCCCGGCCGGACGCGACCGCCCGGCGTGCCGGCCCGGCGGCGGCAAGCGGAGCGGCAGTGGGAGCGCGGCATGAGAGTGGCGGGCAAGACCCTCGTGGTGACCGGCGCGGGTGACGGGATCGGCCGCGCGGTGGTCCTGGAGGCGGTGCGGCGCGGCGCCCGGGTGGCCGCCGTCGGCCCGGACGCGGCCGCGGTGCGCGAGACCGCGCGCCAGGCGGTGGCGCCGCTGCTGGTCTCCGCGCACGAGGTGGACGTGACCGACCACGCCGCGGCCGAGACGCTGCCGGCCACGGTGGCCGAGCGCTGGGGCGCGGTGGACGGGCTGATCCACTGTGCCGGGGCGGTGCAGCGGTTCAGCCCGGACGATGAGGCCCTGCGCGTCTCCCGGGGCTTCCTGCGGCTGCTGCGCACCCGGCCGGAGGCGCACCTGGTGACCGTTCCCGGCCCGGGCGGCGCGTCCCGGGCGGTGGTCAAGGTGCTGGCCGACGGGCTGCGCGCGGCGTGCGCCGGCACGAACATCCGGATCACCGTCGTCGCCGGCCAGATCGCCGCGGGTTCCGCGCCGGCCGCCGTGGGGCAGGCGGCGTACCGGGCGGCGCGCGACATCCTGGACGCGGTGGAGCGCAACGCCTCCCGGGTGACGATCGGCCCGGACGCCGGGCTGATCGACCGGCTCAGGTGGCACCCGCGGACCCGGCCGGCCTGATCCCGGCCGTCAGATGTCGATGGTGAACAGCAGGCCGGCCACCAGGAGCGGGATGAGGACGCCGGCGGCGCCGCAGGCCACCCCGGTGATCGCCATTCCGCGGCCGTGGGGCACCTGGTCGGCGGGGCCCTTCAGGGCCTGGACGCCGAGCACGATCCCGGCGATCCCGCTGATGACACCCAGCCCGAAGCCCCCGCACGGGACCAGCGGCAGGCCCAGCAGACCGAAGATCATCGCGAGCAGGGGGAGCCGGCTGCCGGCCGGCGCGGGCGGGTAGGCCGCCTTCACCGGATGTGCCGGGCCGGGCGCCGGCAGGTCGTGCACCACGGCGGACAGCTCGCCCCAGGTACGGGCCGCGTACGCCTGCCGGGACCGCTCGCTGAACTCGTCGATCGTCAGCCGGCCCTCCGCGGTCGCCGTGCTGAGCCGCGCGACGATCGTCTCCCGATCGGCGTCGGACACCCGGACGTGCGGCGAGCGATACATGGCCCCAGGTTACCGGCGGCGTACCGGTCGGCGCGTCCACCAGCAGGGTGGCCCCGGAGTCCCGCGCCGCGTGCGCCGAACGCCGGCCCGAGACGGAACCGGGGTACGCGGGGAAGCGCCGCGGGGTGATCGATCACGGTCACCGGTGGCTGTCCGCGACCGCACCGGGGCGCCGCCGGGCCCTAGGGGGCCGGGATCGGGGGAGGGTCCGGGGCGGACCCGGATGACCCCCGCGTGCCGGACCGGAAAGGTGGACATCGATCTTGTGACCACGGTGGAGGTGCCGGATGAATCGTCGTTCACTGCTCGGTGGAGCCCTGGCGGGCGGGCTGCTCGCGGCCACCGGAGGGGCGCCGGCGTACGCCGGGACGACCGGGGCCGGGCAGCTGCCGGGGCTCGACCCGGACGCCCTGGACGCGGCCATCGACCCGCTCGGCGACGAGGTCAGCGGTGCCCTGGTCCGGGTGGAGGGAGCGGCCGGCCGGTGGCACGGGCGGGCCGGGGTGGCCGAGCTCGGCACCGCGCGACCGGTGCCGTGGAACGGCCGGTTCCGGATCGGCAGCATGACCAAGACGTTCACCGCCACGGCGGTCCTGCAGCTGGCGGCGGCCGGCCTGGTCGACGTGGACGCGCCGCTGCGGCGGTACCTTCCGGACCTGCTGCCGGAGGGCTATCCGGGGACGGTGCGGCAGGCCCTCGACCACACCCACGGCCTGCGCGGCGCACAGATCCCGAGCAAGGACCCGGAGTGGTTCTTCCAGCACCGGTACGACACCTTCGCCCCGGGCTCGCAGGTGCGCTGGACCGACACCCCGCTGTTCACGCCGGGCGAGCGGCAGCAGTACAGCAACGCCGGGTACATCGTGGCGGGTCTGGTGATCGAGCGGGTCACCGGCCGCCCGTACGCGGACGCCGTCCGGCGCGGCATCCTGCGCCCGCTCGGGCTGCACGCGACCTCGCTGCCGGGCGCCCGCTTCGACATCCCCGGCCCGCACGCGCACGGCTACCAGCGGGTCACCGACGGCGGCCGGGTGCGCTACGTGGACGTCACCCGGCTCAACCCCACCCTGCAGTGGGCCGCCGCCGAGATGATCTCCACGACCGGCGACCTGGACGACTTCCTGGTCGCCCTGTTCGGTGGCCGCCTGCTGCCGCGACGCCAGCTGGACGTGATGCTGACCGTCCCGCAGGCGCCGACGTGGGCGCCCGGGGAGAAGGCGGACGGCACCGACGCGACGTACAGCGCCGGCCTGACCCGGTTCCGGTTCGGCGGGCTGGAGGTGTGGGGCAAGTCCGGGGATCGGCCGGGCTACAACAACGGCATGGGCGCGACGCTCGACCTGCGGCGGCGCCTGACGTACTCGGTGAACACCCTGAACATGGGCGGCGAACAGCCGGCCGTGGCGAACCGGATCATCATGGCCGCGCTGACCTGACCGGCCCGCCTCCGCAACCGGGCCGGCCGTCGGGTCAGGACAGGGTCTTGACCAGGTGTTCCAGCGATTCGGTGACCGGGGCGGTCAGGTCCGCCCCGGTCAGGCGGTGGCCCGCCCCCGGGATGATCCGCACGGTGACCGGCGCGCCCAGCGCGGCCAGCCGGTCGTGCAGCTCCCGGCTCTGCGCGGCCGGCACCACCCGGTCGAGCGCGCCGTGGACCAGCAGCATCGGCGGCGCCTCGGCCGACACGTAGGTGACCGGGCTGGCCGCGGCCGCCTCGCCGGACAGGTCCGGCACGACCCCGCCGAGCAGCAACCCCTCCGGGCCGCCGCGGTCGAGCCCGTATGGGTGGCTCTGCGCGGCCATGCTGAGCAGGTTGCTCGGGCCGTACCAGACCACCGCCGATTGCACGGCGTCCGAGACACGCGGGATACCGAAGTGGCCGGTCAGCACCGGATCCGGATCGTCGCCGGTGAGCGCGACCAGCGAGGCCAGATGCCCACCCGCCGACTCACCCCAGACCCCGAACCGGGCGGCGTCCAGGCCCAGCTCGCCGGCGTGCCCGCGCAGCCACCGCACCGCCGCCTTGACGTCGTGCAACGGGGCCGGGAAACGGGCCTCGCCGCTGAGGCGGTAGGTCACCCGCGCGACGGCGAACCCGTCGCCCAGCAGCCGCTCGGTGATCCGCCCGGCGGCCGGCGGTGCCGGCTCGCCGCGGTGGTCGCCGGCCCGCCACGCGTCGCCGTGGATCCAGATGACCAGCGGAACCGGCGGCTCGACGGCCAGTGGCCGGAACAGGTCGAGCGCCAGCGGCCGGAAACCGGGGATCTCCGCGACCACGGTGTCGCACCAGCGCAGCCGGTCACCCTCGACGAGGGGCACCGGCGGGCGGTAACGCCGCGGATCGGTCAGGTCGGATGGGCCCGTGGGCCGGTCGCTGGTCACGTTCACCTCGTACCAGAAAGGCCGCCGACGGCGCGGAGAGAAAGCCGGCGGCGTACCGGAAAGATGCTGCTACCTGGCCTTTTGCCGGGAAGCGCGGGCCTCCGGCGCCGCGGACGCCCGCCGGAGCCCGTGCCCCGGACCGTCCGGAGCCCGTGCCCCGGACCGTCCGGAGCCCGTGCCCCGGACCGTCCGGGGCGCCGCCCACGCCGGGGCCAGCGGGCAGGACGGCGAGCCCGTGCCCCGGACCGTCCGGGGCGCCGCCCACGCCGGGGCCAGCGGGCAGGACGGCGAGCCCGTGCCGGAGACCGGCCGGAGTGCGGTATAAATCCGTAATATCGGTCTTACGGGCGTCACGGGCTTTCGGATCAGCTCGTTGATCGTGGGCGTGGACACCATGAGGACACCCACCCCCCGCCGCGCCGTGTTCACCCGCCCCCGCATCGGCGCCGCGCCATGCCGGTGAAGGTCCTGTACATCGCCGGCTGGGGCCGCAGCGGCACCACCATCGTCGACAACATCCTGAACTCCTACGACGGCGTCTTCTCCACCGGCGAGCTCGTCTACCTCTGGAGCCGTGGCCTGATCGAGGGTCGGAAGTGCGGCTGCGGCCGGATGTTCCCGCGGTGCGCGCTGTGGGCCGACATCCTCGACGTCGCGTTCGGCACGGCCCGGCCGGATCCGCGCCGGATCACCCGGTTGCAGCGCGAAGCCGTCCGGGTCCGGCACACCTACGCCCTGACCGGCCCGGTCGCCGTCCCGGCGGCGGAGGAGTACCGGCGGCTCACCGAGCGGCTCTACCGGGCGGCGGCCGAGGTCACCGGCGCCCGGCTGATCGTCGACTCGTCCAAGGTCCCCTCGGTGGCGGCCCTGCTGCCCGGGATGGCCGGCATCGAGCCGTACCTGCTGCACATGATCCGCGACCCGCGGGCGGTGACGCATTCCTGGATGCGCGCCACCTGGCAGCTGGATCGCCGCAAGCCGGCGCTGATGCGCCAGGAGGCACCGGCCGCGAGCACCATGCACTGGCTGATCCGCAATGCGCTCGCCGAGCGGTTGTCCGGCGCGTACGGCGGCCGCTACCGCCTGCTGCGCTACGAGGACTTCGTGGCCGGTCCACGGGCGGCGATCGAGGGGCTGCTCGCCTTCACCGGCATGGACGCCGCGCGCGGGCCGTTCCTCGACGACACCACCGTGCGCCTGGCCGGCAATCACACGATCGCCGGCAATCCGGGGCGGTTCCGCACCGGCGAGATCGCGCTGCGCCCCGACGACCGGTGGCGGCAGGAGCAGGCCGCCGGGCCCCGCCTGACCGCGACGGCCCTGGCGTTCCCGCTGCTCCACCGGTACGGATACCGCACCCGGATCAGCCGTCCGAATCGCCCGGTGAACCGGGGCGGGGCGGATGTGCCGGTGCGCCCGAAGCTGTCCTGACCGGCCGGCCCGGGTGGGCGAGCCACCGTGCCCGGAGAAAAAGGGTCGCCGCGGCGGCCCTTTTCGGGGGTACGGGCAATGTCCCGGCAGGTCGATGAAACGGTAAGGTCGGCCGTCGCGATGTTTCCCGATCGCGGCGTAAGCGCAATGTAGAAATCCCCTTGAGAAATGCTTGGAACAATGAGGGGAACTGACACGCGCGCAGCGGAGAAGCATCGCGCCGGCCGGTCGTGGGTCGCGGCGGCCGCCGCCGGGGCCCCCGGCCTCGGCGCGGGCGCGCGCTCCGCCGGTCCCGGCGCGCGAGCCCCGGCCGCGCCCCCCGCCGACGACTGCCGGACCGCGCGGCCGAACCCGTACCGGACGGCCGCGGCCGGGGTACGGCACCCGGTCCGGCGGCGACCTGGTGCCGGCCCGGTCGAAGGGCGGCACGGGAGAAAGCGCCGGCCGCGGCGGCGCCGTACCGGACGCCGGGGCCAGGGCGGCAGGGTACGCCTGGAGCACTCCACCACCGGCAGACCGGACACCACGATCCGGACACCGGCCACCTCCGCTCACTCGCACCTGGTCTCCTACGGCGTCGGCCGGATGCTGCTCACCCGGCAGTCCGGGTCGTCGATCGCCGCGCAGGCGTACGAACTCGGGCACCGGCCGGGCGGCGCCGGCCGGCGAGTCCTGGATCACCGGTGGGTCGCGGGACCGGCGGCCCGCCGCCTCCGCTGACTACTCTGTTCCTGATCATCTGGGGGTCCGGCCGGCTCTTCAGGGGTGTCCGCGCGAGCCCGGGGGCACCGCGGGAACCGGCCGGAGCATGACCGGCGGGAGTGCGGGATGCGGTACGTCGCGATCGGGGACAGTTTCACCGAGGGGATGGGCGACACCCAGCCGGACGGCAGCGAGCGGGGCTGGGCCGATCTGGTCGCCGCCGGGCTGGCCGCCGGGCTGGGTGAGCCGATCCGGTACGCCAACCTGGCCATCCGTGGCCGGCTGCTGCGCCCGATCGTCACCGAGCAGCTCGACGCCGCGCTGGCGCTCGACCCGAAGCCCACGCTGCTGTCGCTCAACGGCGGCGGCAACGACATGATGCGTCCCGGCGGGGACCTGACGGCCCTGGTCGAGATGACCGAGCGGGCGATCCGCCGGTGCCTGGACAGCGGCGTACAGGTGCTGCTGCTCTCCGGCCCGGACCCGTCGGGGCGCCTGCCGCTGGGCGGCATGATGCGGCGCAAGGGGGAGATCCTGACCGCCGCGGTCGCGCCGTTCGCGCAGCGCTACGGCCTGACCTTCGTGGACGTCTTCCACGACCGGGAGATCCGGCGTCCCGGCTACTGGTCGGCGGACCGGCTGCACCTGAACGCGGCCGGGCACCGCCGGGTGGCCGGGCTGGTGCTGACCGCGCTGGGCCACCCGACCACCGCGCATGTCATCGACTCCGGCCCGGCCGGCCGGGCCGGGCTGCTCGCCGAGGCCCGCTACTACCGTGAGCACGTGCTGCCCTGGGTGCAGCGGCGGCTGCGCGGGCAGTCCTCCGGCGACCACCGCACCGGCAAGTACCCGGACTGGATCTCGGTTCCCGCCGCGCAGCCGGCCTGACCCGGCCGGTCCCGCCGCGTGGCGGCCGGGGCGCCGATCCCGCCGCGGTGGGCCGGGCGCCGATCCCGCCGCGCGGCGGCCCGAGCGCCCGGCTGCCGCGCGCGGCCCGGCGCGCCGGTGCGTCAGGCGAAGACGATCGTGTGGTTCTCGTGGCGGATCACGCGGTCCTCGCTGTGCCAGCGGACCGCCCGGGACAGCACCGCCCGCTCCACGTCGGCGCCCCGGCGCTGCAGGTCGGCCACGGTGTCGGCGTGCGAGACGCGGATCACGTCCTGCTCGATGATCGGGCCCTCGTCCAGGTCCTCGGTGACGTAGTGAGCGGTCGCGCCGACCAGCTTCACACCACGGTCCTTGGCCTTCGCGTACGGCCCGGCGCCGATGAAGGCGGGCAGGAAGCTGTGGTGGATGTTGATGATCGGCACGCCGACCCGCTCGATGAAGTCGCCGGAGAGGATCTGCATGTAGCGGGCCAGGACGATGAAGTCGACGTTGCCCTGCAGCAGCCGCAGATGCTGCTCCTCGGCGGCGGACTTGTCCGGGCCGGCGGACGGCACGTGGAAGAACGGCACGCCGAAGGACCGCACCTCGTCGGCGGTGTCCGGGTGGTTGGAGATCACCATGGCGACGTTGATCGGCAGCTCGCCGCGGCGGTGGCGCCAGAGCAGGTCGAGCAGGCAGTGGTCGTCCTTGGATGCGAAGATCGCCACCCGCTTGGGCACCGACAGCTCCCGCAGGGTGTACTCCAGCTCGAAGCCCTCGGTCAGCTTGGCCCGCAGGTCCAGCTCGACCTGCGGCAGGCGGGCCTTGAGGTGGTCCAGCGCGAAGACGGTGCGCTGGAAGAACGCCCCGCCGTGCGGGTTGTCGGAGTACTGGTCCAGCGACACGATGTTGGCCTCGTGCTTGCCGAGAACGGCGCTGATCGCGGCGACGATGCCGGTGCGGTCCCTGCCGTGCACGATCAGGACGGCCTGATCGTCGGTGGGCCCGGGCTGTGTGCGGACCGCGGGTGCGTTCTGGGTCAGCGTCACGTCAGGGTCCTCCTCTCTCCTCGCCGGCGCGGCGTCGGCCCGCGCCGTTGCGGCACCGGATGCGGGCTGCACGGTAGCGCGGCCGGGTGGCTGTGCAAGATTCAAACCCGGATTCTCCCGCAGCGCGGACACCGGCGGCGGCCCGGGTGATCGCGCACACAGCGCACCGGGGCCGAAGCGGCGTCCGGTGCGGGCCGTCACTCGGCGGGCGGGTCGGCCAGCGGCCATCCACCGGCTGCCAGGTGGGCGGAGACCCGGACCACGTCGGCCGGGGTGGCCTCCTGCAACAGCTGGTGGCTGATCATCTCCTCGATGTCGGCGCTGGTGATCGCGTCGTCGCCCGGCGCGGACCGGGCGGCCAGCTCCCGGGCGATCCGGCGGATCTCGTCCTCGGTCAGCTTGCGGCGCAGCAGGCCCAGCAGGGCGACGTAGTCGTGCCGCGGTACGCCGTCCGGATACCCGGCGCGCAGCCACTCCACGGCGCGGGTGACGAAGTTCGACCGTTGTTCGCTCACTGTCGCTCCCGGTCAGTGCTTGTCGACGAGGACCGGGAAGACGTGCTCGAAGCTGAGCGCCTTGCCCAGCCCGGTGGCCACGATGAAGGTGATGCCCAGCAGCACCCCGAGCAGGACCACGGCGAAGCAGACGTACCCGGCGATGGTACCGGCGACCTGCGCTCGCGGTCCGGTCGTCGCGGGCTCGTGCGCCCGCGCCCCGCCGTACGCCAGCGACCGGATGCCGAGCGCGAACAGCGCCGGCAGCCCGGCGCCCAGCAGCAGGCTGGCCAGCAGCACCTTTCCGGCGCCGGTCAGGGCCAGGGTCAGGTTGTCCATCGGTTCCCCCGCTCAGCTCGCCGCGCCGGCGGTGGCCCGCGGCCGCTGCGCCGGTGCGGCGTCCCACTCGTCGTTGACGTTGTTGTGGTCGATCGGCGCGCGGCGCGAGCGCAGGTACATGTACCCGGCCAGCGCCACCAGGATCGCGAAGACCAGCAGCGCGCCGCCGAGCCCGCCGACCAGGTCGCCGATCCACCACATGACCGCGCCGGTCAGCCCGGCCGCGGGCAGCGTGATCAGCCACGCGGAGATCATCCGGCCGGCCACCGCCCAGCGCACCTTCGCGCCCGGCTTGCCGACGCCGCTGCCCAGGATCGAGCCGGTCGCCACGTGCGTGGTGGACAGCGCGAACCCGAGGTGGCTGGAGGAGAGGATGACCGCGGCCGAGGCGGTCTCGGCGGCCATGCCCTGCGGCGGGGCGATCTCCACCAGGCCCTTGCCCAGCGTCCGGATGATCCGCCAGCCGCCCAGGTAGGTGCCCAGGGCGATGGCCAGCGCGCAGGAGATCTTCACCCAGAACGGGATGTCCCCGGTGTCGGTCCACTCGCCGGAGGCGATCAGGGCCAGGGTGATCACGCCCATCGTCTTCTGCGCGTCGTTGGTGCCGTGCGCCAGCGAGACCAGCGAGGCGCTGCCGATCTGGCCCCAGCGGAAGCCGTGGTCGGTGAAGCGGGCAGCCACCCCGGCGGTGATCCGGTAGATGGTCCAGGTGCCGGCCGTGGCGACCAGTCCGGCGATCACCGGCGACATCACCGCGGGCAGCAGCACCTTGCCCAGCACGCCGTCCAGCTTCGAGCCGTCACCCGACCACTTGACGCCGGCCCAGCCCAGGCCGGCCACGGCCGCGCCGATCAGGCCGCCGAACAGCGCGTGCGAGGAGCTGGACGGCAGCCCGAGCAGCCAGGTCAGCAGGTTCCACAGGATGCCGCCGACCAGGCCGGCCAGCACGATCAGCAGCAGCGCCCGGCCCCCGCCGGCGAGCAGGTCGGCCCGCGGGGTGCCGTCGCTGTTCTGGATGTTGACCACCGCGTTGGTCACGGTCAGCGCGACCTCGACGGAGAGGAACGCGCCGATGAGGTTGAGCACGGCGGACAGCAGCACGGCCACCTTGGGACGCAGCGCGCCGGTGGCGATCGACGTCGCCATCGCGTTGGCCGTGTCGTGGAAGCCGTTGGTGAAGTCGAATCCGAGGGCGGTGATGACCACGAGGATGAGGACCACGGTTGTCTCGGTCACGAGAAAAGCGTCTACCCACCGTGGAGCGCCTCAACAGGGCTGAACGGCAGTTGTGCAAAATTCGGCACCGATTGGCCGGAGTGAATGGCGAGTTCACCGGAATTTCGGCCGGCGCGAGGTTTCAACTCTCCGCGGGTCCGGGTGGCGGCGGCCGGGCCCGCATCGCGTCCGGGTACTCGCCGTGCGACCGGTACGGCGGGCCACCGACGCCGCTCCACCGGATGAGAGCGATCGATGGCGGGCAAGTGCTTCCCCGTGGTGGAACGGTCCCGGGGCGGGCCACTCGCCCCGGGACCGCCGGATCGTGTCAGCCCGGGTACGGCAGGACCTGCGAGGGCAGCTTCACCGGCCGGCCGCCCCGGGCCAGCGTCGCCGGCGCCGAACCGGGCGGGGTACGACGGAACAGCCGCCCGCCGGCCCGCAGGAACGTCACCGACCCGTCCGCGCCCCGGACGAAGTTGTCCCGGCCGGCCCCGTAGTTGCCCGCCAGGTCCTGTTCCAGCGCGTAGTCCCGGCGGTAGAAGACCAGCCACCCGCCCGCGGTGCCGTCGTCGCCGCGGATGCTCAGCCGCCCGGCGTCCGGCACCAGGTTCACCGCGACCGATACGGCCGTACCGTCGAAGCCGATCTGCTCGTAGACGTAGCGCCCGGCGTACCCGGCCAGCTCGGCGTCCGGCAGCGTCCCGGGCTTCGCCGGCAGGTTGTGCACCCCGGCGAACCGGCTCAGCGCCCAGTCGTCGGCGAACAGGTCACCGAGCAGGTTCGGCCCGGTGTCGGAGTTGGTCAGCACGGTGATCGCGAAGCCCCGCTCCGGCACCATCAGGAAGCCGGAGTGCTGGCCGGGCCAGTCCCCGCCGTGCTGCACCACCAGCGGGCCCTCCGCGGTCGGCCGCAGCATCCAGGTGATGCCCATGCCGTCGAGCTCCACGAACAGCGTGCCACCCGGCCCGGGGTGCGACCGCATCCGGCGCAGGGACCGGGTGGTCAGCAGCGGCGCCCCGGTGCCCAGGTGGAACCGGGCCCAGCGCAGCTGGTCGCGGGCGCTGGAGATCAGCCCACCGGCCGGGTTGATGCTGCGCGGCACGGCGAACGCCGCCGGGTCGGCGATCAGCTCGCCCTGCGCGGTCAGCGTGTGCGAGGTGGCCACCCGCGCGCCGGGCAGCTCGGCCAGGGTGAACGCGCTGCTGCGCAGCTGCAGCGGGCCGGTGACCAGGCTGCGGACGGCTTCCTCGTACGGCCGGCCGGTCACCACCTCGATCAGCCGCCCGGCCAGCGACAGCGCGGCGTTGTTGTAGGCGAACGTGGTGCCCGGCTGGGTCAGCTGCGGCAGCCGGGACATCGCGGACACGTACCGGGCGAGGGCGCCGTCGTCGGCGCCGGTGTCCAGGTAGAAGTCGCCCAGCCAGCCCGGGGTGTGCTGCAGCAGCTGCAGGACGGTGACCCGGGCCGAGGCGGCGGCGTCCGCGGTGCGGAAATCGGGCAGATAGCTGCGGACGGTGCGGTGCAGGTCGAGCCGGCCGCGCTCGACCAGCCGCATGATCGCGGTGCCGGTGAAGGTCTTGGTGGTGGAGCCGACCCGGAAGAGCGTGTCGCCGTCCACCGGCTGCGGGTCGGCGAGATTGGTCACGCCGTAACCGCGGACGTAGTCCCGGCCGCGGTGGTGCAGGGCGAGGGCGACACCGGGAATGGCGTATCTCGCCATCCCCTCTCTGATCTTCGCGTCGAGCTCGGCGAAGGCGTTCTTCGAGGCCCGCGCGGGGTTTGCGGTGAGGGTCGCGGCGCCGGTGGCGGCGGCAGCGGCGGCGAGGACGGTACGCCGGGAGACCGATACGGACATGCGCCTCACTGTATCCACGCAAGTCACTACGCGTGGGCGGTCGGCGGGTTCGGCGCCGCGCGGGCGGGGTACCGCAGACGCGAAAGGGGAGGTGGGATGGCCGACAAGGGGACCGATCAGGCCCGGTTGAACCGCGAGGACGAGGAGGAACGCCAGCTGATCCGGCCGCCGGACGTCAACCGCGACACCAACCGCTCGGCAACCCGCCTGGAGCTCTTCTTCGACCTGGCGTTCGTGCTGTTCGTCGGCCGCTGCGCGGATGTGCTGGCCCACCACGAGACGTGGAGCGGCGGGTTCCAGTTCGTGGCGCTGCTGGTGGCCGGCTGGTGGGGATGGGCGAGCACCACCCTCTACGCCAACCGGTTCGACACCGACGACGCGATCTTCCGGTTGCTCACCCTCATCGGGATGGCCGGGGTGATCGTCATGGCCGCCTCGGCCGAGGAGGCGATCGGTCCGCACGCGCGCTGGTTCGCCATCGGCTACGTGCTGCTGCGGATCGTGCTGATCCTCGGCTACCTGCGGGTGTGGCGGAACCTGCCGGACACCCGGGTGGGGATCCGGCCGTACCTGTGGGGCCATTGCGCGGGCGCGGCCTGCTGGCTGGCGTCGCTCGCCGTCCCGGGCACCGCCCGCTACGTCCTCTGGGCGGCCGGCGTCCTGGTCGACCTGCTCGGGCCGACCCTGGCCGCGCGGGTGAAGGACGCGCCGCCGCTGCACATGGAACACCTGCCGGAACGCTTCGGCCTCTTCGTCATCCTGGTGCTCGGCGAGTCGGTGACCGCCACCGTGACCGGCATCCAGGACGGGAAGTGGTCGGCCGGGGTGCTGGTCGCCGCGGCGTTCGCGTTCCTGGCCACCGCGGCGCTCTGGTGGTCGTACTTCGACCTGTCCGGCGGGGCGGCGAAACGCCGCCTGATCCAGGAGGGCGGCGAACACACCCGCCAGGGCGTGCACGACTTCTACGTGTACGCCCACCTGCCGGTCGCGGTCAGCCTCGCGGCCGTGGCCGTCGGCCTGGAGCACGCCATCGCGCACGGCGCGGACGACCACCTGTCGACGGGCACCCGGGTGGTGCTCGGCGCCGGGCTGGCCGGGTATCTGCTCAGCGCCACGGTCATCCAGGGCGTGCTGTCCGGGCGGTGGCGCGTCGCGCTGCTCTGGCCGGGCCTCGGCGTGCCGCTGATCCTGCTGATCACGCTGCTGTTCGACGGCTCACCGGCGGCGCTGACCGGGCTCTGCGCGGCGGTGCTGGTGGCCGGCGTGATCACCGGTGTGCGCCAGCACCGGGCCGGCGAGGTGCGGGTGGCCAAGGTGTGAGCCGGCAGGTGTGCCGGCCGGCACCGGCCGGTACTATCCGTGACCGGTACGCGGTGGCCCGGGCGTGCGCCTGCTCAGCGACCCGCCTGGTCACCGGCCCAGGGGCCGCGTGATCATGCCCACGGGCGGTAGCGTGCCGTCGTTGCGTAGGATTTCGGGCCGCACCACGTCCGCCGACGGGAACCGAGGAATGCGATGCCGCTCACCCCAGCAGATATCCACAACGTGGCCTTCAAGAAGCCGCCGATCGGCAAGCGTGGATACGACGAGGAAGAGGTCGACGCGTTCCTGGACGAGGTGGAGCAGGAGCTGATCCGCCTCCTCGAGGAGAACAACGCGCTGCGCGCCCAGGCCCAGCGCGGTGGCGGTGGTGGCGGGATGGGCGCCAACCCGGCCGCGACCATGGTGCTCACCAACGAGTTCGCCGACCTGACCGCCCAGCTGGAACGCCTGCAGGAGGCCCGGGCCCGGGCCGAGCAGAACGCCCGGGACATGCAGGCCCAGCTGGAGCGCGCCCGCAGCGCCACCCCGTCCGGCGCGCTGCCGACCGTCGGCGACGACGACCGCAACGCCCGGGTGCTGATGATGGCCCAGCGCACCGCCGACGAGCACATGCGCGACGCCCAGCGCGAGGTGGAGGCGCTGCTCGAGGCCGCCCGCGGCAAGGCCGAGCAGATCACCAGCGAGGCCCAGCTGAAGGCCGGCACGATCGAGAGCGACGCGCGCCGCAACCACGCCGAGGCGATGGACAGCCTGGTGGAGAAGCGGGCCGCGCTGCTCGACGAGATCGAGCGCCTCGGGCAGCTGGCGCAGGGCTACCAGCAGGCCCTCACCAACCACGTCACCCAGCAGCTGATGGACCTCACCGCCGGCCCCGACTCGGCCGGTCGCGAACTGGAGTGAGCCCGCCCGCCGGGTGAGGCCCCGCGGACCCGTCCGGTCCGCGGGGCCTTCGCATTGAACGCGATCCCCCCGCCCGCTGTATTCGGCGGCACAGGGGGTGAGCGCCGCTTCACACGGCGTCCCCGCAGTGGCCGATGTGGAGGGGCGCCATGCACGACTTTGCTTACCGGAAGCCGGCGGCCGGCGGGTGGGCCCGGGACCTGGACCACCGCGAGCCGGTGGCCGGCGAGGCGGCGGACGGCCGGGTCCGGGTCGCGCTGGACGGCGACGGCCGCCTGGTGGAGCTGCATCTCGACCCGCGGGTGGCGTACCTGCCGCTCGACGAGCTGCGCCGCGCGCTGATCGACGCGTTCACCGCGGCCTGGGACCGGCGGGCCGGCCGGGACGGCGACGTGGCCGCCCGGTACGGCGCCGGAGTCGCCCCGGACCGGCTCCGCGCCTCCCTCGCCGAGGCGTCGGAGACCGCGGAACGCCGGTTCGCCGAGGTGTGCACCGCCCTGTCCGACCTGAACCGCAGGGCGGCCCGGCCGTGGTGACCGGGGGGTCGCTGCCCGGTCCGGGGCAGCTGCGACTCGACCCGGACAGCGTCGCCGCGGCCGGGCGTGACCTGGCCGCGGTCGCGCAGCGGCTGGCCGACGACGTGGCCGGGTTGCAGAGCGCGGTGGGCGCCTCCGACCCGTTCGGCACGGGGGAGAGCACGCTCGTGGTGGCGGCGGCGTACCGGGCGGTGGTGGAGACCGCGCTGGACGCGCTCGGCTCGTACACCGAACAGCTCGGCTTCGCCGCGGCGACGCTGGTGATGCAGGCGCGGTCGGTCGCGGCGGCGGACGCCGACGGCGCCGCCGCGCTGTCCGCCGCGGCCGCCGGGGCCGCCGGGGCCGTGAGTCTCCCGGGCGGGGTGGCCGGGACCGGCGGATCCGCGGGTGGCGGGGAGTAGTCCGATGACCATCACGCTGCCCGCCGAGCTCGCCGAGCCGCTGAGCTGGATCGGCCTGGAGTGGCCGGAGGCCGACGAGGACCGCCTCCAGGCCGACGGCCAGGTGTGGATCGACCACGCCACCCGGTTGCGGGCGCACGCCGAGCGGTCCACCGCGACCGCCCGCCGGGTGTGGCTGGACAACGAGGGCGCCACCGTCGAGGCCTTCGAGCGCTGGTGGAACGGCGCCGACGGTCCCGGCCGTCACCTCCAGGAGGCGGCCACCGCCGCGGAACTCGTCGGCGGCGCCCTGATCGCCATGGCCGGCGTCACCATCGGCCTGAAGGCGGCGCTGATCGCCCAGCTCACCGCCCTGGCCGTGGAGGTCGGCCAGGCGATCGCCACGGCGACGGTCACCGCGGGGGCGACCCTCGCCGAGATCCCGGTCTGGATCGCGCTGGCCCGCACGGCCTGCCGCAAGCTGATCCACGAGGCGATGGCGCTGATCGAGCGGGAGATCGCCGCCATGCTCCGCCGGGCCGCCACCATGCTGGAGCGGGCCGGTGCCCGCAGGTTCGCGGAGACCACCGTCCGGGGCAGCCAGCGGACCGCGTTCAAGGGCCTGATGCACGAGGTGGAGACGGCCGACGTGCGCAGCCCGGTCGATGGAGCCACCTTCTACTCCGGCAGGCAACCCGACGACGAGAAGATGCGGACGTACGCCGAGAAGCAGGTCGACGGGGTTGCTTCGGTCACGCTGGAGATGACGCCGGGCGGCAGGAGGTTCGATGACATGAGACTCTTCGAAGCGGGGTCACCGGTCAGCCGGGTACAGGCGAACGGTGTCTGGGAGCGGCTGTCCGAGCGTTACGCGCAGGCTGCGTCGGGCGAAGCCACGGCGTGGACACACAATCCCTGGTCGGAGAGTGTCTGGTCGAGGAAGGAGCGGCCCGCGTTGCAGGTGAACCCCAACGTCACCAAGATCACCGAGATCGATCCGTTCTGGTGACCGGCGTCGAGTCGCTGAGGAGGTCCTCCGCATGACGGTGCAGGAGTTGCTGTCGCAGAAGGCATTGCACGTCGAGAGTGGTGTGACGCTGGCCGGCGCGGGCCGTGAGGACATGCTCCTTCAGCTCGGCGAGCACACGCTGATGATCCCGGTGGACCCCGGGCTGAAGCGGATGCGCTTCACGCTTCCGTCCGATCCGCGCTGGGACGACAACGGCGAGCCGCTTCCGCGTGAGGTGGCCGAGAATCTGCGGGCGATCATCACCGAGATCGCCTTGTTCTGGGACCTGGAGCCGGAATTCCAGATCGTCGGTCCGGGTCGCCGAAACAGTTGACCGAGACGGCCCGGCGGGTGTGCCGCCGGCGGCCATCACGCACGCGTAGTCCTGGGTGCCGCGTGGCGGTCCGGTCGGTCCGGTGCGGTCAGAAGGTGTGGCGGTAGAGCGAGCAGCCCCGGCAGACCTCCGGCGGGTCGGCGCTGTCCAGGCGGCGACGGAAGTCCCGGTACGCCGGCCCGTGCCAGATCTCGGCGAAGCTCGACGCGCCCAGGTCACCGAGGTTCACCCGGTCGTCGCCCATCACCATGCAGCACGGCTGGACCAGCCCGGCGCTGGTCACGTACGCCGCGTCCCACGGCCACGTGCAGTTGCCGCCGCCCTCGTCGGCCAGGCTCGGCAGCCGCAACCGCAGGTCGCTGTCCCGGGCGGCCCGGGTGGCGGCCGTGAACGCCGCCCGCGCCCGGTCCCGGTCGGCGCCGGTCCACAGCGCCTGCCCCGCGGTGAACTCCCGGATCTCCGCGTAGCCGTCGGCCGGCCCGGTGTCGTCGAAGCTGTGCGACAGGTTCTGCACCCGCAGCTCGTTCACGCCGATCCCGGAGAGGAGCCGGACCAGCGCGGGCAGCTCGGTGACGTTGTCGCGCATCGCCACGAACACCACCCGGATCCACGGGGTCGCGCTGCCCGCCGCCTGTTTCGCGGCGACCAGCCCGGCCAGGTTGCCCAGCACGGTGTCGAAGCGCGCGCCCTCGCGGATCGACTCGTACACCGCGGGCCCGGCGCCGTCCAGCGACACGTGCAGCCAGTCCACCCGGCTGGCCACGAGTTCCTCGGCACGGCGCCGGGTGAGCAGGGTGGCGTTGGTGTTGAAACCGACCCGCACCCGGCGGTCCACCGCCGCCGCGATCATCGCCGGAAGGTACGGCGACAGCAGCGGCTCCCCGAGCCCCTGCAGGGTGAGCTGGCGCAGCGGCAGCTCCGCGACGAGCCGGTGGAACAGTTCCGGTCGCATCGCCCCGGCCAGCTTGTTGACCGGCGGCCGATACCGGACGAGACACATCGTGCAGCGCAGGTTGCACGCCGAGGTCACTTCCAGTTGCAGATGGCTCGGCAGGGGCGGGTCCTCCACGAAAGCGGACATGCGCGCCGGATTCCCGCTCGCCCCGGTGGCAAACCCACGCCCACCGGCGGGGAACCGTCCACGGCGACCGGCGTCACCGGCCCGGACACCACGCACCCTCCGCCGCCGTCCGGCACCCCGGCCCGCACGCTCCGCGCCAGCCCGCCACCGGACGCGCTGTCGCGGTAGGGGTGGACGGTCAGCCGGGACGGCGACGTGCCGGCGGGCAGCGTCGCGTCAGCTGACCGGGGCGGCGCGGCGCGCGTCGGCCACCTTGCGCAGCAGGTCCGCCGCGGTGAACGGCTTCTCGATGAAGGCGATGTCGCCGTCCAGCACATGGGTGCTGCCGAGCAGGCCGTTGCTGTACCCCGACATGTAGAGCACCGGCAGGCCGGGCTGGCGCTCGGTGAGCAGCTCGGCCAGCCGGGGCCCGGACATCTCCGGCATGATCACGTCGGTCAGCAGCAGGTCGCAGCCGTGCTGCTCGTACAGGGCGAGCGCGTGCCGGCCGTCGGCGGCGACCACCACGTGGTACCCGTTCTCGGTCAGGATCCGGGTGATGATCCGGGCCAGGGCCACCTCGTCCTCGACGACCAGCACCGTGCTGCCGTCGCCGCGGGGCGGGGCGGCCGGCCGGGTGGCGTCGTCCGCCCCGTCCACCGGCGTCTCGACCAGCGGCAGGTAGATCCGGAAGGTGGTGCCGATGCCGGCCTCCGAGTACAGGTTGATGCTGCCGCCGGCCTCGGTCACGATGCCGTAGACGGTCGCCAGGCCCAGCCCGGTGCCCTTGCCCCGGGGCTTGGTGGTGAAGAACGGCTCGAAGACCCGGGCGGCGACCTCCGGGGGCATTCCCTCACCGGTGTCGCTGATCAGCAGCCGGGCGTACCGGCCGGCCGGCAGCGGCGGCTGCATGTTCAGCTCGTCGCCGTCGAGCTCGGCGGTGCCCGCCTCCAGGACCAGGGTGCCGCCGTCCGGCATCGCGTCGCGCGCGTTGATCGCCAGGTTGAGCAGCACCTGCTGGAGCTGGCCCGGGTCGGCGCGGACCGTCAGCGGTGTCGGCGAGGGCCGGGTGACCAGCCGGATGTGCTCACCGATGGTGCGTTCCAGCATCGCCTGGACCTCGGCCAGCGCCGCGTTGAGCGCGACGTTGCGCGGCTGGATCGTGTCGCCGCGGGTGAAGGTGAGCAGCTGCCGGGTCAGGTTCGCGGCGCGCTCCGTGGCGGCGCGCACCTGGATCAGGTCCGCCCGTACGTCCGGCCGGTCGGCGGTCTCCTCGATCGCGAACTCGGTGTAGTTCGCGATGATCGCCAGAATGTTGTTGAAGTCGTGCGCCACGCCGCCGGCCAGGTTGCCCAGGCTCTCCATCCGCTGCGCCTGCTGGGTGCGCTCCTGGATGGCGCGCTGGCGTTCGGCGTTCTCCTTGGCGGCGGTGATGTCCCGGGCGACCGCGGAGATGCCGGTGACCGTGCCGGTGCGGTCGCGGATCGGCGTGACCACCATGGAGACGTCCACCGGCGTGCCGTCCTTGCGCAGCCGCCGGGCCTCGTAGGCGAGGTGATGCGCGCCGTCGCGGATCCGGGCCAGCACGTCCTCCTGCTGGTTCACGGCCGCCTCGTTGCCGGTCAGGATGGCGGCCGGCTGTCCCAGGACCTCGGCCGCGGTGTACCCGAAGAGCCGCTCGGCGCCACCGTTCCAGGCGGTGATCCGGCCGTCCGGGCTCAGGCCGGCGACCGCGTCGTCGCTGTGCTCGACCACCGTCGCCAGGGTGATGCGGTGCGCCTCGGCCAGGTCGCGGGCGGCGCGTTCGCGGGCGTCCGCCTCGTCGAGCCGGTTGCGGCTCCACGGGTCGACGTAGATGGCGCCCTTGCCGAGCAGCACGCCGTAGCTGCGGCGCAGGGTCCAGTAGTAGACCGCCACGGTGGCGGTCAGCGTGTCCCAGAGCGCCGAGGTCCAGATCCAGTCCGGGTTGGCGAGGTGTTCCAGGTGCCCGACGCTCGCCCGGGTGGCCGCGAACAGCGCGGCCAGCGCGTGCAGACCGTGCCCGACCGAGCAGCTGAAGAAGATCAGGGCGGTGGCGGTGGCCAGCTTGTTGCTGCGCAGCTGCCCGGCCCGGATCACCGGCACCATGATGGCCGCGGTGATCGCGGCATAGGCGACCATGATCACGAGATTGCCCAGCAGGAAGATCTGGTCCGGCACGTTCGTCCTATCGGACGGGCGTGGGCTCACCTGAGCCTCTTGCCGGCAATGCGGCGGTCACACCGTTGTAATGGGAGCGCTCCCATGCAACGATGTCCATCACTGTTCCGGCTCGGCGTCCGGGACGGCCTCCGCAACCCGCCCCGGGCGCCGGGCCGGCCTCCCCGGCCCCCGAAGGAACGCAGATGCGCGCATTCGCACGGCTGGCCGTGGCCACCCTGGTGGCCGCCGCCCCGCTCACCGGCGTGATGGCCGCCCAGGCGGCCGACGACCCCACCCCGGTCACGGTGCTGACCAGCGACTTCGAGGACGCGACGGTGCAGGGCTGGACCGGCCGCTCGGCCGAGACCCTGGCGGTGAGCACCGCCGTCGCGCACGGCGGGACGCACAGCCTGGCGGTCAGCGGCCGTACCGCCGGCTGGCAGGGGCCGTCGCTCAGCGTGCTCGGCACGTTCGAGAAGGGCATCTCGTACACCGTCTCGGCGTGGGTCCGGCTGGCCGAGGGCTCGGACCTCGCCCGGCTCAGCGTGGAACGGCGCGCCGGCGGGACGGCGAGCTACGAGACCGTGGTCGGCGACACCGCGGTCAGCGCCACCGGCTGGGTCAATCTGACCGGCCGGTACACCCTCTCCGCCGACGCCGAGTCCCTCAGCGTCTACGTCGAGACGGCGTCCACCACCGGCGGCCTCTACCTCGACGACGTGACCGCGAGCTACGTGCCCACGCTGCCGATCCAGACCGGGATCCCGGCGGTCAAGGACGTGGTCACCGAGTTCCCGGTCGGTGCGGCGATCACCGGCGCCGAGATCACCGGTACGCACGGCGACCTGCTGGCCCGGCACTTCACCTCGGTCACCCCGGGCAACGCGCTGAAGTGGGACGCGACCGAGCCGACCGAGAACGCCTTCAGCTACGCCCAGGCGGACCCGCTGATCGCATTCGCCCGCTCGCACGGGATGCGGGTGCGCGGGCACACCCTGGTCTGGCACAACCAGACCCCGGCCTGGGTCTTCCAGGACGCCGACCGGGAGACGCTGCTGGCCCGGCTGGAGAACCACATCCGTAACGTCGCGGCGCACTACGGCGACACCGTCGGCACCTGGGACGTGGTCAACGAGGTGATCGACGAGAGCCAGCCGGACGGGATGCGGCGCAGCGCCTGGTACACGCTGACCGGGCTGGACTACATCCGCACCGCGTTCCGGGTGGCCCGCGAGGCGGCGCCGGCCGCGCGGCTGTGCATCAACGACTACAACACCAACGTGGCCGCCAAGCGGGACGCGCTGTACGCCCTGGTGGTCAAGCTGCGCGGCGAGGGCGTGCCGATCGACTGCGTGGGCCACCAGATGCACGTCAACGTCAGCTGGCCGTCGATCGCGGAGACCGAGGCGATGCTGAAGAAGTTCCAGGGGATCGGGGTGCAGCAGCAGATCACCGAGATGGACGTGAGCATCTACACCTCCAGCGGGGAGTCGTACCCCACGCCGCCCGCCGAGCGGCTGCTGGCCCAGGCGTACGCGTACCGGGACATGTTCGCGCTGTTCCGCCGGTACGCGGCCGACCTCGGCTCGGTGACGCTGTGGGGCCTGGCCGACGACAACACCTGGCTGGACACGTTCCCGGTGACCCGCAAGGACGCGCCGCTGCTGTTCGACACCCGGCTGCAGGCCAAGAGCGCCTACTGGGGCGTCGTCGACCCGTCGCGGATCTCCTCGCCGAGCGCCTCCACCTCGCCGAGCGCCTCCACCTCGCCGAGCGCCTCCACCTCGCCGAGCGCCTCCACCTCGCCGAGCGCCTCCACCTCGCCGAGCGCCTCCGCGTCGCCGAGCGCCTCCACGTCGCCGAGCGCCTCCACCTCGCCCGGCAAGTCGTCCTGCGCGGTGAGTTACCGGGTGACCGGCAGCTGGCCGGGCGGCTTCCAGGCGGACGTCCGGATCGTCAACACCGGGTCGGCGCCGCTCCGCGGGTGGAAGCTGACCTGGCAGTTCACCGGGGGGCAGACGATCGCCCAGCTGTGGAACGGCTCGGTGACCCAGTCCGGCGGCGCGGTCACCGTGACCGCCGCCTCGTGGAACGGCACGGTCGCGCCGGGCGCGGCGGCCTCGGTCGGCTTCCTCGGCGCATCCACCGGCGGCAACCCGGCCCCGGCGGCGTTCGCCGTCAACGGGGCCACCTGCGACATCGTGTGAGGCCGGGGCGCGCGGGCGGGGCGGCTCCGAAACTTCCGGAATCCCGGTCATGATGATGGCGGGTCACGGCCATTGACTCGATAGATACATGGCTATACGTTTCCGGTACCGAATCGGCATGTTTCCGAAAGTTTCGGAGCGCTTCGTCCACCGGAGGCGTACCCATGCGAAGTCACCTCGCGGCCGCGCTGGCCGCGCTGGCCGTCCTCACCGCGACCCCGGCCCCCGCCGCGGCGGTCGGCAGCGCGGCCGGCAAGGCCGCCGGCCGGGCCGCCGCGGACCACGGCTACCTGTCCACCCGGCCCGGCCCGGGCCGGTTCCCGCTGGTCGCCCGAGGCGCCGCCGCACCGATCGTGACCAGCGGCGACGACCACCCCGGCGTGCTGCGCGTCGCCGGCGACCTGAGCTCCGACCTCGGCGCCGCGACCGGCGTCACGCCGGGGCTGAGCCGCGACACCATCCCGGCCGGGCGGGACCCGATCATCGTCGGCACCATCGGCCGCTCCGCGCTGATCGACCGGATGGTGGCGGCCGGCCGGCTCGACACCCGAGGCGTCGCCGGGCGGTGGGAGACCTCGCTGCAGCAGATCGTCGAGCACCCGCTGCCGGGTGTGCGCCGGGCCTTCGTGATCGCCGGCAGCGACCAGCGCGGCACCATCTACGGCGTCTACGACGTGTCCCGGCGGATCGGCGTGTCACCCTGGCACTTCTTCGACGACGTGCCGGTTCCGCACGCGGACGCGCTCTACGCCCTGCCCGGCCGGCACAGCCAGGGCACCCCGAAAGTGAAGTACCGCGGCTTCTTCATCAACGACGAGAACCCGGCCACCGGCACCTGGGCGCCCGGCTTCTTCGGTCCGGGCAAGGCCCCCGGCCACCCGGGCGGGCTCAACGCCGAGTACTACGCCAAGGTCTTCGAGACCATGCTGCGGCTCAGGGCGAACTACCTGTGGCCGGCGGTCTGGGGGCGGGCGTTCGCCGAGGACGACCCGGCCAACCACGCCACCGCGAGCTACTACGGCGTGGTCATGGGCACCTCGCACGAGGCGCCGATGATGCGCGGCATCGAGGAGTGGAACCGGCACCCGGCCGGGACCGGGGAGTGGAGCTTCCGGCGCAACCCCGAGGCGGTCAAGGCGTACTGGCGGGCCGGTGTCGAACGGATGCGCGAGCAGAACATCGAGGGCGTGGTCACCCTCGGGATGCGCGGTAACGGCGACGTCAGCCTGCCCGACGGCGACGGCATCGACCTGATGAGCTCCATCATCGAGACCCAGCGGCAGATCCTCGGCGAGGCCGGGATGCTCGGCGCGCCCCAGGTGCAAACCCTCTACAAGGAGGTGCAGCGTTACTGGGACGCCGGTTACCGGCCGCCGGACGACGTGACCGTGGTGTTCTGCGACGACAACTGGGGCAACATGCGCAAGCTGCCCGACCCGTCGCTGCCGGCGCGCAGCGGCGGCTACGGCCTCTACTACCACTTCGACTACGTCGGCGACGGCCGCAACTACAAGTGGGTGGACACCGCCAACCTCACCAACACCTGGGAGCAGCTGCACCGCGCCTACACCTCCGGTGTGGACCGGCTCTGGGTGGCCAACGTCGGCGACCTGAAGAACGAGGAGGAGCCCACCCAGTTCTTCCTGGACTACGCGTGGAACCCGGACGCGATCCCGCTGAGCGGCATCGACGACTGGGAGCGCCGGTACGCGGCGGAGAACTTCGGCGGGCCGCTGTCCGCGGAGATCGCCGAGGTGCTCGCCACGTACGGCGTCCTGCAGTCGCGCCGCAAGCCCGAACTGCTCAACCGCCGGATCACCGTGGACCCGGCCAAGGATGTGCGGACCGACCCGAGCGCGGTGGTCTACGACGATCAGGGCAACCCGTTCAGCCTCACCGACTACCGGGAGATGGACCGGGTGGTCGCGCAGTGGCAGGCGCTCGCCGCGCGCGCCGAGCGGATCAAGCGGCGGGTGCCGGACGCCTGGCAGGACGCCTACTTCCAGCTCGTGTACTACCAGGTCGCCGCGACCGCGAACCTGTACGAGCTGCGCCGCGCCGAGTTCACCAACATCATGTACGCCGCGCAGGGCCGGGCCGCCACCAACGACCTGGCCGCCGAGGCGGAGGCCCGGTTCGCGCGTGACCAGGCGCTCAACGCGTACTACAACACCGCCCTGGCCGGCGGGAAGTGGAAGGACTGGCAGCTCCAGCCCAAGATCGGGTACGGGAACGTGGCCCGTTACGGCTCGAACGCCGGCTGGCAGCAACCCGAGCTGAACAACGTGGCGCTGCCCGACGAGATCTACCCGTACCTGAAGCGGATCGAGGTGCCGGCGGGCGCGGCGATGGGTGTCGCCCTCGACGGCGGGGACGCCTCGACGCTGCCGGAGTTCAGCCCCTGGCAGGCCCAGCCGCAGCAGTACCTGGAGGTCTACAACCGCGGCGCCACGCCGTTCCGCTACACGATCACCCCCGGCCGGCCGTGGGTGCACGTCACCCCGGCGGCCGGGACGGTCGGCAAGCAGGTGCGCGCCACCGTGTCGGTGGACTGGCGGCGGGCGCCGGCCGGGGTCACCGACGTGCCGATCCGGATCGAGGGCGCGGGCCGCACCGTCGTGGTGCACGCGCCGATCCGCAAGCCGGAGGTCACCCCGCGCGGGTACGCCGAGGCCAACGGGTACGTGTCGATCCCGGCCACCGGATCCGACCGCAGGACCGGCGACTGGCAGGTGCTGCCCGGCATCGGCAAGGCCGGGGACGGGGTGACGCCGCTGCGCGCCGCCGGGGCCCGGCTCGACTACCGGGTGACGCTGACCAGCACCGGGCCGGTGCGGATCGCCGCGCTGGTGTCGCCGCGCAACAACGTGCTGCCCACCCCCGGGCTGCGGTACGCGATCTCGGTGGACGGCGCCGAGCCGCAGATCGTCGACGTGATCGCGGCGACCGGCGCCAACGACACCACGATGAACCGCCAGTGGGCGCGCAACACCTCGGACAACATCAACGTCACCACCACCACGCACCGCATCGACCGGCCCGGCACGCACACCGTGACGTTCTGGGCGGTCGACCCGACGGTGATCCTGCAACGGTTGATCGTGGACACCGGCGGGGTCCGATACAGCTATCTCGGCCCGCCGACCAGCCGGAGGTTCTGATCATGAAACGGCGTGCTCTGCTGGCCGGCTCGGCCGGCGTCGTGGGCGCGGGCCTGGTCGCGTCGCCGGCCCCCGCCACCGCCCCCCGCTCCTCGTGGGTGCACACCTGGACCGCGATGCCCCAGCTCACCGAGCCGGGGAACATGCCGCCGGCGCCGTTCACCGGCAACGACGCGGTGCTCGTGGACACCACGATCCGGCAGACCGTGCACCTCTCGATCGGCGGGCCGCGGCTGCGGGTGCGGTTCTCCAACGCGTTCGGGACCACCGACCTGCCGCTGACCGCGGCCGCGGTGGCGCTGCCCCGAAACGGCGCGGCCGGCACCGGCGCCATCGTGCCGGGCAGCTCACGCCCGCTGACCTTCGGCGGGCAGCCGTCCGTGGTGGTGCCGGCCGGGGCGCAGATCGTTTCCGACCCGGTTCCGATGACCGTCGCGCCCCGCTCGAACCTGACCGTCTCGGCCTACCTCGCCGACGGCCAGGCCGGGCTGAACCTGACCTCCCACCCCGGCTCCCGGACGACGTCGTGGCTCATCCGCGGGGACCGGCACGCCGATGCGGAGGTGGCCGGGACCCCGGTCGACCACTGGTACCTGCTCAGCGGCGTGGAGGTGACCGCCACCGGCGCGGCCGGGCTGGTGATCCTCGGCGACTCGCTGACCGACGGGCGGGGATCCACCACCAACGGCAACGACCGCTGGCCGGACCAGCTGGCGGCCCGGCTGCGCGACCCACGGCTGGCCGTGCTGAACCAGGCGGCCGGCGGCAACCGGGTGTTGCACGACGGGCTCGGGCCGAACGTGCTGGCCCGCTTCGACCGGGACGTGCTCGGCGTCAGCGGGGCCGCGTGGGTGCTGGTCTTCGAAGGGGTCAACGACATCGGCACCGCCGAGGCGACCGAGGCCGGGCAGCGGCAGGTGATCGCCGCGCTGACCGGGGCGTACCGGCAGATCGTGCAGCGCGCGCACGCGCAGGACCTGCGGGTGTACGGGGCGACGATCACCCCGTTCGGCGGCCACACCGGCTACGACGACCCGGGTGGGCTGCGGGAACGGGCCCGGATCGCGGTGAACGGGGTGATCCGGGGCGGGGTCTTCGACGGGTACCTGGACTTCGCCGCCGCCGTCGCCGACCCGGCCGCCCCGGCCCGCCTCGCGCCGGCCTTCGACGTCGGCGACCACCTGCACCTGAACCCGGCGGGCTATGCGGCGCTGGCCCGCGCCGTCGCGCGCACGCTCTTCTAGAGCGGCGACCGTCCGGGCGGGAGGTCGCCGCGGTGTTCGGTCCCGGCCGGGCATCCGCCGGTCCGGCAGGTGGTCGTCCGGTGAGGACACCCGCCGGACCGGGACCGCCGGCCAGCGGCCTACCAGGCGGCGATCCGGTCGGCCAGACCGGACAGCACCGGGACGGCGTGACCGCCGAGCAGCGACACGGCGGCCAGGCACAGGCCCAGGACGAGGGCGGCCAGCAGGCAGTACTCGACGACCGTGGCGCCCTGGTCGGCGCCCGGGCGGCGGGCGTGCAGGCGCGCCACGATCATCTGCAGCCGGTCCATGACGGGGCTCCTCGGTCGGCGGGCCGCCGGAGGTGGCGGCGGGGAACATCCCTGTGATCGGACCTTTCCGGGTGCCGGTGAAGGCGTGTTCGGGTGCAGAACGGGATCGCCGGGTGTGGGATCGCGGCCGGCGTGGCAGCGGTCACCGTGACCCGGCCGGGCGGGCCGCCGCGGGCTGCCGGGCGGCCGCCGCCGCGGCCAGCCCCAGCAGGCACAGCGCGGCCAGGCCGAGGAAGCCGGCCCGGAACGAGCCGGTGGCGTCCTTCACCGCGCCCAGCAGGTAGACGAACGCGAAGCCGCCCAGGTTGGCGCAGAAGTTGCCGAATCCGCTGAGCAGCCCGGCCCGCCGGGCGCCAAGCACGCTGATCGGCAGGGCGAACAGCGGCCCGAAGTAGACCTGTACGACCACCGAGATCAGCGCGACCACCAGCAGCACCGCCGGCATCCCCGGCACGTAGGTGAGCAGCGACAGGCCGGCGGCCAGGACGGCCAGCGAGCCGCCGATCACCAGCAGCGGACGCCCGATCCGGTCGGAGAGGTACCCGCCGAGGTAGTTGGCCGGCGCGGTGACCGCGGCGCCGAGCGCGGCGACCAGCCCGGCCGCCGCCAGCGACTGGCCGCGGTCGACGACCAGCCAGGTGGGCAGCCAGAAGGTGAAGCCCTGGGCGACGGCGAGCCGGGCGAACTGGATCACCCCGGTCAGCCGGACGATCCGGTGCCGCAGCAGGGCGGGCAGGTCGGTGATCCGGACCGGGTCGTCCGCCGCGGGCCCCGGCGCCGGCGGCCCGGTGACCCGGCGGTAGCCGATCAGGGTGAGCAGGCCGGCCGCCGCGAAGACCGCGAACAGCAGCCGCCAGCCGAGCGGCCCGACCAGCAGCGGGCCGACCGAGCTGAGCAGGATGTTGGAGGAGAAGCCGCCGGCCACGTACAGCCCCATCGCGGTGGCCCGCCGGTCGCTGGGGAACTGCTCGCTGATCAGCAGCAGGCCGGGCGCGAAGACCAGCGCCCGGAAGAACCCGGACAGCGCCTGGTTGATCAGGAGCAGGTCGTACGAGTCGAGCACCGCGAACATCGCCGCGAGCAGATTCGTGCCGAGCAGCCCGGTGAGGAACAGCGTGCGCGGGGCGAACCGGTCGGCCAGGAAGCCGGACGGGACCTGCATCAGCGCGTACGTCAGGCTGCTCGCCGCGGCCAGCGTCCCGGCCTGCCCGAAGCTGAGCCCCAGGTCGGTCCGGATCAGTGGCAGGAACAGCGCGATCCCGCCGAAGATCAGCGCCTGCGCGCTCTGGCAGACCACGAGCAGGGTGATGATCGCGCGACGCACCGCGGGATGATCTCACGCGATGCCGACCGGCGCCCGGTCGCCTTGACATCGTCACATTTCGATCTCCTGTCGACGCCACCCTGGTCCTGGGCGGGCTGAGCACCTCGGCCAGGCGCGATGTCCGGCCGTGACCGACGGGACCGATCAGGCCGGGAGCGCTGTGCTGATCAGCCGTGCCAGTGCCGGGAGGTTCGCGGCGGACCAGATCGAATGGTGCGTGCCGGTCACCGTGTGCTCGGTCAGGTCCTTGGCCATCGGTGACCAGTCCAGGTGCGGCCCCAGCGACTCCGAGGCCATCACGTGCGTCACCGGCCCGTGGTACGGCTGGGTGACCGCGAACCCGTACGACGCCTGCACGAGCGCGCGGAAGACCCCGTACCGCTCGGTCAGCAGTTCGGCGTCCAGCTCCGGCGGCAGCAGGTCCGCCGCCGCCGCGAGCAGCTCGTCGCTGGGCGCGTCGTCCGGCCACCTCTCGAGCAGGCCGGCCGGCGTCGGCGCGCCCAGCGACGCCAGGATCTCGTGCACGAACCGCCGGACGATCGTCTTCTCCGCCGGCAGGGGCGCCACCTCGGGCACGCTGACGTCCACCATGACCACCGCCGGCACCGACTCGCCCAGGTCGGTGAGCCGGCGTGCCATGTCCAGCGCCAGGATGCCGCCCAGCGACCACCCCAGGAGCAGGTACGGCCCGTCGGGGCGGACCTCGCGCAGCGCCGCCACATACTCGGCCGACAGCGCCGGCACCGAGCGGACCGGCTCCCGGGCGCCGTCGAAGCCGGGCGCCTCGATGCCGTACACCGGCCGGTCCAGCGTGCGCGCCAGGCCCAGGTACGAGTACGCCGACCCGGAGCTGGAGTGCACGCAGTACAGCGGCGTCCCTGAATCGCTCGTGTGGAGCGGGATGATGCGGTCGAGGTCGGTCACGACAGCTCCGCCAGTTTCTGCTCGACCGCGGCCGAGATGGCCCGCACCGACGCGTTGCCGTAGAGGCTGCGCACGCTGAGTTTGATGCCGAACCCCTTGTTGACCCGGCTGATCACGCGCATGGCCTGCAGCGAGTTGCCGCCGATGTCGAAGAAGTTGTCGTCGGCGCCGACGGCGGGCAGCGTCAGCACCTCGCCGAAGATCGCGGCCACCTTCTGCTCGGTCTCGGACAGCTCAGCGGGGCTCGCCTGCCGTACGGAAGCCGGGGTCGTCTCCTGCGGCGCCGGCACCCTCTCCAGGCGCAGGTCGGGTGTCCAGCGTCCGCGCTCGCCGGTGCGCGGCGCGTCCTCGGCCAGGGCGGGCACCAGGTCGCCGGGCACGCCGCGGGGCATCAGGTTGAGCGCCCCGTCGACGACGTAGGCGCCGGCCGCCTCGCCGGCCGCCAGCAGGGCGTCGCGCTCGGCGCCGGTGACCAGCGGGATGGCGGAAACCCGGACCGACGGGTCGGCGGCCGCCCGGCGCAGCACCGTCTCCAGATGGTCGAGCATCGCCTCCATGCGCCAGCGGTCGAACAGCTCCGAGGAGTACTCCACGTTGGCGCGCAGCGTGCTGCCGGTGTCGATGACGTTGATCGCCATGTCGAACCGGGAGGTGCGCGAGGACTGCGGCAGGTACTCGGCGGCCACGCCCGGCAGGCGCAGGTTCTCCCCCGAGTTGTTGCCGCCGAGCAGCTGGATGCTGACGTCGAACAGCGGGTTGCGGTCCGCGTCGCGCGCCGGGGCGACCGCCTCGACGATCTGGTGGAACGCCACCTCCTGATGCTCGTACAGGTCCAGCGTGCCGTCGGCGATCCGGTCGATCAGCTCGGCGAAGGACGGGTCACCGGACAGGTCGGCGCGCAGCACCGACATGGTGACGAACATGCCGACCACCGATTCCAGCTCGGGCTCGGGCCGGCCCAGCATCGGCACCCCGAGCGGCACGTCCACGCCGGCGGTGTAGCGGCTGAGCAGCACGGTGCACGCGGCGGTCAGCACCATGAACGCGGAGGCGCCGTGCTGTTCGGCGAGCCGGTGCACCAGCTCGCGCAGCTCGGCCGGGTACTCACGGATGACCGTGTCGCCGGCGTGCCGGCCGCCGACCGGGCGGGGCCGGTCGGCAGGCAGGTCGAGGACCGGCAGGCCGGCCAGGCGCTCCTTCCAGAACGCCAGCTCCTGCGTGAGCGTCGCACCGGTCAGACGGGCGCGCTGGCTCGCGGCGTACGTGGTGAAGTCCAGCTCGACGGCGGGCAGGTCCGGCTCGGCCCCGTCGACAAGGCTGCGGTACGCGGCGGACAGCTCGTCGTTGATCAGCGCGGCCGACCAGCCGTCGATGATGGTGTGGTGATAGCCCTGGCAGAGGATGTGCTCGTCGTCGGCCAGCCGCAGCAGCCGGAACCGGTACAGCGGCCCGGTCTCCAGGTCGTACGGCTGGTCGTACAGCGCCTCGACCTCGGCCTCGGCGCGCCGCTGTCGCTCGGCCGGCGGCAGGTCGCTCAGGTCGACGACCGGCAGCGCCACGTCGGCGGCCGGCGCGGCGATCTGGTACGGGGCGCCCTCGTCGCTGCCGAAGGTGACCCGCAGCGACTCGTGCCGGGCCACGATCAGGTTCAGCGCGCGGTGCAGCAGGCCGGTGCGCAGCCGCCCGCGCAGCCGCCACACCATCAGGATGGTGTACGTGGCCTCGCCGGGCGCGAGCTGGTCGAGGAACCACAGCTGCTCCTGCGCCAGCGACAGCGGCCGGGCCCGCAGGTCCCGCTCGGTCTCAACGGTCATGGTCGGTTTCCTCCAAGCAAGCCGGGGGTCGGAAAGAGGGTCAGGAGACGACGTCGGGCATGTGCCGCAGGCGCAGCACCGGGGACAGGGCCAGGGGCACCACCAGCGCGGCCGACCCGATCACCACGACGGTCATCGCGGTCTGCAGGGCCAGCGCCCCGCCGATCATCCCGGCGGCCAGCCCGCCGAGCGCGGCGCCGCCGAACAGCAGGGTGCGGAACACCGCGGTCATCCGGCCCATCAGCCGCGCCGGCGTGCAGGTCTGACGCAGGGTGAGCTGGATGACGTTGGACAGCCCGCCACCGAGGTACGAGATCGCGAACGAGAGCCCGAGCAGGGCGACCGTCACGGGCCGCGGTCCGTGCGCGGCGAGCAGCAGCAGCGGGCCCGCGTAGAGCACGCCCAGCGCGACGCCGTAGACCAGCCCGATCCGGAACCGCGGCATGATCCACTTGGAGATCAGCGCGCCGATCATGGCGCCGGCCGCGGAGCACGACATGATCAGGCCGACGGCGGCCGCGTCCAGGCCCTTGGCGCGCACCGCGTAGAGCAGGAACAGCGTCTGCACGCAGGTCATCGACAGGTTGGTGATCGGGGCGAGCAGCGCCAGCGGGCGCAGCAGCCGGTGCCCGAAGACGTACTTCGCGCCCTCGACCAGCTCCCGGCCCAGGTGCCGCTCCTGCGCCGGCGGCGCCGGCGGCTCGGGCGTGCGGATCAACAGCAGCGTGATCAGCGACGCCAGGTAGGAGACGGCGTCGACGATCAGCGCCATCGGCGCGGTGAGCCAGCCGACCAGCACCCCGGCCAGGCCCGGCCCGGCCATGTCGGTGGCCGACCGGCTCACCAGGGTCTTCCGGTTGGCCTCGGCGAACAGCACCGGATCCTTGACCAGGGTGGGCAGGAACGACATCGAGCTGAGCTCGAAGAGCACCGAGAAGGTGCCGAACACGAACGTCAGCGCGAGCAGCAGGCCGACCGAGAGCCGGTCGAGCGAGGCCAGCAGCGGCACCGCCGCGATCACCAGCATCCGCACCGTGTTGGCCAGCATCATCACCGGCTTGCGCCGGACCCGGTCCACCCAGACGCCGAAGAGCAGGGCGAAGAACAGGTACGGCGCGGATTCCAGGAACCGCAGCCAGCCGACGGTCTCCGCGCTGGTGTCGAAGTAGATCACCGCGGTCAGCGGCAGCGCCAGGGTGGTGACCTGGGTGCCGACCAGCGACAGCGTCTCGCCCGACCAGAACTTGAGGAAGTCGCCGTTGCGCCACAGGCTGCGTGGCGCGGCGGACGTTCCCTCGACAACCGTCATCGTGCCGTCTCCTCGACGTCGAGCGTGTCCGGTGCCAGCGACGGATCGCGCAGCACGGTGGAATGGCCGCCGGGCAGCGTGCGCGCGGTGAACGCGCCGCCGGTGCACGAGCGCCACGCGCCGATGCCCTCGTCGCTGGTGAGCGGGTCGCTCTCGCCGCGCACGGCCAGGACCGGGCAGCTCAGCGGCGCGACGGCGGCCGGGTCGAACTCGGTGAGCAGCCGCAGGTCCTGTGCGGTGGTCTCGGCGACGATGTCGCGCCACTCCGGCGACGGCACGTCGGCCAGCGCCTGCGGGTCGACGCGCTGCAGGTAGCCCGCCGGGTCGCGGAGCGCGTCGGCGGCCACCTCGTGGCGGGCCGGGGCGTTGGCGCCGATCACCACGAGGCCGGCGACCTGCCCCAGGCGGGCCGCGGTCGCGTACGCCACGTACGCGCCGTAGGAGTGCCCGACCAGCGTCGGCGGCGTGCCCGCGCGCCGGGCGAGCTGCGCCAGGCAGGCGTCGACGACCGCGTCGAACGAGGGCGCCGGCACCCCGAAGCCGCGCCCGTAGCGGCCCGGGTAGCGGATCAGCACGGCGCCCGCCGGCGTCTCACCGCCGAACGAGCCGGCGCCCGGAAAGAAGAACGTCACGCTCATCGCACCCGCTCCCGCAGCATGGCCGCCGGGCGCCGGGACAGCGCGAGCATCCCGAGGCAGACGACGGCGAAGACGGCCCAGCACAGCCACATCGGCGGCCCGGCGACGAGGGTCACCGCGAGCACGGTGACCGCGCACAGCACGGTGACCGCCCGGGCGCCGGCGCCGGTGGCGAGCCGGCCGTAGGAGGCGGCCCCGATGCCGTACAGCACGAAGTAGATCCCTCCGGAGAGGATGAACAGCCAGGCGAAGGGCACCAGCCCGGTCCACTGCAGCAGCGCGATCAGCGTGAGCACCGTGCCGACCGCGAACACCGCGACGACCGGGTTGCCGTCGCGCTCGCGCATCCGGCTGAGCCCGCGGGGCAGGTGGCCGCCGCGGGCCATGCCGAACACCAGCCGGGACAGCGCCAGCACCGACGCCACCACGTTCGCCGTGATCGTGGCGGCCACCAGCAGCAGCGTGATCGGGCGGCCCAGCGCGCCGAACGCCGCCTCCGCCGTGATCAGCAGCGGCGCCTGATCGAGCGCCGGGTCGTCCGCGCCGGCCGAGGCGAACAACCCGAACAGCAGCAGTCCGTAGAGCACCACCACGATCACGTACGACGCGGCGAAGATCCGTGGGATCAGGTCCGGCCGTCTGTGCTCCTCGAACGTGAACGCGACGGTCTCCCAGCCGGTGAACGCCACGTACACCGCGGTCAGCACCGCGCCGAACGCGCCGAAGCCGGGCAGCGCGGTGCCCGGGGCCGGCACGCCGTGCCGGCCCAGCGCCAGCACCGTCATCGCCAGCACCAGCGCGAACAGCGCGAGAATCAGCGCGACCTGCAGCCGGCCGGACACGTTGGCGCCGAGCGCGGCGACCAGCGTCGCGCCGACCAGCACTACCAGGGGGAACAGCCAGGCCAGGTAGCCGGCGCCGGAGAACTCGGCGACGTAGCGGCCGCCGGTGATGGCCGTCGCCGGGATGCCGGTGAGCAGCGCGCCGACGGCCAGCAGGCCGGACGCGCGGCCGACGGAGGGGCCGAACGCCACCTCCGAGTAGTGGGCGACTCCGGAAGCCGACGGGTGGTGCCGGCCCAGCCAGGCGTAGCAGTACAGCAGCGGGACGACCGAGACCGCGGCGACCGCCCACGGCATCCACGCCGCCCGGGCCAGCTCGTGGTAGCTGGTGCCGGGCAGGATCATCATGCCGCTGCCGAGGATCGTGGACAGCGCCATGAACGTGCCGACGGTCCCGCCCGTCGCCTTCCGGAGATCAGTCATGCAGGCGCCGCCTTCAGAAAACTCCGGGAGCGGGCCAGCACGCCGTCGAGGACACGCTCCAGAACGTCGACCGACTCCTCGTCGATCGTGTGGCCGCCGTCCGCGACGGTCATCTGGAATTCACCCTGCACCCGGTCCCACCAGCCGGTGCAGGCCCGGGGTGGGATGAAGTGGTCGCCCCGGGTGCTGAGCACGTGCAGCGCCCGGAACCGGCCGGCGCCGGCCACCCACGCGGCGATCGTGTCGGCGACCCGGGCGTCGTCGCGCAGCCCCTCGGCGATCTCGGCGAGCATGTCCTCGTCGTCGAGCAGGTCCTGCGGGAAGCCGTCGTGGGCGAGCACCGTGGCGATCTGGGCATCGGTGAACTCCGACATGGTCGGGATCCGGCCGGCGGGGTCCGGGCACGGAGTGTTGATCGCCAGCACGCTCACCGGTATACCCAATGTGGCGGCCAAACCGTCAGACAGCCGGATTGCCGACAATCCCCCCATGCAGTGACCCACCAGGATCACCTGGTCCGCGCCCGCGCCGGCCCGGCGCAGACGCTCGGCGCACGCCGCCGACCAGCGCCCCGAGTCCAGGTCGGCGATCGAGGGCGGGTTCGGCAGGGCGAGGTAGGTCATCCCGCGCCGCACCGCCAGCTCCTCGAGCACCTGCAGGGTCTTGCCGCCGGAGCCGGCGGCCGGGAAGGAGGCCAGCAGCGCGCTCACCCGTCCTCCCCAGCCTTGATCACCTCGACCTGCAGCTCGGTGAGCCCGAGCATGAAGTTCGAGTGCAGCCGCTGCGGCGGGGCCAGCACGCGGAACGCCTTGTCCCAGGCGGCCAGTTCCTCCAGGAACATCTGGATCTCCAGGGTGGCCACCGGGGCGCCGATGCAGCGGTGCACGCCCGCCCCGAACGCGATCTGCTTGTTGTCCGGGCGGTCGATGATGAACTCGTCGGGCCGGTCGAAGACGCGCGGGTCGCGGTTGGCGGCCATGTTCCACAACGTCACGAAGCTGTTCGCCGGGATGGTCTGCCCGCCGATCTCGACGTCGCGCACGGACAGCCGCTGCACGTAGCTGTTGGTCGACGTCCAGCGCAGGAACTCCTGGGTGGCCACACCGCTGGCGACCTGCCCGTCGACCACCCGTCGCCACTGGGCCCGCTCGTCGTCGATGGTGGCCACGCACAGGCTCGCGGTGTGCGGGGTCGTCTCGTTGCCGCCGACCGCGACGTTCAGGCCGTTGAGCAGCGCCACGTCGCGGCTCATCTCGCCGGCGGCGACCAGCTGCGCCAGGAAGCCGATCATGTCGTCCGAGGAACCGGACCTGATCCGGGCGCTGATCAGGTCGTCCATGAAGTCCAGCACGTTGAGCTGCGCGTCGACCAGCGAGTCCAGCGGCGACTCGCCGACGTACGCCTGATCCCGGTAGCCGATCATGGTGCGGGTCGCCTCCAGCAGCCCGAGCGCGTCCTGCGGGCCGATGCCGAACAGCACCTCCAGTACGCCCTTGGGCAGCTCCGGGGCGACCACCGTGGTGAAGTCGAGCCGGTCGCCGACCGACAGCGCGCCCAGCGCCGTGCGGATGTTGCGGCGTACCGTCTCGCCGATCCGGCCGATCATCTCGCGGTTGAAGCCGCTGTGCTTGACCGGCTTCTTGATCTGAGCGTGCGCCGGCTCGTCGGCCACGATCAGCATCCGCCCGGACGCGGAGTCCTTCTCCGGCCGGTACGAGCCGTCGATCATCGTGCCGTACGAGGAGCTGAGCCCGACGTGGTCGACGTAGGCGGCGTACACGTCGGCGTAGCGGGTCAGCGCGTAGAACTCGTAGCCGTCGGCGCGCCGGTGCACCGAGACGGGGTGGTTCTCGCGCAGGTCGTTGAGGTAGGTGTACGGGTCGCCGGCGGCGAAGAACTCGGCGGAGTAGAGCGGGCTGTCCTCAACGACCAACATGCTGGGCTCCGATCGGGCTCTGCGCGTCGATCATCGCGACGATGCCGGCCGGTGTGCGGCCGCCGAAGAAGACGTGACCGGGCACCTTGACACCGGTCTGCTCCTTGAGCAGCGCCCGGCAGCGCAGCACGGCCAGCGAGTCCACCCCGGCGGAGAAGATGTCGGTGTCGGCGGCCACCTCCTTGTCCGCCGCCTTGCGTACACACTCGATGATCATGGGTACCGAGATCTGGCTCATTGCTCTCCGTCCTTGGCGGTGACGAGCTGGTCGAGGGCGCGGTGCTGGTCCATCAGGGCGGCGAGGTCCACCTTGCCGCCGGGCTTGGTCGGGAAATGCGCGACGAGTTGCACGGCGATCGCCGGGGAGAACCGCTTGACCACCGTCTCCACGTCCGGCTGGACGGCGCGGTCGCCCAGCACGAACGCCACGGTGCGCCGGCCGTCCTGCGCGATGCGGCAGTCGAGCACCGTGGGCAGCTCGGTGACCTGCTGTTCGAGCGCGGCGGCGTCGACGCGCATGCCGTTCACCTTGATCTGGCTGTCGAGCCGGCCGGCGTAGACCAGGTCGGCCTCGCCGCTGACCCGCACGATGTCGCGGGTGCGGTAGACCCCGTCGAAGCGGCGGGTGAGAGCACCCCGCTCGACGTAGCCGAGGCAGACCAGCGGCCCGCCGACGACGAGCTCGTAGGTGCCCGGCTCGGCCAGCTCATCGAGGGTCTGCTCGCAGCCGTCCAGCGGCTGACCGATCGGGATCGTGTCGGCGTCGAAGCCGGCCGGCAGCCGGTAGCCGTGCGTGGCGAACGTCGCCTCGGTCGGACCGTAGAGGTTGACGAACCGGTTGGTCAGCCCGGCGGCGCGGGCCTGGCGCACGGTCGCGGCCCGGAACTGCTCGCCCCCGCTGAAGATCCACGGGATGGCGGCGACGCTGGACGGCAGCGCCTCGACGATCGTGGCGATCACCGCGGCCGGCAGCAGGACCCGCCGGATGCCGTACCGCTCGGCCAGCTCGCTCCAGGCGAACACGTCCTCGTTGACGCTGGGCAGGCAGACCACCGCGCCGCCGGCCGCGACGGTGCGCCAGGTGTCGAACCACCATCCGTCGAAGGTCGGCGTGGCGAAGCTGCCGGCCACCAGGTCGCCGTCGCCGGGCACGTCCAGGCCGCGGCAGGCGAACAGGGCCGCCAGGTTGTCCCGGGTCACCGCAACCACCTTGCGGCTGCCGGTGCTGCCGGAGGTGAGGTTGACCGCGACGACCTCGGCGGGCAGGTCGGCGCGCGGTGCGGTCCTCGCCACCACCTCCGGCGGGGAGACGAGGTCGGTGCGCACCGTGGTGTCCGGCCGGATCCGGTCGATCTCGGCCGGTCCGAGTTTGCCGTCGTCGGCGACCGCGACGCAGCCGGCGCGCCAGGCGGCCAGCTGACCGGCGAAGCAGCCGAGCTTGGACGCGGACCGGATCCGCACCACCCGGGCCGCGCCGATCGCGTCTTCGAGCTGCCGGGCCAGGGTGTCGACCTGGACCCAGGTGTACTCGGTGTCGTCCTCGACCCAGAGCAGCCGTGTCGACCGCCAGTGCGGGCCGTGCAGCAGGTCGTTCCAGATGCCGGTCATAGCGTCAGCCCCAGCTCGTCGATCACCATGCTGATACTGATCACGCTCAGCCGTACGTCCCACTTGTCCGGGGTGCGGTCGGCCGCGAGCGCGCCGAGCACGTCGGCGGTGAACACGCCGGACGCGGCGACCAGGTCGCGCCAGCCGGCGAGGGTGCGCTCGTCGCTGATCGCGTCCAGCCCGTACGCGGTGAAGCCCTGCTTGGCCCGGCTCACCACCTGGCGCGGCACGATCCCGGCGTACGCGGCCTTGAGGCAGGCCTTGCCCTCGAAGTCGGCGACCTTGTCGGCGTCCGCGGTGCGCAGACCCAGATCGACCACCGCGTTACCGAGGAACGGATAGCGGCCCTCGACCGAGTTGGCCATCAGCGCCGTGTCGCCGTGGTCGCCGAGCAGGTGCCCGCCGAGCTGGACGTAGACGTCGGCCACCGAGCGCAGCTGCATCGGGGTGAGCGCGGCGGCCTGCGCGTCGGTGAGCGGGATCAGCCGCTCACGCCAGAACTCCCGGCCGTGCAGCGCGTCGCGGGTCGCCGCGCTCAGGCACATCTGCCGGCGGTGCGCCGCCCGGTCCCAGTCCACCTCCCAGCTGAAGTCCGCCCGGCCCCACGCCTGCTCGTTCTCCGCCCGGGCGGGACGCGGCCGGCGGCGGGCGCCGTCGAAGGCGTACGAGTCGTAGCCGAAGAACAGCTCGTCGGCGCCCTCGCCGGAGATGACGCCCTTGAGCCCGGCGAGGGCGACCTCGCGGGAGAGCATCAGCGCGGCGACGTTGTACGTTTCCCGCTGCGGATAGCAGCAGTGCCGCACCATCTGCTCGAACTGTGCCGCCACGTCCGCGGGCCGGCACCGGATCCGGTGGTGCTCGCTGCGCACCGCCTCGGACACCGCCCGCTGGTAGCCGTCCTCGTCGAGCGCCGCGTCGTCGAACACCACCGAGAACGTCCGGGGCGGTTTCTCGCGCACCGCGCTGGCCTCCATGACCAGGGTGCTGGAGTCGAAGCCGCCGCTGAGATAGGCGCCGATCTCGACGTCGGCCCGGAGCCGGTCGCGCACCGCGCCGCGCACCACGTCGCGGATCTCCTCGGCCGGGGCGGGCTGCGCGCCGGTCGCGAAGTCGCCGTAGCGCCAGTAGCGGACGGTGTGCGGCTCGCCGGCGCCGAATCGCACCACACATCCGGGTCGTACCGCGCAGACGTCGCGGACCAGGGTGCGCGGCGCCACGATGTTGCCCAGCGACAGGTACTGGTCCACCGCGGCGGCGTCCACCCGCCACTGCCGGGGCACGCTGGTGACCAGCGGTTTGAGCTCCGAGCAGAAGTGCACCTGGCCCTCGGCCGTCGTGTAGTACATCGGGCAGATGCCGAATCGGTCCCGGCCCAGGTAAAGGGCGCTCTCGGCCCGGTCGAAGACGGCCGTGGCGAACTGCCCGTCGATGCGTTCCAGCCCGGCCGGGCCGTAGCGGGCGAACAGCTCCGGGATCACCGACACGTCGACCCGGTTCTCGCTGCCGGCCAGGCCCAGATGCCGGCGCAGCTCTTCCTCGTTGTAGATCTCGCCGTTGGTCATCGCGACGAACCGCCCGCTGCGGTCCTCGGCCGGCTGCCAGCCGTCGCGCAGCCCGGTCATGCCCAGCCGGCCCAGCTTCATCGTGATCACCGGGGTGCTCAGCGAGTACGTCTCGTCCGGGCCGCGGTGCACCAGCCGGGTGTGCATGGCGGCCGCGACGCCGCGGTCGGCCACGCCGGCCGGCGCGAAGGTCCCGCACAGTCCGCACATGGCTACCCCCGCCGCGTCTCGAGCGCGTCGGCGAGCTCGCGCAGGTCGTCGGCGCGCAGCACGTCGCGGACCCCGGCGTCCACCCAGCCCAGCTGCTTGAGCTTGGTGACCAGGACCACCGCCGATGCCGAGTCTCCGCCGACGTCGAAGAAGTTGTCGTCGAGCTGCGCGTCGTCGACGCCGGTGAGCGTACGAACCAGCCCCAGCACCTGCTCGGCCGGGCTCGCGGCGGCGCCGGCCGCGGCGTCCGCGGCACGCCGCACCCGCAGCGCGTCGCGGTCCACCTTGCCGTTCGGCGTGTACGGCAGCGCGTCGACCTGCCGGAACACCGAGGGCACCTTGTACGGGTCGAGAATGCCCTCCAGGTGCTCGCGCATCGCCCGTGGATCGAGGTCGCCCTGGTAATAGCAGACCAGCGCGTCGGCGGCCGCGCCGGCGGTCGCGTCGTGCGCCTCGGCCAGCACCACCGCGTCGCGCACCGAGGTCATCCGGCAGATCGCGTTCTCCACCTCGCCCGGGTCGATCCGGTACCCGCGGACCTTGACCTGCCGGTCCAGGCGCTCGACGAAGTACAGCTGCCCGTCGCGCAGTTCGACGACGTCACCGGTCGGGTGTCCGGCGGGGGTGAACGGCTGCACGCCGTGCTCGGTCAGGTAGCCGGCCGCGACGCTGTCGCCGATGATCACCAATTCGCCGCGGGCCGGTCCGCCGGTCGGCCGGATCTCGTACGAGCAGTCACCGACCAGCTCGCCCAGCGGCACGCCCGCGGTGCAGTGCGCCGGATCCAGCGGGCCGGTCAGCAGGTTGCACACGGTCGTCTCGGTCAGCCCGTACGCGTTGTGGAAGCTCGCCACGGCGGACCAGGCGGCCACCACCGCCGGGCGGCACGCGCCGCCGCCGTTGATCACGTGTTCGAGGCTCATCGCGGCGGTCGGCTCGGTGACGGTCAGCGCGAACGGCGTGGTCTTGACGTGCGTGATCCGATGCCGCTCCAGGGTGCCCCGCAGCACCGCGCCGGGCGCGAGCTGCTCCTCCGGCAGGACGACCAGCCGCGCGCCGGCGGTCAGCGTCCACAGGATCTCGGTGATGCAGCCGTCGAACGTCAGCCGGGCGAACTGCAGCGTGCTGCAGCCCGGCCCCAGGCCGAGGCGTTCCACGTGGTCGCGGATCACCGCGGTCAGTGGCGCCTGGCGCACCAGCACACACTTGGGCGTGCCCGTGGAGCCGGAGGTGTAGATGGCGTAGGCCAGGTCGTCGACCTGCGGCGGCGCGACGACCGGTCCGCTGCGCCAGCGCTCGGGCACCTCGGCCAGCTCGGCGCCGCCGTCGGCGCCGGCGCGGGCGAAGGCCCGGATCCCGAGCAGCCGCACCTTGTCGCTGTTGGAGGCGACGCTGTCACGCTCGTCGATGAAGATGAACGGCCTTGCCGCCTTGAAGGATCCGAGCATAGCGACGATCGCGGCCAGCCCGCGGCGGGCGTCGATCCCGACGAATTCCCCCCTTTCCGTACGGTTGGTCAGCTCGCGTACGAACGCGTCGACCAGTTCGCCGAGCCGGGCGTAGCTGACGGTGGCGCCGGCGGTGGTCAGCGCATCGTCGTCGGGGAAGTCGCGCACGGCACGGTCGATACTTCCGCTGATCGACAGCTCCTGAATGTCCATTGACCTCTCTCCTGCAATCGGCCGCGAGGGCGCGAACTCATACCGATCTGATGAAGCCGCCGTCGCAGGGGATTCCCGCGCCGGTCAGGTAGGCCGCCCGTTCGCTGGCGAGGAAGGCCACCAGCTCGCCGACGTCGTCCGGGGTGCCGTACCGGCCCGCCGGGATGGCCCGGACCGTGGCGGCGCGGACCGCCGCCACGTCGGTGCCGGTGCGGGTCGCGGTGGCCGCGTCGACCGTCCGGAGCCGGTCAGTGTCGATCTTCCCGGGGAGCACGTGGTTCACCGTGATCCCCTCCGGTCCGAGCGTCTCGGCCAGCAGTTTCAGGTACACCTGCACCGCCGCGCGGGCCACCGACGAGGCGGCCAGCCCGCTGATCGGGGTGATAAGGGCGCTGGAGGTGATCGCGACGAGCCGGCCCCAGCCGTTCTTGCGCATGCCCGGCAGGACCGCGTCCACCGCGCCGGCCATCGAGACGAGCATCAGATCCACCGCTTCGCGCAGCGCCGCCGGGGACAGCGTGTCCACCGTGCCCGCGGCGGCGCCGGGCGTGTTGAGCAGCACGACGTCGTACGGGCCGGTTCCGGCGACCCGCTCGCCGACCGTGGCCGCCTCGCGCATGTCGCAGGCGAAACCGCTGTGCCCGCGGCCGGGCAGGCCGGCGGCGACCGTGGCCGCCCGGCCGGCGTCGCGGCCGGTGACGGTCACGGTGCTGCCGTAGCGAGCCAGGCACCGGGCGACGCCGTACCCGATCCCGGCGGTCCCGCACAGGACCAGGGACCGCTTGCCGGCCAGCCCGTACACGTCCGCGTCGCTCATCGGTGTCACTTCACCGGGTGGGTGAGCGTGCCGATGCCCTCGACCACGGCGGTGACCGTGTCGCCCGGATTGATCACCGCGGCGCCCGGGGTGCCGGTGCAGATCACCGTGCCGGGCCGTAGGGTGCGCCCCGCGCTGAAGTACTCCACGATGTAGCCGAGGTCGTACTTCATGGCCGCCGGCGTGGCCGAGGCTATCGTCTCGCCGTTGCGGATCGTGCTGATCCGTACCGACCGCAGCGCCTCGTCGTCCACCTCGTCGAGGGTCACCAGCACGGGACCGATGCTGCAGAACGTGTCGAAACCCTTGGCCCACGGGATGTAGCGGGGGTTCTCCCGGATCACGTCCTCGGCGGTCATGTCGAGCACGGTGGTGACCCCGGCGACGACCGAGCGCCAGTCGTCACGGACCACGTTCTTGCAGGTGGTTCCGATGATCAGACCCAGTTCCCCCTCGGCGGTGACGCGCTGGGTCCGGGTGGGCAGCTCGATGTGCTCGCCGTTGCCGATCAGGCAGCCGCCGGGCCGCAGGTACGAGCCGGGGCCGGAGGCCGGGCGGGGGGTGCTGAGGTCGTTCGCGTGGCCCGCGTAGTTGAGCCCGACCCCCCAGATGTCGGCGTCGCGGTCGATCAGGGCCCCGGCGGCGTCCAGGTCGACCGCGACCAGGTCCAGGTCGGTGCTCTGCCGTTCCACGGCCTCGGCCAGTTCACGCAGCCGGTCGGTGGCGACGATGTCGGCGAGCCGGGTGACGCTCTGGAATCCGCTGAGCTGCGGGAGGCGCAGCCATCCGTCCCCGTGCGCGACGGCGATGCCGCCGGCGAACTTCGCGAGTCTCACGGTCAGTCTCCTCGGTGCGGCGGTCAGGCGGCGATCTTGGCGAGGGTGATGGCGTCGGCGGTGACCACGTCGTCGGGATCGACCGGCGTCTGCGGCTGGTCCAGCCGCAGCGTGTCCTTCTGGTGCGGCAGCCGCTGCAGGTCCGCGGCGATCTGCTCGGCGGCCGCCTGGATGTCGGCCGGGCGCGCGCTCTGCTCGGCCAGCCGCACCGCGGTCGCCATCAGGTGGGCCGGCTCGGTGCCGCAGCGCTCGGCCAGTTGCTCCACCAGCGGGAAGTAGCCGGAGTGGATGCCGATGACGCCGCCGAGCACCTGCATCATCCGGTTGTCGACGACCAGTTCGAGGCTGCTGCGGGTGAACTGGGCCAGCTTGGCCATCTCGCGGTAGTCGAAGACGTCGTCGTCGATGAGGTTGACGATGCCGGCCAGCGACTCGACCGGAGCGTTGCCCGAGCCACGGCCGATGCCGTCGAGGGTGCCGTCGACGATCGCCGCGCCGGACTGCCAGGCGCAGACGCTGTTGACCGTGGCCAGGCCGAGGTTGTCGTGGCCGTGGAAGCCGACGGTCGGGAACATCTGGCTCACCGCGGTGACGTAGCGGCGCACGTCGGCGGGCAGCATCGCGCCGTACGAGTCGACCACGTAGACGCCGGCGATGCCCTCCGGGACGCCCTCGAGCATGGTGCGGAAGTCCTCGATCGGCGTCGCACTCGACTTCATCAGGTTCAGGTACACCGCCGGACAGGTCTCGATGGCGCGCCGCAGATAGTCCAGGTTGGCTTGGACCCGGTCGGGTTCCATGCCGACCCGGACGAACGACATCCCCCGGGCGGTCATCTCGGCGATGGTGCTCAGCCGGGTGAACTCGGGCTGCGCGAACATCCCCCACGGCTTCTTCGTCAGCGTTTCGTTGGCCAGTTCGCACCAGCGGAAATGGTCGATGTTGCCGGCCTTGATACCGGCGCGCTCAGCCTCGAGACCGATACCGTGCCCGATCTCCACCATCGGCATCGGCGTCTCGTTGAGCCGCGCCAGCAGGCGGGTCACGAATCCTTCGTCGAATTGGAAGTCGACGGCGTAGGAACCTTCCCGCAGCGTGCAGTCGAGCAATGCCAGGTTCGACTTCTCGGTCAGTTCCTCGGACACGAGGAAAGCACCGTGGTTGACCAACGACATGTCACAGAACCCTTCGAGGAGGACGTTCAGGGTCGTCGCATGCGAACTACTCAGCAATCGACGCGGGCGCCGAAGTCATCGATGGTCGTCACCATCTTGCCGCGACTCAACGTTTCCCCGGCTCCCGGGTGCAAACCTGAACTCTCGAAGATTTTCGGGCGGTATTTTTCATGATCGAATATCGGGTTTCCGCAGCGCACAGCGTGATGGCGGCTTCGTAGTCAATCTGCACGAAGCCGCCCGAGAATGCGAAGAATTGACAGCCGATCCGAGATCGGCTGCCCACTGCCGAATGATCTACCAGACCCCCGCTCCAGTCAGTTCCCCCGGGAGCCTATGGCGGTGCACATAGGACGGCAACCGGAGCGCCCGTAAAATTGCCGCAACATTCCTCGCGGACAGCGTTCCCGCTGGTCAGCCGATATTGCGATCTTGAATGCGAGATCAACATTATCGGCGGCTGATGGTCAGCGTCAGGCTCGACACCTCGGCGGCCCCGCGCTCGCGCAGGCCGTCCAGGTACTCCTGCTCCTTGGCCGGGTGGTCGACAAGCAGCGTGCCCTCCGGCAGCGCCCCCGCGGCGAGATCGTGCGGGGTGAGCGCGAACGGCGAGTCGGTGTGCACCAGGACATCGATCCGCCAGTCGCCGGGGCCGGTGAGCCGGCGCGCCACGTGCTCCGCCCAGTCGCGTTCCGGCGCCAGACGCTCGCCGGAGAGCCACACCTGGGCGTACCCGCCGTCGGCGAGCACATGATCGAGCCCGGCATTGATGAAGTCGAACGCCACCCGCGGGTCCGGGCTGTTGAACGCGACGTGGTCGAACCGCTCGGGTGGGAACGTCTCCCAGCGGTCCACCACGTACTCGGCGTCGACGCCGTTCAGATGAGCGTTCGCCCGGGCGAACGCCACCTGCCGCGTGCCGGGGTCGAACCCGGCGATCCGGGCGTAGTCGGTGGCGAACAGCAGCGACTGGCAGCCGGAGCCGCAGCCGACGTCGAGGAACGAGGTGGCGCCGGCCGGCCGGCGCAACGCGTCCAGCAGCTCCAGGGATGAGGCGTGCGGCGGCATGCAGCTCTGCGGGGTCGCGTGCACCAGGAAATCGGTGCCGGTGTTCTCGAACAACCGGTCCGACAAGAAGATCCGCCCCTGGATCTCGGTCAGCACCGCCGTCGCGCGCAGCAGCTGCGCATCGCCCTCCACCGCAACGATCAGCTTGGTGCGCCGCAATAGTTGTGCCAGTGACGGGTCCAGCGTGTCGATCTCGGCCGCACTGACGTGCCCGCACAGCATGAAGAGGCGGGCGAGCACCGGGAACGGGCCCTCGATCTCGGCCAGCTCGTCGTTGTGGAACAACGAGTACCGGCCGATGTTCTTGATGATCTCGGGCACCGAGTCCGGCAGGTCGAGGATTTCCTTCAACCGCCGTGTCGCGTATCCGCTGTCGCGCAGGTGGACCGCCAACTCTTCCCAGTCGCGCGGAGAAACCGACTCGACGTCAATCTCCATACGTCACTCCTCACCGCATCCCAAAACCGCCGAAAGTTAGACCTTTACAATTATATCCCTCGATGAGCGGTGGGGCCTGATTGACCCTTTCATCCCGCGTGGCGGGTGGCTTCGGCGGGGTGCGGGACGAGGGCGGCCCCTACGATCGCGGTCGCGCTGCGGGGTGCGCACGCTTCCGCGCGGGTCGTGGACCTGCGGCGGGCGGCCCGCTCCGCGGCTTCCACCCAGCGGTGGTCGCGGACACCGGGTTCTCGTAGCCCGGGAGTCGTCCGCCCACGGCCGAGCCGCCCGGCGGGACGGCCGTACGCTGCGGCAGCGTGAATGTCGAACATGCGGTGCTGCTGACCGCCGGGGGAGTCGGCGCCGGGCTGACCGGGTCGATGGCCGGGCTGGCCTCCCTGGTCAGCTACCCGGTTCTGCTCGCCACCGGGATACCGCCGGTCGCGGCGAACATGACCAACACGGTGGCCCTGCTGGCCAGCGCGGTCGGGGCCGGGGCCGGGGCGCGCCGGGAGCTGCGCGGGCAGGGCCGGCGGATCGCCCGGCTGAGCGTCCTCGCCGTCGCGGGCGGGCTGACCGGGGCGCTGCTGCTGATGTGGACCCCGTCGGCGGCGTTCGAGCGGATCGTGCCGGGGCTGATCGTGCTCGGGGCGCTCGCGCTGCTGTTCCGCGGCCCGGTGCGCGACTGGTACCTGCGGCCCGGATGGCGGCCACCGGTCAACCTCGCGGTGTTCCTGATCGCCATCTACGGCGGCTACTTCGGGGCGGCGGCCGGGGTGCTGCTGCTCGCCGTGCTGGTGGTGGCCGTGACGGAGCCGTTCGCCGTCACCAACGCGGTCAAGAGTGTCGTGCTCGGCGCGGCCAACCTGGTCGCCGCGGCGCTGTACGCGGTGACCGGCCCGGTGCACTGGACCGCGGCGGCGCTGCTGGCCGCCGGCTGCCTGGTGGGCAGCGGGATCGGCCCGGCCCTGGTACGCCGCACCCCGGAGCGTCCACTGCGGACGGCCATCGCCGTCGCCGCCCTGTGCCTGGCCACCTACCTGTGGTGGCGCGCCGGCTGAGCCTCGCCGCCGGGGTGGACGGGGGTCGTCGGTTTCGCGGATCGGTGCGGAATCGCCGGTCCGGAGGGCACGTGGCGCAGCGGCGGCGCATGACACGGACGGTCCGTGCCCTATAAGTCCCTTTTATGGGATATAGTCCGATATGGGAAGGGGTGCCGGTCGGCCGAAAGCCGGAAATCGACGAGGGAGCGGTGTGGCCGCAGCGGAACACGACTTCGATCTGGACGGCTATCTGCGCCGGATCGGGTGGGCGGGTGATGCCGTCGCGGACGCCGTCACGCTGCGGTCGCTGCATCGGGCCCACGTCCAGAGCATCCCCTTCGAGAATGTCGACGTCTTCCTGCTGCGCACCGTGCCGTCCCTCGCCCTGTCCGCCGTGGCGGACAAGATGGTGCGCGGCCGTCGGGGCGGGGCCTGCTACGAGCACAACATCCTGCTCGCCGCGGCCCTGCGGGCGATCGGCTTCCGGGTCACCTATCTGACCGGCCGGGTCCTGGCCCGCGCCGTGACCAGGCTGCCGCGCACCCACCTGCTGCTGCGGGTGGACGTGCCCGGCGCGCCGGTGCCGTACATCGCCGACGTGGGCTTCGGGTCGACCACCGCCCTGCTGGAGGCGATTCCGCTGGTGGACGGCGCCGAGTCGGTCCAGAGCGGACGGCGTTTCCGGCTGCGCCGGCGGCCTCGCCCCGAGGCCTCCGACCTGTGGGCGCTGCAAGCCGTCCGGGGCGCCGCCTGGGACGACCAGTACGAGTTCACGCTGGAACCGTTCGAGGAGATCGACATCTTCCCGATGAACTGGCACGTCGCAACGAACCCGCGCTCGCCCGCGCGGCAGAACCTGTACGTCGGCATCGCCAGGCCGCGGGGACATCTGATCGTCATCGGCATGCGGCTGATCGAGGTGACCCCGGACGGGGCCCGCAGGGTCCGTGCGCTGCGCGACCAGCGGGAGCTCGGCCGGGTGCTGGCGGACGACTTCGCCATCGACGTGCCGGCCGGCGCCCGCTGGCCGGCCTGACCGGCGTCGCGGAGATCATGGAGAGGACGGCATGACCACGGTGGACTTCGCCGGCAAGATCGCCCTGGTGACCGGCGCGGCGGGCGGCATCGGCGCGGCGGTGGCCCGGACCCTGGCCGCCCGGGGAGCCACGGTCGCGGCGGTGGACCGCGACCGGGAGGCGCTCCGATCGGCCGGGAGACGGCACCAGGCGGACGGACTGCCGGTCCGGGCGTTCCCGGCGGACGTCTCCTCCAGTGCCGAGGTCGCCGCGGCGGTGACCGCGATCGAACGCGACCTCGGCCCGATCGACCTGTTGGTCAACGCGTCGGGTGTGCTGCGCACGGGCGAGGTGATCTCGTACGCGGAGCAGGACTGGCACGACACCTTCGCGGCCAACGTCAACGGGGTCTTCCTCGTGTCACGGGCCGTGGTGGCCGCGATGGTGCGGCGCGGCTCCGGAGCGGTGGTGACGATCGCGTCGAACGCCGCGGACACGCCACGGACCGGCATGGCGGCCTACGCCGCCTCCAAGGCCGCGGTCGCGATGTTCACCAAATCGCTGGGTCTGGAAGTGGCCCGGCACGGCATCCGGTGCAACGTGGTCGCGCCGGGCTCGACCGGCACGCCGATGCTCAGCCAGCTGTGGAGCGCCGGGCAGGGCCCGCGCACCTCCATCGACGGTACGCCCTCGGAGTACCGCCTCGGCATCCCGCTGGGCAAGATCGCGACGCCCGAGGACGTGGCCGAGGCGACGGCTTTTCTGCTGTCGGACCGGGCCGGACACATCACGCTGCAGACGCTCACCGTCGACGGCGGCGCGACGCTCGGCGTCTGAGCGACGTCCAGCCGGCCCAGAACAAGAGGGAGAACAGTGGCAGGCCTACCAGTCATCGAGTCGTACCCCATGCCCGGCGCCGACGAGCTCCCCGGGCGGATCGCTGCCTGGACACCCGACCCGGCCCGGGCGGTTCTGCTGATCCACGACATGCAGAAGTACTTCCTCCGGGCCTTTCCCACGGACTGCTCGCCGCTGGCCGAGCTGACCGGCAACGTGATCCGGCTGCGGCGGGCCTGCGCGCGTGCGGGGACGCCGGTGGCGTACACGATGCAGCCCGGCGGCATGACCCCACGGCAGCGCGGGCTGCTCGCGGACTTCTGGGGTCCGGGGATGACCGCCGACCCGGCGCATCGCGAGGTCGTCGACGGGCTAGCCCCGGCGCCGGGCGACTGGATCCTCACCAAGTGGCGGTACAGCGCCTTCCACCGCACCGACCTGTTGGCGGGGATGCGCCGCAGCGGGCGCGACCAGCTGCTGGTGTGCGGCGTGTACGCCCACGTAGGCGTCCTGATGACGGCCTGTGAGGCTTTCACCCACGACATCCAGCCGTTCCTGGCCGCGGACGCGGTCGCCGACTTCACGCCGCAGCACCACCGGATGGCCCTGGACTACGCCGCGGGGCGCTGCGCCGTGGTGGCCACCACCGACCGGCTGCTCGCGGACCTCGGCGCGGCGCCGGAGACCCGCGGATGACCGGGCACGACCTGCTGCGCCGGGTCCTGGCGGGCCGGGAGCCGGCGTACGCCCTGCTGCACCGGCCGGAGTCGGCGGCCGCCGGCGACCTGGAGATCCTGCTGGGTGAGCTGTCCGAGGTGGACAGCCTCGACGACCTGCCGGTGCCCTCGGCGCCGGGCGGGCGGCGCGGGCACGAGGTGCTGGCGCTGATCCCGTACCGGCAGGTCCGGGAGCGCGGCTACCTCGCGCCCGACGACGGCGCGCCGCTGCTGGCGATGGCGGTCCGCGAGCAGGGCGCCGTCCCGCTGACCGAGGCGCTGTCCGGGATCGAGGACGTCTCCGTCACCCTGCACGACGCCCGGTTCGAGCCGGACGACGCCGGATACGCCGCGACCGTGCGGCGCGTCATCGACGAGGAGATCGGGCGGGGCGAGGGCGCGAACTTCGTCATCAAGCGATCCTTCCGCGCCGACATCGGCGGCCACACCCCGGGCGCGGCGCTGGCGTTCTTCCGCCGGCTGGTGGCCGGTGAGCAGGGCGCGTACTGGACGTTCCTCGTGCACACCCCGGAACGCATCCTCGTCGGCGCGACTCCGGAGCGGCACCTCAGCCTGGCCGGCGGAGTGGCCGCGATGAACCCGGTCAGCGGCACCTACCGCTACCCGGGTTCCGGACCCGACCTCCGGTCGCTGCTGGAGTTCCTCGCCGACGGCAAGGAGTCCGACGAGCTGTACATGGTGCTCGACGAGGAACTGAAGATGATGGCCCGGATCTGCGACGACGTACGCGCGACCGGCCCCGGCCTGAAGGAGATGGCGCGGCTGGCGCACACCGAGTACCACATCACCGGCCGGACCGGGCGCGACGTGCGGGAGATCCTGCGCGAGACGCTGTTCGCCCCGACGGTCACCGGTAGCCCGGTGGAGAACGCCTGCCGGGTCATCGACCGCCACGAGCCGGAGGGCCGCGGATACTACAGCGGGGTGGCCGCCCTCATCGGCCGGGACGCGGCGGGCGGCCGGCTTCTCGACTCGGCCGTCCTGATCCGGACCGCCGACATCGACCGGGCCGGTCACCTGCGCATCGACGTCGGCGCGACCCTGGTGCGGCATTCCGATCCGCACGCCGAGGTGGCCGAGACCCGGGCGAAGGCGGCGGGACTGCTGGCCGCGCTCAAGCCCCGGAACCGGTTCGCCGCGCATCCCGCGGTCCGGCACGCGCTGGCGCGGCGCAACGAGAGGATCGCCGCGCACTGGCTACGCCCGGCGCCCGCCCCTCGCCCGCACGTGGCCGAGCTCGCCGGTCGCAGCGTCCTGGTGGTGGACGCCGAGGACACCTTCACCGCGATGCTCGATCAGTTGCTGCGCTCGCTCGGCCTGACCGTCCGGGTGCGCCGGTTCGATCAGCCCTACACCTTCGCCGGACACGATCTGGTCCTGATGGGGCCCGGGCCGGGCGATCCACGGCACACCGGCCATCCCAGGATCGCCCGGCTGCGCGACGGCGTGCGGGAACTGCTCGGCACACGCAAGCCGTTCCTCGCGGTCTGCCTGAGCCACCAGATCCTCGGCTCCCTGCTCGGATTCGACCTGATCCGCTGCGACGTCCCGCACCAGGGCGCGCAACGGGAGATCAACCTGTTCGGCCGGCCGGTCCGGGCCGGCTTCTACAACACGTTCGCGCTGCGCTGCCCGCCGCGGATGACCCGCGCCGACACCGTCGCCGGAACGGTCGAGATCAGCCGGGATGCGACCACCGGTGAGATCCACGCATTGCGCGGGCCGTTCTTCGGCTCCATGCAGTTCCACGCCGAATCCGTGCTGACCGAGGACGGCCTGAGCATCCTCCGGGACGCGCTGACCGGACTGACCACCGGCGCACGCCGGCTCCCGTCGCTGGCCGGCACGTGAGCACGGTGCTGATCGCCGGTGGCGGCATCGGCGGGCTGGCCGCCGCGCTGAGCGTGGTCCGCCGGGGTCACCGCGCGGTCGTCCTGGAACGCCGGCCCGCTCTCGGCGAGCTGGGCGCGGGCATCCAGATCGGGCCGAACGGCTTCCACGCGTTGGACCGGCTCGGTGTCGGTGACGCGGTACGGGCCGTGGCGGTCCACATCGACGAGCTGTGCCTCATGGACGGCGTCACCGGCGAGCGGGTCCAGAGCCTGCGCCTGACCGGGCGCTACCGCGAACGGTTCGGCAACCCGTACGCCGTGGTCCGCCGGGCCGACCTCTACGCCCCGCTGCTGGCGGCGTGCCGGGCATCGCCCGGCATCGAGCTGCGCACCGGCAGCGGCGTCACCGGGTTCGTTCAGGAGCCGGGATCGGTCACCGCGGTGCTGCGCTCCGGTGACCGAGTGCGCGGCGCGGGGCTGATCGGCGCGGACGGGCTCCACTCGGCGGTCCGCGCACAGCTGATCGGCGACGGCGCTGCGCGGGTGTCCGGACACACCATCTACCGGTCGGTGATCCCGATCGCGCGGGTGCCCGGCCACCTGCGGCGCAACCGGGTGACCCTGTGGGCCGGGCCCGGATGGCACTTCGTGCACTACCCGATCGAGCGGGGAAACAGCCTCAACCTGGCGGCCACCCGCGATGACGGCGCCCGCGAGGCGGTGGCCGACCGCCCGGCCGGTCACGACGAGGTGCGGGCCGCGCTCGGCTCGCTGGCCCCGGCCGCGCGGACGGTGCTGGATCTCGGCGCGAACTGGCGCCGGTGGGTGCTGTGCGACCGCGATCCGGTGGACGTCTGGACCGACCGGCGGGTGACGCTGCTGGGCGACGCCGCGCACGCCATGCTGCAGTACGCCGCGCAGGGCGCGTGCATGGCGCTCGAGGATGCCGTGGTCCTCGGCGACCTCCTCGACTGCTCCGGCGACGACTTCCCGCAGATGTTCGCGAAGTACAACGTGCTGCGCCGCTCGCGCACCGCCCGGGTGCAGGCGGTGTCCCGGGAGATCGGCCGCGCGCTCTACCATCCCGCCGGGGGCGCCGCTCGGGCGCGCACCGTGATGCTCGCCGGCTTCACACAGCAGCGCCTGCGGGAGACGGTCGCCTGGCTGCACGGCGACCGGACCTTCAGCCGGGACCGGTGACCACTGCGCGCGGGGGCGGCTCAGACCGGGTCCAGGCCGAAGACCTCGGTCAGGCCGGTCACCTCGATGGCCTGCCGGACCGGCGGCGACGGCCGGGTCAGGACCATCGTCAGGCCGGCGGCGGCGGCGCTGTTACGGGCCCCGACCAGCGCGCCCAGCGCGTAGGAGTCGATGAACGTCACCTCGGCCAGGTCCAGGCACAGCTGCCGGCACGACGACGCCGCGGCGGTCTTCTCCAGGCTGTCGCGCAGCTCGTCGGCGACGTCGAAGTCCAGCTCCGGCGCCAGCAGGGTGGCGTGCAGCGTGCTGCCGTCGGCACTGGTCCGGTACGACACGATGGCGTTGGTCGTCATGGCGGGCAACACTACCCACCGCGTCGCGCCGGTACTCATGACCGCCACGGGCGACCGGCCGGCCCGGGTCAGGCGCGGCGCTCCGTGGTCACCAGGATCCCCGTCTCGCCGGGCGCCTCCGGCTCCCGGGCCGTCCGCTCCACCTCCCGGAAGCCGGCCTTCGCGGCGACCGCGGCGGACGCCCGGTTGGCCACGTCGTACCGGATCGCCACCCGCCGCACACCCGGCAGGGTCAGCGCGACCCGGGCCAGCACCCGCACCGCCGCGGTCATGTGCCCGCGACCCGCGTACGGCGTGCGCATCCAGTAGCCGATCTCCAGGGTGCCCGGCCCCATCCGGGTCATCAGGCCGATCGAGCCGACCAGTTCGCCGACCGTGGTGAACAGGGCGTAGTTGAACTCGGTGCCGGCCGCCCAGCTGTCCACCGACATCCGGATGTAGGCGCCGCTCTCGACCGGCCCGTAACCGTCCACGGCCCAGGGCAGGAACGGCTGGAGCTCGGGCAGCGACTCCCGCACGGCGGCCGCCGCCTCCGCGGCCCACTCCGCCTCCCAGCGTTTCAGCACGAGCTCACCGGCGTTGATCATCTCTGGCACTTCCATGCCGGACAGACTGCGGTCCGCCCGCCACGGAACGCAAATACCTAGGCCGCGACGCGGTGCCGGCGGCCGGGCTTCCCGGCGTACATCGCCGCGTCGGCCCGGGCGATCAGCGCGGCCCGGTCGTCGCCGTCGCCGCCCGTGACGGTCCGGGCGGAGCCGATGGTGACGCCCACCGACACCGGGCCGCCGGGCACGGCGATCGGCGAGCGCACCGCGCCGTGGATCCGGTCCCGCAGGGCGGCCATCTCGTCGTCACCGGCGCCCCGGCACAGCACCAGGAACTCGTCACCGCCGAGCCGGCCCACCGCCCGGTCCGGCCCGGCCACCTCGGTCAGCCGCGCGGCGACCGCCCGCAGCACCTCGTCGCCGACCGCGTGGCCGTGCCGGTCGTTGACCGGTTTGAAGCCGTCCAGGTCGCAGAGCAGCACGGTCACCGGCAGCGGCCCGTCCAGCGCCCGGTCGATCTCGGCCATGATCCGCCGCCGGTTGAACAACCCGGTCAACTCGTCGTGCGAGGCCTGATGCGCCAGGATCCGCTCGGCCCGCTCCCGCTGCCCGGACAGCTGCCGGAACCGGGCCAGCACCAGCGGGATCACCAGCAGCATGCTGATCGGCAGCAGCGTGCCGGAGGCGTCGTCGCCGCGCAGCGCCTGCACCGCGGCCAGCACCGGGTGCACACTGAGCGCGACCCCCAGCCAGCCCAGGTGGAACCGGGTGGCGATCCGCTCGGCGGCCGGCGGCGGCTCGATCGCCGCGGGCGCCCCCGGATGCACGGCCGCGGCCGCGATGGTCAGGAAGGCGACGAGCATCAGCGTCCCGGGCCACGTGCCGTGGCCGGGCACCCCGAGCGCTCCGGCGGCCAGGGCGCCGCCGGTCAGCGTCACGGTCAGCAGCAGGTAGCCGATGGCGCCGCGGGCCGCGCCGGTCGCCGCCCCGGTCATCCGCAGCAGGCAGCCGGCCACCCCGCAGAGCACCAGCACGTCGGTCAGCACCTGGACCTGGCCGATCGGGGTGGCCTCGGCCGGCAGGTGCGGCTGGAACACGCACACCCAGAGCACGCCGCCGGCACACACCCCGAACAGGGCCGCCTCGACGATGCCGCCGGCGTCCGCGCTCATCCGGCGGCGTACCGCCATCGCCGCGCCCACCAGGAACAGCCCGTGCGCGGCGGCGAGCAGCAGGTCGGGCAGCCCGCCGGCGCCCCGGCCCAGGTGCCCGTCGATGACCCAGTACGGCCAGAGCAGGTGATCGGCGAGCAGCAGCGCCAGGCCCGTGATCGCCACCAGCCACGGCCGCCGGTGGGCCAGGTGCCCGGTGAGCAGCGCCTGGCCGAACAGCCCGATCGACACGAGCACGACCCCGGTGTAGATGACCGCGCGGGCACCCGGCGCGGCGACGGCGAACCCGCCACCGGCGGCCAGAGCGCACGCCAGGAAGCCGGCGTGAACGATCCACGCCGGCGCGGTGGCTCGGGGCCAGCGCATCCGGTCTCCCCTCTCGGCTCGGCACGCATCCATCGGCGCGGCCCGCGGCCACCTGAGAAGACCGGGCGCCCCGGAGCGCCGGCGGACGCCGGTCAGCCGAACGTGGTCGGTTTCTTCGGGCAGCCGTTCCCGGCCTTCCACCGGCGTACCGCCGCGGCCGGCGACCTGTCCTTGCCGGCCTTCCAGGCGTCCAGGTACGGCCACGGGTAGACGGTGCCGCGCTGGTTCCACCAGTCGCCGACCCGCGCGCACGGCGGGGAGATGCCGAAGTGCAGGTGGCAGGCGCTCGCGTCGCCGGTGTCGCCGACCTCGCCGATCGTCTGGCCGGCGCTGACCCGCGCGCCGACCCGCACCGCGTCGGCGATCACCGACAGGTGTGAGCCGTAGTAGCGTACGCCGTCGTCGCCGAGCATCGAGATGGACAGGCCGCCACGGGTCTCGCCGGCGTTGACCGAGGCCTTCCACCGGTCCACCCGGCTGACCGCCAGGATGGTGCCGTCGGTGACCGCGCGGAACCGGTTGCCGCAGTCCGTGATCAGGTCACTGGCCGGGTAGTCGTGGTGGGTGCGGGCGTACGAGTTGTTGCCGACCACCGGGAAGACGTACCGGAAAGTCTTCCGCGCCGGTGTGGCGCTCGCCGGCGCCGGGGCGCTCGGGCTGCCGCCCGCCGCCGGCGTGCCCGGCGCGGTGGCCGCCTCGGGGGACCGGGCGCCCGCGGTGGCGGCCGGGGGCGCGGACGGCGTCGCCTCGCCGACGAAGTACGGCTCCTCGCTCCCGCCGCCGCAGGCCGTCAGCGCCAGCGCCGCCGTCATGGCCGCGAACCCGGCCACGAAGTTGCGCATCGTGCCGTCCCTCTCCTCGCCGATCGGCCGCCGCGACCGCGGCGCCGAACGCCCACTCTAAGGAACCGGGCCGCCGGGGGCGACCCGGCCGGTTCCGCTCGGTCACGGCCGGGCTGGTTCCGCTCGGTCGCGGCCGGGCCGGTTCTGGTCCGTCGCGGACCCGCCGGTTCCGCGCCACCGGCGCGACGGAGCCGTGCCGACTGTGCCGGGACCGGTTGACGGACCCGCGCCCGCGCCTGTACTCATGGGTAACAAGCCCGGAAGGCTGGTGAGACGTCATGGTCGAGGTGGCCCGGACCGCGTACCGCACCTGTCCGCTCTGCGAAGCCGCCTGCGGGCTCGAACTGACCGTCACCGGCGACTCGGTGACCGCCGCCCGCGGCGACCGGGAGCACGTCTTCAGCCACGGGTTCATCTGCCCGAAGGGCGCCACCTTCGGCCGGCTCGCCGACGACCCGGACCGGCTGCGCCGGCCGTTGATCCGCCGGGACGGGCGGCACCGGGAGGCCACCTGGGACGAGGCGTTCGCGGCGGTCGAGGCCGGCCTGCGGCCGGTCGTCGAGACGTACGGGCCGCAGGCCGTCGCGGCCTACCTGGGCAACCCGAACGTGCACACGATGGCCGGCGGCCTCTACGTCACGCCGCTGCTCAAAGCCCTCGGCACCCGCAACGTGTTCACCGCCAGCACCGTCGACCAGATGCCCAAGCACGTCTCCTGCGGGTACCTCTTCGGCAGCCCCCTGGCCATCCCGGTGCCCGACCTGGACCGCACCGACCTGCTGCTGGTGCTCGGCGCCAACCCGTGGGAGTCCAACGGCAGCCTGGCCACCGCCGCCGACTTCCCGGGACGGCTGCGGGCGATCCAGGCGCGCGGCGGCCGGTTCGTGGTCGTCGACCCGCGCCGCACCCGGACCGCCGAGCACGCCGACGAGCACGTGTTCATCCGGCCGGGCACGGACGCGTTCCTGCTGTTCGGCATCGTGCACACGCTGCTGGCGGAGGAGCTGGCGAATCTCGGGCGGCTCACGCCGTACGTCGTCGGGCTGGACGAGGTGCGCGGCCTGGCCGCGGCGTTCCCGCCGGAGCGCGTCGCCGCGGCCTGCGACATCCCGGCGGAGCGGATCCGCGGCCTGGCCCGCGAGCTCGCCGCCGCGCCGACCGCCGCGGTCTACGGCCGGATCGGCACGTGCACCGTCGAGTTCGGCACCCTGACCAGCTGGCTGGTCGACGTGATCAACGTGCTCACCGGCAACCTGGACCGGCCCGGCGGGGTGATGTTCCCGCTCGCCGCCCACCTGCGGCCGCACCCGGCGCCGGGTGGCCGCGGGTTCACCACCGGGCGCTGGCGCAGCCGGGTGCGCGGGCTGCCCGAGGTCAAGGGCGAGCTGCCGGTCGCCACCCTGGCCGACGAGATCGAGACGCCGGGGGAGGGGCAGGTCCGGGCGTTCCTGACGGTGGCCGGGAACCCGGTGCTGTCCGCCCCGAACAGCGGCCGTCTCGACCGCGCCCTGGCCGGCCTCGACTTCATGGTCAGCGTCGATCCCTATCTGAACGAGACGACCCGGCACGCCGACGTGATCCTGCCGCCGCTCGACGCGACCCGGAAGGGGCACTACGACTTCTCGTTCCTGAGCCTGGCGGTGCGCAACTTCGCGGCGTACTCACCGCCGGTGCTGCCGCCCGACCCGGGTGGCATGGACGAGGTCGACATCCTGGCCCGGCTGATCCTGATCGCCACCGGCCGGGGGGCCGGCGCGGACCCGGCCGTCGTGCACGAGCACCTGCTGCACGAGGCGCTGCGCCGAGCCGTCGGGGACCGTGCCGCCGAGCTGCGGGACCGGGTCAGCGGCGCCGGCCCGGCCGAGCGGCTGCTGGACGTGGCGCTGCGGACCGGGGCGTACGGTGACGGCTTCGGCGCCGTGCCGGACGGCCTGTCCCTGGACCGCCTCCTCGCCGCCCCGCACGGGATCGACCTCGGCCCGCTGCGGCCGCGCATCCCGGAGGTGCTGCGCACCCCGAGCGGGCGGATCGAGCTGTGCGCGCCGGCCCTGGCCGACGAGGCCGGGCGGCTGCGCGCCGCGCTGGACCGGCCGCGCCCCGGTCTGGTGCTGATCGGCCGCCGCCACCTGCGCTCCAACAACAGCTGGATGCACAACGAGCCGGCCCTGGTGAAGGGCCGCGACCGCTGCACCCTGCAGGTCCACCCGGACGACGCGGACCGCCTGACCCTCAGCGACGGTCTGCCGGCCGTGGTGACCGCGCGGGCCGGCACGGTGGTGGCGCCGGTCGAGGTGACCGACCGGGTGATGCCCGGGGTGGTCAGCCTGCCGCACGGCTGGGGGCACGACCTGCCCGGCGTGCGGCTGGCGGTGGCGGCCGCCCACCCCGGCGTCAACTCCAACATCCTGACCGATGAGCTGGTGATCGATCCGCTGTCCGGCAACGCCGTGTTGAACGGAATCCCGGTGGAGGTCAAGCCCGCCTGACGCGGCCGGCCCGTCGGCCGCCCGGGCGGGTGCGTGCCGCTTGCTATGCAACGAGTTGCATAGGATGATGCCGGACATGGCGCTGGAGCATGCGATCCTGGTCTCCCTGCTGGAGCAACCCGGGTCCGGATATGAGCTGGCCCGCCGGTTCGAGCGGTCCATCGGCCGCTTCTGGACCGCCACCCATCAGCAGATCTACCGCGTGCTGAAGCGGATGGAGACGGACGGCTGGGTGACCGCCCGTGAGGTCGGGCAGGACGGGCGGCCGGACAAGCGGACCTTCTCGGTCTCGGCGGCCGGGCGTGCGGCGCTGACCGGGTGGTTGCACGAGCCGGTGCAGCCCGAGGCGGTCCGCCACGACCTGGCGGTCAAGGTGCGCGGCGCGGCGTTCGACGACGCGGCCGGGCGGGCGGCGCTGATCGGCGAGGTGGAGCGCTACCGCGCGGAGCACGAGGAGCTGCTCGCCCGATACCTGGCCGGGGAGAAGCGCGACTTCCCCGACCCCGAGGCGTCGACCACCGGACAGCGGCTTCAGCACGTCGTGCTGCGCGGCGGCATCGCCTACGAGCGGATGCTGCTCGACTGGCTCGACGAGGTCCTGATCGAACTCCGGAAGGAAGCCTGAACGGTGCTGTTCAACCCGCACACCTACGACCCCGCGCACTTCGACCCCGAGACCCGCCGGCTGCTGCGCGCCACCATCGACTTCTTCGAGGAGCGGGGCAAGAAGGCGCTGATCGACAGCTACCTCCACCGCACCTGGTACGCCGACTTCCTGGACTTCGCCGCGAAGCAGGGGCTGTTCGCCACGTTCCTGACCCCGTCCGCCGACGCCGGCGGCAACCCGGACAAGCGCTGGGACACCGCCCGCAACGCGGCACTCAGCGAGATCCTCGGCTTCTACGGGCTGGACTACTGGTACACCTGGCAGGTCACCGTGCTCGGCCTGGGCCCGGTCTGGCAGAGCGCCAACGCGCAGGCCCGCGCGCACGCCGCCCGGCTGCTCGACGACGGGCACGTGATGGCGTTCGGGCTGTCCGAGCGCGGCCACGGCGCGGACATCTACGCCACCGACATGGTGCTGACCCCGGCCACGGACGGCGGCTTCACCGCGAACGGCGCCAAGTACTACATCGGCAACGGCAACGTCGCCGGTCTGGTGTCGGTGTTCGGCCGCACCCCGGACGGCTACGTGTTCTTCGCCGCCGACAGCCGGCACCCGGACTACCACCTGATCAAGAACGTCGTGCACAAGCAGATGTACGTCAGCGCGTTCGAGCTGCGCGACCACCCGGTGCGGCCGGGCGACGTCCTGCACACCGGGCAGGCCGCCTTCGACGCCGCGCTGAACACGGTCAACGTCGGCAAGTTCAACCTGTGCACGGCCGCGATCGGCATCTGCGAGCACGCCATGTACGAGGCGGTCACCCACGCGCACCGCCGGATCCTGTACGGCAAGCCGGTCACCGACTTCCCGCACGTGCGCCGGGAGCTGTCCGACGCGTACGTCCGCCTGGTCGCGATGAAGCTGTTCAGCGACCGCGCCGTCGACTACCTGCGCTGCGCCGGCCCGGACGACCGTCGCTACCTGCTGTTCAACCCGATGACCAAGATGAAGGTCACCACCGAGGGCGAGCGGGTCATCGACCTGATGTGGGACGTGATCGCGGCCAAGGGCTTCGAGGCGGACACGTACTTCGACAAGGCGGCGATCGACATCCGCGGCCTGCCCAAGCTCGAAGGCACGGTGCACGTCAATCTGGCCCTGATCCTCAAGTTCATGCCGAACTACCTGCACCGGCCGGTCGACTGCCCGCCGGTGCCGACCCGGCACGACCCGGCCGACGACGAGTTCCTGTTCCGGCAGGGCCCGGCGCGCGGGCTCGGCGCGATCCGGTTCCACGACTGGCGGATCGCCTACGACCGGTTCGCCGAGCTGCCGAACGTCGCGCGTTTCCGCACCCAGGCCGACGCGCTGTGCGAGCTGTCCCTCGATCCGGAGCAACACGCCGACCTGGACTTCCTGCTCTCCGTCGGGCAGCTGTTCGCGCTGGTCGTCTACGGCCAGCTGATCTGTGAGCAGGCCGAGCTGACCGGTCTCGACCGCTACCTGCTCGACGAGATCTTCGCGGTGCTGGTGCGCGACTTCGCCCAGTACGCTACCGAGCTGCACGGCAAGACCGCGACGACCGACGAGCAGGCGGACTGGGCGCGCGCCCAGGTGCTGCGCCCGGTGGCCGACGAGGCGCGGACGGCGGCCGTCTGGGAGCGGGTGCTGTCGCTGGTCGGGGCGTACGAGATGCGCCCGTGACCGGGGAGCCCGGTGCCGCTGCCCGCCCCGGGTGGTGGCCTCCAGGCTCCCGCCTTGCCGGGGCCGGGCAGGATGGGCGGGTGATCGGATACCGGGCTGTCCTCCCGCTCGCCCTGCTGATGCTGCTCGCCGGGTGTGCGCGGCCGTCGTCGCCGTCCGCCACCGGGCCCTACCCGCCACCGGCGCCGTTCGGTCCCGTCTCCCGCTCACCGGCGCCGCCCGCGCCGCTCGCCTGCCCGCCGGAGGGGGTGCGGATGGAGACCGGCGCCGGCGACGCCGCGATGGGGCTGCGGGTGCTCGGCATCACGATGGTCAACTGCGGTACGGCGACGTACCGGGTGCGGGGGTACCCGGCGGTCCGCGCACTCGACGAGGACCGTGCGGTGCTCGATGTCCGCATCCTGCACGGCGCCAAGGAGATCACCTCGTCGGTGCCGGCCGCGGAGCTCCCGCCACGACCCGTGGTGCTGCGTCCCGGGCAGCGCGCCGGCGCCGCGGTGATCTGGCGCAACACGTACGACGACATCCGGGAGCCACCGGTCAACCCGAGGTATCTGGAGGTCGCCCCGCTGGCCGGCCGCCCGGCACAGGTCATCGACCCGGACGGCGGCCTGGACCTGGGCAGCACCGGCCGGATCGGGGTCGCCCCGTGGACGCTGCTGCCGGACACCCCGGCGGCCCCGGCGTCCCCGATGTACCCGCCGGTGCCCGACTTCCGGTCCTCCGAGCCGGTGGAGACCAGCGGCCCCCTGCCGTGACGCCGGTCCGGCCCGGACGCGGCCCGGTGCCGAACGTCCCGGCGACGCGAGGGGGGACCCCGGCCACCGGCCGGGGTCCCCCCTCGCGTGGAACGATCAGGCGGAGCGCGACGAGATCTCCGCGATGATCCGCGGCCGCAGCTCGGCGGCCGAGATCACCGCGTCCACCGAGCCCACCTCGATGGCGCGCTGGATGCTGTGCACCCGGTCGAACTCGGCCGCCACCTCACCGAGCTTCTCGGCCCGCACCGCGGAGCGCAGCTCGTCCAGCTCGGCGGCGAGCGAGCTGCGGCCCGCCCCGGTGGCCGCCGAGGCCCGGGCCTCCAGCTCGCGCACCCGCGGGTCGGCCGCGGTCCGCGCGTTGACCTCCGCGGTGAAGACCACGGCCGCGGCCGGCGCCCCGCCGAGCACCGACGCGAACGAGCCTTCCAGGGCCAGCACCGTCATGTTCGGGTTGAGCGCCTTGGAGAACACCACGAACGCGCCACCGTGGTACCGGGAGATCACGCAGAAGACGATCGGGCCGCGGAAGTTCACGATGGCCCGGCCGATCTCCGCGCCGTACTCCAGCTGGAGCTTGCGCATCGACTCCGGAGAGCCGTCGAAGCCGGACAGGTTGGCCAGCACCACCAGCGGACGGTTGCCGCTGGCCGCGTTGATCGCCCGGGCCGCCTTCTTCGACGAGCGCGGGAACAGCGTGCCCGCGGTGTACGTGTCCGGCCCGTCGGTGGGCGGGAAGCCCCGCCGCGGCACCGACCGCGACTCGATGCCGAGCAGGCACACCGGCCGGCCGCCCAGGTGCGCGTCCTGCACCACCGCGGTCTCCGCGTCCGCCATCCCGGCCCAGCGCTCCAGCACCGGGTGGTCCTGGTCGGCCAGCGCGCGCATGACCGTGCGGATGTCGAACGGCTTCTTGCGGTCCGGGTTGGCCGTGGCCGAGAAGATCTCGCCGACGGTGGTGAAGTCGCTGCCCTCGATCGCGTGCGGGAAGTCCGAGATGTCCCGGTCGATCGGGTCGGTGGTCAGCGTCGGGCGCGGCCCGGCCTCGCCCGGCACCACGTACGTGTGCTCGTAGTGCGCCATCAGCACGTCCCGGGCGGCCATCAGGTTCGGCGCCCAGTACTGCGCCTGCCCGTTCGGCCCCATCACCCGGTCGTAGCCGCCGATGCCGAAGTTGTCCTCGGCCGACACGCCACCGGAGAAGTCCAGCGACTGCTTGCCGGTCAGCACCATCGCCGAGTCCGGCGTCATCACCAGGATGCCCTTGGTGTGCATCAGCATCGTGGCTTCCGCGTTCCAGTACGGCTGGGCGCCCACGTTGATGCCCGCGACCACGATGTTGATCTCACCGCCGGCCTGGGTGAACTCGACGATGCGCTTCAGCGCGGCGGCCACCCAGTCCATGTTCTCGGTGCCCGAGGTCATCGAGATCCGGGCGCCGGACGACAGCGCGTACCACTCCAGCGGCACCCGCATCCGCTCGGCCAGGTCCAGGGCCGCGATCACCCGGCGGCACTCCGGCTCGGACAGCGCGCCCAGCGACTTGGTCGGGTCGCCGAGCAGCACCACCCGGGAGATGCCCTCGGGGTGGCGGGACGTGACCGTGCGCACCACGCCGGCCACCAGCGCCGCCGAGTTGCTCCCCTTCGGGCGGTCGACCGGCACGAGCGCGTGCCGCTCGTCCAGGTCGTACTCGGTGAACTCGCCGAGGAACTCGGTCAGCTCGTACGGGTAGACGGTGTTGCGGCTGCTGGCCCGCAGCACCTTCTGCCGGTACCCGTCCAGCGGCTCGACCGGCTCGTCGGTCGGCTCGCTGAGGATCAGCTCGGTGCCGCCGGTCGCGCTGAACGTGATCCGCACGTTCACCTTGACCAGCTCGCCGGTGGCCTCGTCACGCCGCCGCGCGATGAACAGGATCTCCTCCAGGCCGGCGCCGGCCGTGGTCGGCGACACCCGGCGGGCGATCATCTCCATCTCGTTGTACGTCAGGCCGAGCACCGGCCACACGTAGATGACGATCCGGTTGGTGTTGAACCGCTTGTCCCGCGACCGCCGCGCCTGTGCCCGCCGGATGCCGTCCAGGCAGGTGGCGATGGTGTCCTCGGTGGTCGGCAGGGCGACCAGCCGGCCGTCCTGCTCGCGCAGCTCGGTCAGGTCGCGGATCTGCGCGAACGCCACCAGCCGGTCGTCGGCCGGGTTCTCCCGGGCGACGCACTGGAACAGGTAGATCTCCTCGTCCGCGGACGGCAGCCGGGTCAGGTCGAACTTGCGCAGCCGCTCCAGCTGCATCCGCTGCGCGATGTACGGGTGCAGCCCCCGGATCAGCCGCTCCTCCTCCATCCCGGTGGTGGACGGCCGGAAGGTGAAGTGGTGGTGCATGACCGCGCCGCTGCGCCCGGCGACCGTCGTGGTCACCCGGCGGATCTGGGCGGGCAGCGGGTGCCGGCTGATCACCTCGTGCAGCGCGGTGGCCATCTCGTCGGAGTCGGCCGGCTGGCCCTCCCAGGCGAGGTAGATGTCGGCGTCGACCGTGCCGTCCTCGGTGGCCAGTCCGGCCAGTCCGGCCAGCGTGCCGCCCAGCCGGTCGAAGCTCTCCGCGGCCGAGACCAGCAGCGAGCCGGACTTCTCGGCGACCACGAAGGAGAAGTCGCCGGACGTGACGGTGCGCACCCCGGTCAGGCCCTTGTTGCCGTAGTAGCGGCGGGTCAGCACCTCGAGCAGCACCGAGTTGTCCACATTGTGCCGGAGCAGGCGCTGGCCGAGCAGCCGGACCAGCGGCTCGGTGCTGCGCACCATCTCGGCGATCCGGTCGGCGCGGTCGCTGGACTGCGGGAACTCGTCCAGGTGGCGCAGGTGCTTGCGGATCTCCGCGTACACCCGGGCCCGGTTGCGGCGCAGCAGCGGCTGGCCGAACCAGGTGAACACCACGCCGCGGGCCAGGTCGGCGATCGCCGGGAAACGTACCTGGGTGGCGGCGACCAGCCGTTCCAGGGCGAGACCGGCCGGCTCGTGCAGGGTGACGTCCGGTGGCGGCTCCTGCAGCCAGGCGCGCAGCAGCGCGGAGACGACCGCGGCCTCGGCCGCGCCGCGCTGCTGGGCCAGGAAGATCCGGAACACCGCGGCCTCCAGGTCCGGGGTGCGCTCCAGGTCGGTGACGCCGTAGTGGCTCAGCGCCTTGGCCAGCTTGGCCTGGAACGACGCCGGCAGCCCGGCCCGCTCCACGTCCAGGCTCTGCAGGTAGGTGTGGAAGAACTCGCGGGCGCTGTGCACGTGCGCGTCGCCGTCCTCGCCGGCCGGCCGGTTGCGGCTCAGCTCGGCCAGGTCGGCGAAGACCTCGATGAGCGCGATCTCCTGCTCCAGGGGCCGGCGCCCCTCCTCGATGGCGGCGCGGCGGGCGGCCAGGTAGTCGTCCAGCACGCGGCGCTCGTCGTGCGGGTCGACGTCGAAGCCGAGCAGCAGGCTGCGCAGGTCCTCCTGGCCGCGGGCGGCGCGCTGGCGGGCCGGCTGGCCGTCCGGCGCCTGCGGCAGGTCGATGGGGGCGGTGGCGCCGGCGGCCTGCTCGGCCTCGTCGCCGCCGGTCGGCTCCAGGCGCAGCAGCGCGGCCCCGGCGTCGACCTTGCCGCCGACCGCGACCAGCACCTCCTTGACCCGGGCCCGGAACGGCGCGCGCAGCACCGCCTCCATCTTCATGGCCTCCAGGACCAGCACCGGCGCGCCGGCCTCGACCTCGGCGCCGGGCTCCAGCGGGGTGGCCACCACCAGCGCCGGCATCGGCGAGCGCAGCACGCCGCCCTCGTCCCGGCTCACCCGGTGGGTGACCCCGTCCACCTCGACCAGCGTGATCGCGCCGTGCGTGCCGGTGAGCAGCCGGTGCCGCACGCCGTTGACCTGGATCCGGCCGCTGTGCCGGTCGAACCGCTCCACCGTGACGTCGGCGAGGCGGACGTCCTCGCCGGCCTCGATGCCGACCCGGAACCGGTGCGCGCCGACCCGGGCCACCCGCACCCGGTACGTCGACCCGCGCAGCTTGAGGTCCAGCGGCGCGCCGCTGTCGTGCCGCACCTGCGGGCGCCCGCCGAACGCGGTGGAGAGCAGCCGCTGCTGCTCGACGCGCTCCTCCTCCTCGTACGCCTCGATCGCGGCCGCCGCCAGGGCGATGCCGGAGTGCCGGTCGGAGACCAGCCGGCCCTCGCCGCGCACCCGGTCGATCCAGCCGGTGTCCGCGCTGCCGTCGATCACCTCGCTCTGGTCGAGCAGGTCGAGCACGAAGCTCTTGTTGGTGGCCCCGCCCTCGATCACCACCGTGGTCTCGGCCATCGCCCGGCGCAGCCGGCCGAGCGCCTCGTCGCGGTCCTTGCCGTACGCGATCACCTTGGCGATCATCGAGTCGAAGTCGCCGGGGATGCTGTCGCCCTCGCTGACCCCGGTGTCCACCCGGATGCCCGGGCCGGCCGGGAAGTCCAGCCGGACGATACGGCCGGGGGAGGGGGCGAAGTCGCGGTCCGGGTCCTCGGCGTTGAGCCGGGCCTCGATGGCGTGGCCGCGCTCGACCGGCGGGGTACCCTCCAGACGGTTGCCCGCGGCGACGTGCAGCTGCGCCTTGACCAGGTCGAAGCCGGTGACCGACTCGGTGATCGGGTGCTCCACCTGCAGGCGCGTGTTGACCTCGAGGAAGGCCAGCAGGTCCTCACCCGGGTGGTAGAGGAACTCGACGGTGGCGGCGCCGCGGTAGCCCACCGCGACCGCGAGTCGCTCGGCGGACGCCTTGAGCTCGGCGGCCCGCTCGGGCCGCAGCACCGGCGACGCCGATTCCTCGATCACCTTCTGGTTGCGCCGCTGCACCGAGCAGTCGCGCACGCCGATCGCCCAGGCGGTGCCCTGCCCGTCCGCGATGACCTGCACCTCGACGTGCCGGGCGCCGGTGACCAGGCGCTCCAGGAAGACGATGCCGCTGCCGAACGCCCGGGCCGCCTCCTGGCTGGTCCGCTCGTACGCGTCGGCGAGCTGGTCGGGGTCGCGGACCACCCGGATGCCGCGCCCGCCGCCACCGGCGGTGGCCTTGAGCATCAGCGGGTAGCCGATCCGCTGCGCCGCCTCCAGCGCGGCCTCCAGCGTCTCCACCGGGCCGCGGCTCCACGGCGCGACCGGAACGCCGACCTCCTCGGCGATCAGCTTCGCGCCGATCTTGTCGCCGAGCTTGCGCATGGCCTCCGGGCCGGGGCCGATGAAGGTGACTCCGATGCGTTCGCACAGCTCCGCGAACGCCGGGTCCTCGGCGACGAAGCCCCAGCCCACCCAGGCCGCGTCGGCGCCGGTCTCGACGAGCGCCTGCTCCAGCAGCTTCAGGTTCAGGTACGGCCGTGCGGCGGCCGGGCCGAGGTCGTACACGATGTCGGCCTCGCGGACGAAGGTGGCGGTCCGGTCGACGTCGGTGAACAGCGCGACGGTCTCGATCCGCACGCCGGTCTCCGCGGCGAGCTCCCGGACGGCATGGATGAGCCGCATCGCGGCCTCACCACGGTTGACGATGGCGATTCGTTTGAACACCCGATCGAGCCCTTACTTCAGGGAAAACCTTCGCCGAGAGACTACAGGTGGTAAAGCGGATTCAGCGGCAACCGCCCTGGTCCGGCCATGTCTCATGGTTACCGGCGGGTATTACCGGCGGGTAGCCGGGCTGGTCACGCGCGGCCTCGCCGCCGGTACGTGATATCGATGACAATCAGTCGCCTCAGGGCTCCGCGGCGCGTCGCGGGCCATCCCTCGTTCGGGGCTCACGTTGCAATTTGCACGCGCCGCGTGCGAGCCCAGCCGCCCTGCGCCATCCGCGTCCCTCGATCGGGGTGTTGACCGGGCGATGACCGACGCCAATCCTGGGCGGCGATCACCGTACGGCTTCGCACCAACACCCGCGGCGAGGAGGCACCGGCATGTGGCGCAGCACCCGGCGCGACCGAACCATCCGCGGCCGCGTGGTCCGGATGCTGGCCCCGCCCCTGGCCGCCATGCTCGCGCTGCTCGCCGTCCTGCACGCCAACGAGATCGCCCGCTACCGCAACGCCGCCGCCACCGAGCGCCGGATCACCGTCGTCCTCGCCCTGCAGAGCCTGGTCCAACAGCTGCAGAACGAGCGCGGCCTGACCGTCGCGGTGCTCGGCGGCAACACCGCCTTCCGGTCCCGGATCGGCGCGGCCCGGCAGCGGGTCGACGCCGAGCGTGCGCGGGTCCGCTCCGTGCTGGCCGCGGGCGACGAGTACGCCGGCGAGGCCGAGAAGTCGCTCGCCGGGCTCGACGAGCTGACCCGCGTCCGCACCGGCGCGGACACCGGCGCGGCCGACCGGGACGCGACCTTCGACCTCTACACCCGGCTGATCGAGGACCTCAGCGACGACACCCGGCACCTGGAGATCATCGAAGATCTCCGGCTGCGCCGCGGCGCCGAGTCGCTGGAGATGCTGACCGAGGTCAAGGAGGCGACCGCCCAGGAATGGGTCTTCCTGGACGGCGTGATCACCGCCGGTGGCTTCCAGCCCGGCGAGTTCTCCGAGCTGCTCACCATCGTCGCGGCCCGGGACCTGGCGCTGGAGGAGTTCGACGAGTTCGCCGACCCGGCCGCCGCAGCGGCCAAGGCGGCACTGTTCGACTCCGGCGCCGCCGCTCAGGCCCGCGCCGTGGAACGGGCCGCGCTGCGCGCTGGCGACCGGCAGAGCCTGCTGGCCGACGCGGGCGCGTGGTGGACCGCGGTGGACACCCTGCTGGACGGGATGACCGGACTGGCCACCCGGATCGGCACGGGCACCCTGGCCCGGGCGGACGACCTGCGCGACCGGGCCACGCTGCGGCTGGCGCTGCTGTCCGCGGTGGTGCTGCTCTGCCTCGCCGGCTCGGCCTTCCTGGCGACCGCGGCCACCCGGTCGCTGGCGGAACCGCTGGCCGAACTGGCCGGCGAGGCGGACCGGCTGGCCGGTGAGCGGCTGCCGGACGCGGTGCGCCGGGCCGCGGCCGGCGAGGACACCGGGCCGCCCGCCGCGCTGCCGGTGCCCCGGGGCGCGAGCGCCGAGGTGCGCCGGGTGGCCGGCGCGTTCGACCGGGTGCGGACCACCGCGTACGCCCTCGCCACCGAACAGGCGCGGCTGCGCCGCGGCACCGCCGAGTCGATGGCCGACCTGGCCCGGCGCAACCAGAACCTGCTGCGCCGCCAGCTCGGCTTCATCACCCGGCTGGAGCGCGAGGAGACCGACCCGACCGGGCTGGCGAACCTGTTCGAGCTCGACCACCTGGCCACCCGGATGCGCCGCACCGCGGAGAGCCTGCTGGTCCTGGTGGGCGCCGCCAGCCCGCGCCAGTGGCCGGGCCCGCTGGCGATGGCCGACGTCATCCGGGCCGCGGTGTCCGAGGTGGAGGAGTACCGCCGGGTGGTGCTACGGCGGCTGGACGACGCGCTCGTGCAGGGCTCGGTCGCCAGCGGCCTGGCGCACATGCTCGCCGAGCTGATCGAGAACGGTCTGACGTTCTCCCCGCCGGACCTGGAGGTCGAGATCCACGGGCGCCGCCTCGGCGACGGCTACCTGATCGCGATCTGCGACCAGGGCGTCGGGATGACCGACGAGGACCTGGACCGCGCCAACCGGCGGCTGCGCGGCGAGGGCGACTTCATGACCGGACCGGCCCGGTTCCTGGGCCACTACGTGGTCGGCCGGCTGGCCGCCGAGATGAAGGCCGGGGTGCGGCTCACCCCGTCGGCGGTGACCGGGGTGACCGCCCGGATCACGCTGCCCGGCGAGCTGCTCGCCGACCCGGCCCCGGTCGGCCCCGCTCCGGCGGCTCCCGGCCCGGCGCCGGTCGGCCCGGGCCCGGCGGCTCCCGGCCCCGCGCCGGTCGGCCCGGCGGCTGCCGCCCCGGCCCATGCCGCCCGGCCGCGCACGGCGGACCGGGTGCGCATCCGGCCGCGGGCCCTGGAGGTCGACTTCGTGGTGGTCACCGAGCGGCCCGCGGCCCCGGCGCTGGACGCGGCGCTCCGGCCGGCGGACTTCGAACGTACGGCGAACGGGCTGCGCAAACGGATTCCCCGGGCGCGCCGCGCCGGACCCGGCGCCGCGCCGGCCCCGCGCGAGGAGCCGACGGGCGAGCTCAGCGACTCACCCGACGCCGTCCGTGACCGTCTGACCGCGTTCCGCGACGGCGTCCGGCGGGGCACCGCCCGCCCCGTCGCGGCGAGCTCCGAGGAGACGTGATGAGTGTGGAAGCGGGCACCGCCGACCGGCACCAGTTCAACTGGATGCTCGGCAACTTCGTCCACCAGACGGACGGGGTCCGCGACGCCGTGGCGGTGTCGTCGGACGGGCTGCTGATCGCCGGATCGGACGGACTGGACCGGGCCGAGGCCGACCAGCTCGCCGCGATCGTGTCCAGCCTGGCGAGCCTGGCCCGGACCGCGTCGCGCCGGTACGACTTCGAGGGCCTGGAACTCATCATGATCGAGATGCGACGCGGGTTCCTGGTGATCTCGGTGATCCCGGGGGGCAGCTGCCTGGGCGTGGTGGCCGGCGGGGACAGCGACCCGGGCCTGGTCGGGTACGAGATCTCCCGGCTCGCCGAGCGGTTCGGCGACCTGCTCACCCCGGCGCTGATCGCCGAGTCCCGGCAGAGGCTCCCGCGATGAGAGGCGCTGCCCGGCCGCCCGACCCCGATCCGGTGGTCCGCCCGTTCATGCTCACCGGTGGGCGTACCCACCCGGTGCGCGACGGCCTGCGGATCGAGACGCAGCTGTCCGCCGCCCCGGCCGCGCTCGGCGCGCCGTTGCGGTTCGAGTCGCGCCGCATCGTCGAGCTGTGCCAGGCGCCGGTGTCGGTGGCGGACCTCGCGTCCGCGCTCGGCGCGCCGCTGGGGGTGGTGCGGGTGATCGTCGCCGACCTGATCACCGAGGGTTTCGTGCTCGTGGAGGACACGCCGGTCGAGCTGCCGGCCACGCTGATCGAGAGGATCCGGGACCGTGTCCGGGCGCTCTGAGACCGCCGCCGCGCCGCCACCGGTCGCCGTCAAGATCGTGGTCAGCGGCGGCTTCGGCGTCGGGAAGACCACCTTCGTCGGCGCCGTCTCCGAGATCGAGCCGCTGGTCACCGAGGCCGAGCTGACCGAACGCTCGATCGGCGTGGACGACACCTCGGCGGTGGCCGCGAAGACCACCACCACGGTCGCCCTCGACTTCGGGCGGATCACCCTGGACGACGCGCTGCTGCTCTACCTGTTCGGCACACCGGGCCAGGACCGCTTCGCCTTCCTCTGGGACGATCTCGTCGACGGCGCGCTCGGGGCCATCGTGCTGGTCGACACCCGCCGTATCGAGGACTGCTTCCCGGCGATCGACTATTTCGAGGACCGCGACATCCCGTTCGTCATCGCCGTCAACACGTTCGACGGCGCGCGCCGCTTCGCCCACGCGGAGATCCGCGAGGCGCTCGGCCTGCCGGACGACCTGCCCCTGGTCGACTGCGACGCCCGCCGTCGCGAGTCGGTCAAGGCCGTCCTGGTCACCCTCACCGAATGCGTCCTCACCCGCCGCCTGGAGCGCGCCGCGGCCTCGTGACCCGCCCGCCGCCACCGGACGCGCCGGCTTGACCGGTCGCCACCGACGCGGCCGGCCTGTCTCGCCACCACCGGACGCGCCGGCCCGACCGTCGCCACCGACGCGGCCGGCCTGTCCCGCCACCACCGGACGCGCCGGTCCGTCCCGCCACCACCGGACGCGCCGGTCCGTCCCGCCACCACCGGACGCGCCGGCCCGGCCTGCCACGGGCCGGGCCGCCGCCGGACGGCGCCCGGTGTGGCGCGGGCCCGGTCCGCCGCCGGATCGGTGTGCCGGCGCCCGCGGCGGTCCGTTGTGGACGGCCCGGCCAGGGCGCCCGCCGGACGCCCTGGCGGGCGAACGCGAATGCTCCGACCATGTCGTCAATGTCGGACAATTCATTCCTATGGGGATCAGGAACACAACTCGGTTGTAGCTTTCGCAAACCACAGCGAATCGTCCGCCGGAGGTCCAGAGTTGAAGGAGCACGGGTAGTCCTCGACGGGCGCCGTCGGACAGCTTTCGCCCGGATCCGACCGGGCAGGGAGAAGCGTGCGCAATGAGCGCGGTTGCCGTGGGAGCAACGCAGCGGAGCGTGGAAACGGCAGATTCGGCCCGGCTGGCGGATCTGGTGTCGCCGCTCGGCGGGCTGGTCGGGCACGTGCTGCGGCTCCCGGTCGAACCCTCCGAGCCGCCGCTCGCGGTGTTCTCGGCCGATCTCGGCGACGTGTCCAGCGTGCTGCCCAACCTGTGCGGACCGGAGTGCCTGGGCAACCTCGACGGCACCGGAACCGGGGTGGACCCGGAGCGCTCGGCGCTGGTCGCCGTCGCCGAGGCGCTGGAACGCTATGCCAACTGCGTGTACGACGAACGCCAGTTCATCTGGGCGACCGCTGACGAGCTGGGCCCCGAGGCCCTCGACCCGGACACCCTGCCGCGCTGCTCGGAGGCCGAGTTCGCGGACCCGGACTGCCCGGTCACCCGGCCGGACCGCGCGGCGCGGATGCGCTGGGTACGCGGCGTGCACCTGGGCACCGGCGAGCCGCGCTGGGTGCCCGCCGTGCTGGTGTACATGCACCTGCCCGCGCACGCCGGGGAGCGCTTCACCAGGCCGATCTCCACCGGCTCGGCGGCGCACCCGGATCCGGCCGTCGCGGTGTGCGGAGCGCTCTGCGAGGTGATCGAGCGCGACGCGATCAGCATCACCTGGCTGCAACGGCTCGCGCTGCCGCGGCTGGAGCTCGACACGGTCAGCCCGCAGCTGCAGCGCTACCTCGACCTCAGCGCCGGCCGGGACGTGACGGTGCACCTCTTCGACGCCACCACCGACGTGGGCATCCCCACCGTCTACGGCGTCTCGGTCGCGCCGGACCACCCCACCTGCCGCACCGTGGTCTCCTGCGCCACCGGGCTGGACCCGCAGGTGGCGGCCGCGAAGGCGATCTGCGAGACGGTCTCCGAGCGGATCGCGCTGCACGGGACCCCGCCGCCGGGCGAGGACGTGCGGGCGTTCGGCGGGGTGTCCGACGGCGCCGCCTACATGTCCGCCCCGCAACGGGCGGCGGCGTTCGACTTCCTGCTCGACAGCCCGGCCCGTCGCCGGATCTCCGCGATGCCGACGCTGTCCACCGGTGATCCGGTCGCCGATCTGCGGCTGGTCTCCGCGCGCCTGGCCGCGTGCGAGCTGGACGCGTACATCGTCGACCTGACCCCGGACGAGGCGCTGCGGACCGGGATGACCGTGGTGCGCGCGGTCGTGCCGGGCCTGCAGCCGCTGTCCTTCAGCTACCTGGCCCGCTACCTCGGGCATCCCCGGCTCTACCAGGCGCCGGTCCGGATGGGCTATCCGAGCAGGCCGGAAGCCGAGCTCAACGCCTGGCCCCAGCCGTTCGCCTGACGTCTACCGGGAGTGGCGCATGTGTCATCTGATCGTTTCCCCCGTCGGCCCGTTCGGCTACGCGGTCGCCGAGCGGCTGCGCGACCTGTGCCGCGACGTGCAGGTCGCCGGGACCGACGCGACCGGCGCCGGGACCGGGCCGCCACCGGCGCCGGGACCGGGTCCCCGGCTGGACGTGCTGGTGGCGTGGCGGCGGGTGCCCGCGCTGGAGCGGGAGTTCGACGAGGACGCGTACCGGTCCGGACACCCGTGGCTGCCGGTCGTCCTGGACCATCCGGTGCTGGAGATCGGCCCGGTGGTGGTGCCGGGCGCCGGCGCCTGCCACGGCTGCTACCGCCGCCGGCTCGCGCAGCACGACGCCGGGCGGGCGGTGCGCGCCGCCGTCGACCGGTACTACGACGCCGACCCGCAGGCCGGGCCGGCCGGGTACCTGCCGGCGACCGCGCTGTTCGCGGCGGCCACGGTCGCCGAGGTGGTGGACCGGTTCCGGGCCGACCCACGGGACGAGGCCGGCCGGGTACGCCAGATCGACGTGCCGACCCAGCAGCTGCGCTCCGGCCGGGTGGTCGGCGTGCACGGCTGCCCGCGGTGCGGTTCCGGCCGGGACGAGACCACCCGGTCGTACGAGCGGCTGCCCGCGATGCTCCAGGGGGTGTGGGGATGATCCAGATCGAGGACACCTCCCGGCAGAACGGGCGCCTCTCCGCCGCGGCCATGGCGTACGCGGTCGCCGTCGATCCGCAGTTCAGCGTGCCCGTCCGGCCGTGCCTGGCGCCCGGGCTGGTGTGCGTCCCGCTGGACGACGGGCTGGCGTTCGTGGGCAGCGCCAACCGGCAGACGGTGCTGCGCGGGCGGGCCGCGCTGACCCTGATCCCGCGGCTGCTGCCGGCGCTGGACGGTACCCGTACCGTGGCCGAGCTGGCCGCGGCGCACGCCGACGTGGCCGGAACCGACCTGCGCGCGTGCGTCTCCCTGCTGTACGTCAGCGGGCTGCTGCAGGACGGACCGCCCGGTCCGGAGAGCGAGCTGATCCCGTCCGAGGTGGCCGGCTACCTGGGCCGGAATCTGGACACCACCCGGGTCAACCACAGCCGGGGTGAGGCGTGCGACCGGCTGGCACGCACCCGGGTGCTGGTCGCCGGTCCGGAGCCGCTCGCCGGCCGGCTCCGCGCCGAGCTGGCCGCCGCGGGCGTCGACGCGCACCGGAGCGGTCCGGAGCAGGCCGCCGGGGCCGGCGACTTCCTGGTCGCCGTCGACGACGGGAACGCCGCCGCGATGGTGGCGGTGGACCGGGCCTGCCGGCGTGCCGGGATCAGCTGGCTGCGCACCGCGGCCGGACCGCGCACGGCCGAGATCGGACCGCTGTTCAACGCCCGGTACACCTGCTGCTACGAGTGCTTCGCCGGGAGCGGGGCCGGGCCGGGCGGCGTGCCGTCCCGGGCGTGCGCGGCGATCTGGGCGGCGCTGACCGCGACCGAGATCGTGCACCTGCTGTCCCGGGTCGGCTCGACCCCGTCGACCTCCGGCTGCACCGTCTTCGACCTCGCCGATTGGACCCAGCGGGCGGTCGGCGCGTACCGCCGGCCGGGCTGCCCGCAGTGCCTGCCCACCCGCGCGCCGGCCCGGCCCGGCCGCCCGGCGCTGGCCCACCTGTACGAGCAGGAGGTGGCGGCGCCGCCCCGCGAGTGGCTCAACCTCAAGGACCACCAGGCGCACTACAAGCCGGCGAACCTGTCCCTGCAGCGGTACAACAAGGAGTACCTGGCCGCCCCGCGCATCCCGCTCAACGGCGGCCCGCCCGCCCCGGCCCCGCGCCTGACCCTGGCCACCCTGTCCGTGCTGCTGCGGCGCACCGTCGGGCTGCGCGACGACGGCCCGGCGGCCGGGTCCGGCAAGGTCGGCCGGTGGGCGCCGACCGGCGGGAACCTCGGCTCGGTGCAGGCCTACCTGCTCCCGCTGGACGTGGCCGGACTGCCCGCCGGGTGGTACTTCTACCAGCGCGGCGACCACAGCCTGGCGCGGATCCGGCCGCTGTCGGCGTCGACGCTGCCGGCCGAGGCCGCGGCGGTCTGCCCGGAGCTCGCGGCGCAGCGGCCGGCCGCCCTGATCGCCCTCACCGGGGCGCTGGGCGTGGTGTCGGCCAAGTACCAGGACTTCGCCTACCGGGTCCTCTGCCTGGACGCCGGCGTCGCGCTGGCCCAGCTGTCCGCGCTCGCCGACGAGTGCGGGCTGGCCACCCGCTTCGCCGGCCGCTGGGACGACACCGCGCTGAGCCGGGCGCTGCGGATCGAGGCCGCCGACGAGCCGGTGACCGCGGTGATCGCACTCGACCCGAGGACTGACGATGATCCCGACAACTGAGACCCGTTCCGCGCCCGCCGGGCCGCGTTCCGGCGAGCCGGATCCCGCCGCCGACCGGCTGCGGCTGCTGGAACGGCTGCTGAGCGACACGCTGCTGGACGCCGCGGCGGCCGCCCGGCCGCCCGCGCCGGTGCCCGCGCACCTGCGCCGGGCGCCGGACGACGGGCCGCTGATCGGGCTGCCCGAGCCGGCGGCCCCGCACGCGGCCCTGGACGACGTGCTGCCGGGGCGCAGCGCGGCCCACGAGTACGCGCCCACCGCCCTCACCGGCGCCGAGGTGTCGGCCCTCTTCGCCGCCGCGGACCGGATGGACGCCCGCGGCTGGCCCGCCGAGCGGGAGGCCGGCGTCGACCTCGAACTGTACTGCGCGGCCTGGCGGGTGACCGGGGTGGACACCGGGCTGTACCGGTACCGGCCGGAGCGTTCCGGGCTGTGCCGGGTGGCGAGCCTGCCGGACGGCCCGCAGGCCGAGGAACTGGTGCTGCAACGGGAGTTCGCCCAGGCCGCGGCCCTGTTGGTGATCACCGGCAACCTGGCCGCCGCGCTCGCCCGGCACGGCAGCCACGGCCACCGGCTGCTGCTGTCGCGGGCCGGCGCGGCCGGACACGCCGCGTGGCTGACCGCGCTGCGCCTCGATCTCGTCGGCACGGTCTTCGCCGGCCTGCTGCCGCACGTCCTGCGCGAACGTGCCGGCGCCGACGGTTACCACCGGGCCGCGCTGTTCGCGTTCGCGGTCGGGCATCCCCCGGGCACGGCGGTGTCGTACCGGTCCACAGTCGCGGGTCCGGACTGATTCAGGTCACGGGCCCGGCCGGCGGCCCACGGCCGGCCGGCGTTCACCAGGAGACGAGAGAGCAAGGGAGTTGAGAGATGCGCAGTGAGCTGAAGAAGCCGGAGGTCTCGGAGGAGCTGGACCTCTGGCTGGAAGATGATCTGACCGCCGAGCAGTTACCGACCGTCGTCAGCGCGTCGTTGCTGGGGACCGGTGGCTGCGGCGGTTGTGGCGGCTGCCACGGTTGCCACGGCTGCCACGGCTGCCACGGCTGCGGGCCGTGTCACGGCTGCCACGGCTGCCGCGGATGCCACGCGTGCCGGTGGTGATCGCAGCCGGGGGCGTGTCGTGAACACGCCCCCGGTCGTCCGTACCGCAGCGCCGCCCGGGTAACGGAGGCATCGATGTCCCTGGACAGCGGCACCACGCCGAACGTCGTCGTACCCGAGTGGCTGGACCAGCCCATCGGGCTCGCACCGCAGGTCACCCTGGTCGACGGCGCGGATGGCCATGCCCTGCTGTTCAACGCCGCGAACGGGACGTACGTCCGGGTGAGCCGGACCGGCGCGCGGCTGGTGCCGTTGCTGGACGGCACCCGGACCGGGACGGCGCTGCTGGCCGCCGCCAGCCGGGCACGCGGGCCGGAGGGCACCCGGGACCGCGGGCCGGTCCTGCTGTCGTTCCTGCAGGATCTGCGCGCGGCCGGGGTGCTGTCGGTGCCGCCGGAACCGTTGCGCGGCCGGCGGCTGGCGCTGACCCGGCTCGGCCGGCTCACCCCGCGCGTCCGGTTCCCGGCCCGCCGCCTGAACCGGCTGCTGCGTCCGCCGGCCCTGCTGCTGGCCCGTTACCCCCGCACCGGGTGCACCGTCGCGGTGCTGGTCGCCGTGGCGTCCGTGAGCGCGGTCGTGCTGGCGTTCGTCGTGCCGGCGCCGCTGGTCTTCACCGGTCCGTCGTGGACGATGCTGATCGGGGCGCTGCTGGTGCAGGCCACCGTGCACGAGATGGCGCACGCCACCGTGTGCCAGTCGCTGGGCGTGCCGGTACGCGAGGCCGGGATCAAGCTGTTCTGCCTGCTCATCCCGCTGACGTACGTGGACCGGACGGACGCCTACCGGGTCCGGTCGCGCGCCGGGCGCGCCGGTGTGGCGCTGGTCGGGCCGCTCGTCGACCTGGCCGCGGCGGGGCTGTCCGCGCTGCTGATCCTCATCGACCCGGTCGGGTTCGGGCCGCTGCGCTGGCTGCTCGGGCTGCAGCTGTTCGTCATCATCAACAACCTCAATCCGCTGCTGCCCACCGACGGCAACCACGCGCTGGAGGCGGCGCTCGGGGAGCTGAACCTGCGGCACCGCGCCAACGCGTACATGGCCCACGTGCTGCTGCGGCTCCCGCTGTCCGCGGCGCACCGCTCGGTCTCGGCGGCCCGGCGGCGGCTGTACCTGACCTACGGGTTCGTCAGCACCGCGTTCCTGCTCATGCTGCTCACCATGATGGCGATCAACTACTACCGGCTGATCGACCACGCCACCGGCTGATCAGCGCGCCGTGCGGTGCAGCCGGCGGTAGACCGGCGCGAGTTGCCGGTGCAGGCTGGTGTAGATCTGGTAGATCTCGTCGTAGGCGGCCCGGTCCGGGCCCGGCTGGAAGACCTGATCGTTGCGGGCCAGGCCGGGGATGTCCGGGAAATCGATCATCCCGGCGCCGACCGCCCCGATCCAGCCCGCCCCCCGCGCGTTGACCGCGACCGGGTCGGCGTCACGCCGGATCTCGATGCCGAGCACGTCCGCGAAGATCTGGCACCACGAGCGGGACCGCGCCGCCCCGCCGGTGATCACCAGGGACCGCACCGGCGCGCCGAGGAACCGGTCCACCGCCCGGGTCATCCACCGGGTGTTCAGCGCCACCCCCTCGAACACCGCCCGCAGCAGGTCCGACCGGGTCGTCTCCAGCGAGATGTTGAGGAAGCCCGCGCGCAGGTGCGGATCGTCGACCGGGGCCCGCTCGCCGTAGAGCCAGGGGGTGTAGAGCACGCCGTCCGCCCCGGCCGGCACGGTCGGGATGATCCTGTCGAAGGCGTCGAAGATGGTGCCCTCGTCGCGGCTGATGTGCCCGGCCGACAGCAGCGGGTCGTCGTACTCGACGATCTTGTCGCGCAGCCAGGTCAGGTTCGCGCCGGCGGTGGCCTGCAGCGCGGTCATCAGGTAGCGGTCCGGCAGCGCGCACGGGATGGACGCGATGCCGCTGGTCACATCGGTCTTCTTGGCCGGCACGTGCGCCGCGATCCAGGACGAGGTGCCCAGGTACAGGTGCGGCTCGTGGTCGCGTACCGTGCCGGCCCCGATCGCGGCCGCGGTGTTGTCGATCGCGCCGGCCACCACCCGCACCGACGTGGGCAGCCCGAGATGGGCGGCGGCGTCCGCGGCCAGCGTGCCGATCACCTCGGTGCACCGCACGATCGGCGGGAACTTGTCCGGGTCGATCCCGCTGGCGGCGAGCAGCGACGGCGCGTACCGGATGTCGGTGGCCCGGCGGTTGTCGGTGACCCACGAGGTGAGGATCGAGTCGACGGTCGCCACCGTACGGCCGGTGAGCTTCAGGTTGATCCAGTCGAGGACGTTGAGGAACGTCTTCGTCCGCGCGTACACCGCCGGCATCTCGTCGCGCACCAGCAGCATGTGCGCGGCCGGGTCCTTGCCGGTCGGCGACGGCATCCCGCCGGTCAGGCGCAGCCACCGGACGATCCGGAAGAGCGAGAGCCCGGCGTACGACGGGAACCCGCCGAACTGCCGGCGCAGATGAGCCGCCCCGCGCATGTCCAGCCAGCTGATGCACGGGGTGAGCGGCTCACCCGCGGCGTCGACCGCGATGGTGCCCTCGCCCTGGGTGGAGGAGCAGATCGTGGTCACCGCGCGCAGGTGTTCCGGGACGTCGCGCCCGAGATCGCCGACCACCTCGGCCAGGGCGTCCCACCACGCGACCGGGTCCTGTTCGGCGCCGCCGCCGGGCAGCACCCGCAGCGGCACCGGGCGCTGCGCCCAGCCGGTCACCGTGCCGTCCGCCGCCACCAGCGCGGCCTTCATCCCCGAGGTGCCCAGGTCGATCGCCAGCACCTGCGGCGGAGTGGCCATTCAGACCCCTTCCACCAGAGCGAACACCCGGTCGAACCGGGCCAACGCGTCGTCGATGACCTCGTCGGTGTCGGCCATCGAGGTGTACATCCGGGAACCGGCCAGGGTGATGATGCCGTGCGCGGCGTACGCCGCCCCCATCTGCTCCATCAGCGTCTTGCGGGCCTTGTTCTCCCGGAGCAGCTTGATCGGGCTGCGCATGTCCAGCAGCATCACGCCGCTGCACTCCAGGTGCACGATGGAGCCCTGGTTGTACGCCACGTACGGCAGGCCGTACCGGTCGATCAGCCGCTGCAGACCGCGGGTGAGCCGGTCCCCGGCCCGCCCGGCCAGCACCGGCGCGCCGGTCCGGGCCATCTCCCGGATCGCGAAGTACCCGGCCGCGCAGGACAGCGGGTTCGCCGACAGGGTGCCGCCGACCTGGATGTGCGCGCCGCTCCGGCCGTCCAGGCCGGAGCCGAAGACGCTCATCACGTCGGCCCGCCCGCCGACCCCGCCGGCCATCGGGTACCCGCCGGAGACCGCCTTGCCGAAGACGGTCAGGTCGGGGGTGACGCCGAAGTACCCGGCGGCGCCGCCCATGCCGGTCCGGAAGCCGGTCACCACCTCGTCGAAGATCAGCAGCGCGCCGAACTCGTCGCACAGCTCGCGGACGGCCGCGTTGTAGTCGCGCGGCACCGGCCGGGTGCCCGACTCCGGGCCGAACGGCTCGACGATGACCGCCGCGGTGCCGCCGCGGACCCGGTTCTCGATCAGCTTGCGTCGCAGCGCGCCCAGGTCGTGCGGGAAGGTCTCCCGGGTCCGCCCGGTGGCGCCCCACGGGATGCCCTTGGCGTTCATCCGGAACGTGCCGGGCACCCGTAGGGCGTACACCACGGTGTCGGACCACCCGTGGTACGCCCCGCCCACCTTGATCACCATCTTCCGGCCGGTGTGCGCGCGGGCCGCCCGGACCGCCGCCATCACGGCCTCGGTGCCCGAGCCCAGCGACCGGTACATCTCGATGTGCGGCATGAACTCGTGGATGATCTCGGCGAGTTTCAGCTCGTACTCGTGGAACAGGCCGGTGACCGGCCCGGACTCGGCGATCACCGCGGCCACCTGCTCGTTGACCGGGGCGTAGTTGCTGCCCAGGATGGTCGGGCCGCCGGCCTGCAAAAAGTCGATGTAGACGTTGCCGTCCCGGTCGGTCAGGTGCGCGCCCTCGGCCCGGTCGATCGCCAGCGGGAACGGATAGTTGAACGCCAGGTTGTGCTGGACGCCGCCGGGGATGCGCCGCTTGGCCCGCTCGGTGATCTCCCGGCTGGCCGTGCACTTGGTCTCGAAGTAGTTCAGCACGTCCAGCAGCGCGTCGTGGCGCAGGCCGCGCACCGGCTGCGCGACGAGCGCCTTGAGCCGGCGCATGGTGTCGTCGACGTCCAGGTACTCGCTGATCATGTAGCCGTGGGCGGCCGGCTGCGGCTCGCCGCGCGGCCCACCGGCCGGCTCGGTGGCGGCCGGGGGCAGCGGGTCGGCGACCGAGGGCAGCGGCTCGTCCTCCGGCACCCGGACCGGCTCGACGGCGTCCACGATCTGCGCGGCGATCCGTTTCTCGTCCGCGCGCAGCTTGTTGAACGCGATCTCCCGGATCGTCGCCGGGATCGTGTGGACCTTCCCGGCCTCCGAGGTCAGCGCCAGCAGGTACGCGATCGACACCTTCTCCAGCAGCGCCATGTTGAACACCGCACGCGACGGGTCGGTGCCCACCGCCACCACCCCGTGGTTGGCGATGATGAACGCGTTGTCCCCGCTCGCCACCCTCTTCTGCACGTTGCGGGCGAGGAAGCCGGTCCCGGCCGGCGCGTAGTCGATGATCGCGACCTCCCGCCCGAGGAAGCGCACCTGCTCGTCGGTCAGCGCCGGGATCGGCTTGCGCAGGAACGCCAGGGCCGACGCGTACGGCTGGTGGGTGTGCACGATCGCGTTGACGTCCGGCCGCTCGCGGTAGATGTTCGCGTGCATCCCGCACTCGATCGACGGGACCAGCCCACCGGCGGCGCCCGGATCGGGCACGTGCCGGCCCCGGAAGTCGACGATGCAGACGTCCTCGACGCGCATCCGGTCGTAGTCGTAGTTGCTGGGCGTGACGGCGTAGAGCTCGTGGCCCGGGATGCGGACCGAGACGTTGCCCTCGGTCGCCTTGAGGTAACCACGGTCGAGCATGGTGCGGCACATGTCGACCACATGCTGACGGGACATCCGGTGCTTCACGGGCGGTTCCGATCCTCAAGGGGTGTGACCGGGACCATCGTCACCCCGCCCCGGGCCGGCGGGCACCGTCCCGCGGCCAGCAATCTGCGACCCCGCCGTTGTCACCGGGTGACAAAATGCGGCGATGACGACCCCGTGGCAGCGGCTGCCGACCGACCTGGCCGCCGTCATGCGGCCGCGCCTGCCGGCCGCCGTGCGGGCGATCGCCGAGGCGGTCGCCGCGGCCGACCCGGCCTTCGCCGGCACCGGCGGCGCCAAGTTCGAGCGGGACGTGCGGACCGCCGTCCAGGTGGCCCTGGACCGCTTCCTCGACCTGGCCGGCACCGGCGAGCCGGCGCTGCCGCCGCGGATCCGCGAGGTGTTCGTCGCGCTCGGCGCGGCCGAGGCCCGCGAGAACCGCGGCCCGGAGTTGCTGCTGGGCGCCCTGCGCACGGCCGCCCGGCTGCTGCTGCGCACCGCGTCGCAGGCGCTGGCCGGCTCCCGCCCGGTCTCGCTCGACGAGATCATCGACCTGTCCGACGCGACCAGCGCCTTCGTCGACGAGCTCGCCGCGGCCTGCACCGACGGCCTGGCCCGGCAACTGCGCGAGCAGGCCGGGGAGGGGGACCGGCGCCGCCGCCAGGCCGCCGACCTGCTGCTGCGCGGCGGCGCGCCGGCCGACGTGGCCCGGGAGGCGGTGGCCGCGATCGGCTGGGCCACCCTGGACCGGGTGATCCCGGTCCTGCTGCCACCGGACCAGGCCCGGGACGCCCGATTCCGGTTCGCCGCCGACGGGGTGGTGGCCGAGCGCGGCCGTGACGCGGTGCTGCTGCTGCGCTCCGGCCCGCGGGCGGAGCGGGCCGCGCTGGCCGAGGCGCTCGACGGCCGCGGCGCGGTGGTCGGCCCGGCCCAGCCGTGGACCGAGGTGCCCGAGGCGGTCCGGCTCGCCGAGCGCGCCGCCGACCTCGTCGGCGCCGGGCCCGCGCCGGTCTTCGTCGAGGACCACTTCGCGCTGCTGGCGTTGCGTGGCGAGCCGGGCGCCCTGGCCGCGCTCGCCGCCCGGCGCCTGGCGCCGCTGGCCGGGCTGCGCCCGAACCAGCGCGACCAACTGCTGGTCACCCTGGAGTCGTGGCTACGGCACTGGGGTTCCCGGACGGCCGTGGCCGCGGAGCTCTACGTCCATCCGCAGACCGTCAGCTATCGCGTCAACCGGCTGCGCGACCTGCTCGGCCCGGCTCTCGACGACCCCACCGCCCGCTTCGAGCTCCAGCTCGTGCTGGCCTACCGCGCCGGCTGATCCCGCGCCCGGCGACGCCCTCCCGCGCACTCTTCAGACGCCGCTCCGGGCGGTTGTGGGGGCACTGCTCCGGGCGGTCCTGGGGCACCGCTCCGGGCGGTCCTGGGGCACCGCTCCGGGCGGTTCCGGGGCACCGCTCCGGGCGGTTCCGGGGCACCGCTTCAGGCGGCTCCGGGACGGCGACTGGCTCGCCCGCCGTCCCGGTCGTCGCGCAGCGGTCAGCTCGCGCCGATCATCGAGTTGATCCACGCGGCGATGTTGTCGGTCCGCGCGGCGTTCTCCACCCCGGTGTGCGGGCAGCTCGGCCCGTTGCTGACCACGCCGGCCAGCACCGGGTCCGCGCCCGCCGGCTCGGTGAAGTACGGCCCGCCGGAGTCGTACGGGCACGGTGTGGTGTTCGACTGCGGCGCGTACCCGCGCAGCCCGAGCACCGAGCTGCTCACCGACGCCACGGTCAGCTGCCCGGTCCGCAGCCGCGTCTCGGGCACCGGGTTGACACTGGTCACCGAACCGTACCCGGTCACCCGCAGGATCGTGCGGACCTGCGGCGGCCGGAGGCCGAGCCGGATCGGGCGCACATCGGTCACCGGCTGCTCCAGGCGCGCCAGCGCGACGTCCGCGGTCGCCGACTGCCGGACCGAGACCACCTCGAGCACGTGGCCGCCGGTGCCGGTCACATCGGTGCGGCCCACGGTCGCGGTGGTCGAGTCGGCCACCGGGTACTCGACGCGGACGCCGTTCGCGTCGCGGAAGCAGTGCCCGGCGGTGATCACCCACTCCGGTGCGATCAGCGCGCCGGAGCACGCGCTGTTGCGGCGGCCACCGGTGGCGGTCGGGATGCCGGTCATGGTGAACTTGACCGAGAAGCGGTAGCGGCCGTCGGGTACCAGCTCGCCGTTGGCGATGGCATGGGCGGGCGCCGCGGTCCCGGCCAGCGTGCCGGCCAAGGCCAGCGCGGCGACGGCCCAGCGGATCCTGTTGTGCACAGTCGATTGTCCTTTCCGGACTTCCGGCAACGACCGTATCGACGTTAGTCCTTTCCGGCCGAGCGCGCTGACCCGTCCGGCCATCGACCGGGCCGGATCCCCGCCGAGCGGTCCGGGTCCCCGCCGAGCGGTCCGGGTCCCCGCCGAGCGGTCCGGGTCCCCGCCGAGCGGTCCGGGTCCCCGCTGATGTGCCTGGATCCCCGCCGATCTGCCTGGATCCCCGCTGACTCGCCCGGAGTTCCGCCGAGCGGTCCGGATCCGCGCCGACCGGCGGGGATGCCGGCCGGGGTGGGTCGGATGCCCGCCGGACGGACCGGCCGCCGGTCCGGCCCGCGGCGGTGGCGGGTCCGGGCCGGCGGCCGGTTCTCAGGAGGCGGTGCAGGTCAGCGCCGGGGTGGTGGCGCTGCCGCTGCCGATCAGACCGAACTCGGCGGAGGCGCCGGCGCCGAGGGCGCCGTTCCAGGACGCGTTGCGTACGGTCACCGCGGTGCCGCTGGTGCTCAGCGTGCCGCCCCAGACCTGGCTGACCGACTGCCCGCCACCCAGCGCCCAGGACACCGCCCAGCCGGTGGTGGCCCGGCCGGCGGTCACCGTGACCTGCGCCTGGTACCCGCCGGACCACGAGCTGGTCACCCGGAACACCGCGGAGCACCCGGCCGGCGGCGTGCCACTGCTGCCGCTGGGCGACGGCGACGCCGACGAGGACGACGGCACAGCGGTCGGCGAGCTGGTCACCGGCGGGTTCGGCACCCCGCTGGCCAGGCTGTACGCCAGGTCGGGCTGGAACGACCCGGCGGTGTACCGGCAGCCGTCCGCCTCACCGGGCGGCTTCACCCACAGGAACGCGTCCACCGCGCTGTCACCGGTCGCGGTGGTCGGGTACGTCCCGATCCGCCGGTCGGTGTTGTCGTCCCCGCACCAGTCCCCGGCCGCCCCGCCGTTGCGGCTGGTGTCCACGACCTGGTGCTTGCCGGTGACGCCGCGGCCGTTGAGCGCGCTGATGATCGCCCGGCCGTAGGCGGTCTCCGCCGAGGTGGGGTTGAAGTTGGACACGTTGGTGTAGAACCCGTCCGCGTCGGCCACGCCGGCCGCGACCAGCCGATTGGCCTGCTCGGCGGCGCTGTTCCAGGTCGAGTGGCCGGCGTCCAGGTACACCTTGGCGTTCGGGTTGGCCGCCTTCAGCGTCCGGGTGGCGCTGGCCAGGGCCGCGTTGCGGGCGGCGAGCTCACCGGCGCTCAGGCAGGTCTGCAGCGCGATCGAGTCCGGCTCCAGGATCACCAGGACGGTGCGGTTGCCGAGCCCGCCGGCGACCGCGTTGATCCAGTTCTGGTAGGCGGTGAGGTCCGGCGCGCCGCCGGCGCTGGCGCCGCCGCAGTCCCGGTTGGGGATGGCGTAGGCGGTCAGGACCGGGATCTGGCCCGCGGCGTTGGCGGCACTGACGTACGACGAGACCTCCGACCCGATGGTCGAGTTGTAGTTGGCGAACCAGCGGGACGCCGGCTGGCTGGCGATCCGGTCGCGGATCACCGCGGCTCGGGAGTCGTTCGGGTTGGCGGCCACCCAGCGGGCGGCGGCGGTGTTCGGGTCGCGGTAGAGGGTGCCGCTGATCGAGCCGGCTTCGGCGGCGCCCGCGGTGGCGAGGACGGCGCCGGCCGCGACGGTGGCGCCGGCGGCCGTGGCCGCGAGCCATCTCAGGCGAGGGGATACGGATTGCATGGGCTTCCTTCCGGGGAGAAGGGCCGACTGGGAGCGCTCCCACCGTAACCACATCGACATCGGTTAGCAATCTGTACGTCTCGATGTGCTTCCCGCCGCGCGGTCACCCCGTCGCGCGGTCGCGCGGTCGCGCCGCCGCGCGGTCACCCCGTCGCGCCGCCGCGCGGTCACACGCTGCGCAGCACCGACACCACCTTGCCGAGGATGACCGCGTGGTCGCCGTCGATGTCGGGGTAGGCCGGGTTGCGCGGCTGGAGGACCACGTGCCCGCCCCGCCGCCGGAACACCTTGACCGTCGCCTCGTCGTCGATCATCGCCGCCACGATGTCCCCGTTGTACGCCTCCGGCTGCTGCTTGACCACGACCAGGTCGCCGTCGCAGATCGCCGCGTCGATCATCGAGTCGCCGCGCACCCGCAGGGCGAACAGGCTGCCCCGGCCGACCAGCTCCGGCGGCAGCGACAGCACCTCGTCGGCGCTCTCCTGGGCCGGGATCGGCGTGCCGGCCGCGATCTCGCCGAGCACCGGGACGCCGATGGTGGCCGGCTCGGCGCGCGGCCGCTCGGCCGGGCGCAGGAACATCCGCACGTCGACCGGCCGGGTGGCGCGCCCGCGCCGCAGGAACCCGAGCTCCTCCAGGGCCCGCAGGTGCCGGCTGACCGCCGAGGTGGAGGCCAGGCCCACCGCGTCGGCGATCTCCCGGGTGGACGGCGAGTACCCGTGCCGCCGGGCCCCGTCGCGGATGACCGTGAGGATCCGGCGCTGCCGCTCGGTCAGGATCGTGGTGTCGAGCTCGTCATCCGCTAGCACCCGACGATCTTGCCTGATCGCCTGCCGTCCCGGCGAGCGGGCTCGCCGGGACGGCCCGGCCGCGAGCCCGCGGGTCGGACCGGTCGCCGGGCCTAGTTCAGGCGGAGCGCGGCGGTCAGCCTCGATCGGAACTCGTCGAGCGTGAGCGTCGCCGCGCTGCGCTCCTCGACCGGGAAGATCGCGATGTCGGCGTCGTCCTCGCGCAGCTGCGGCAGCCACTCGTCGAGGAACACCCGCACCGGGATCCGGATGGCGTGCTCGCCGTCGACCTCGCCCTCGTGCTCCAGCTGGGCCACCGCCGCGTACGGCCAGACCGGCAGCAGGGTGCGGCGCTTCGCGTCCTCGGTGAACAGGATCTCGTCCTGGTCGCCCCAGACCCACAGCGCGCCGTTCTCGGCGAGGATTTCGAACGTCCGGCTCACCCGGGCCGCCTCGGCGAGCCCGCGAAGCCGCTGCGCTTCACGGCGCGAGATGTCGTCCGGTGCCACGTGACCTCCGATGGTGGGTTGTACCGCGGCGATGGTATCGGCCACCGCCCGCGCGCCGCCGGCCGACCGGCACACCCGAGCCCCCGGGTGCCCGCGGCCCGGCTCGCCGCCGGGGCCACGAATGGGACGCCCACCTCGGGGTATGCGCCCGGCATGAGTACGAACACCTTTGCCGAAGTGCAGACGCTGCTGGAGGATCTCGACTTCCCGGCGGACAAGGACGCCATCGTGCGGCACGCCACCGAGCGGGGCGCGTCGGAGGACTCGGCGGCGGTCCGCGCCCTGCGCGCCATGCCGCTGGCGACCTACCGGAACATCTCGGAGATCCGCAGCTCGGTCGACCTGGATCCGGAGGAGATGCCGGGCTGACCGCGCGGGGCGCGCAGCCGGGCCCGCCGGATCCGCCCCGGCCGGAACCCTAGGCGTCCAGCCGGGGCGGCGCGGGCTCCCCGGCGGACGCCGGCGCCGGCGACTCGAACTCCTCGAACACCAGCAGGGTCCGCGTGTTGACGACTCCCGGCATGCCCTGGATCTCGTCCAGGACCAGGCGGCGCAGGTCGGCGTTGTCCCGCGCGCGGACCAGCAGGATCACGTCGAACTCGCCGCCGACCAGGGCGATGTGCACCACGCCGGGCAGTGCCCGCAGCCGCTCGCGCACCGGGCGCCAGTCCGCCTGGCGCAGGTTCACCGTGACGTAGGCGGACGTGCCCATCCCGGCGGAGACGTGATCGACGTCGGCGCGGAACCCCTTGATCACGTTGGTCTCGCGCAGCCGCTGGACGCGGGCGTAGGCGTTGGCCCGGGAGATGTGCAGCGTCTCGGCGAGCTTGCGGATCGGCATCCGGCCATCCCGGCCGAGCTCGGCGAGGATCCGCCGGTCGATGTCGTCGAGCGTGCTGGCCACCTGTCTTCGTCCCCCTGCCGCATCGACCGTCCGGGTGGACATCTGGCCCGCTGCGGCCGTCCACGGAACGCAAGTTTCTCGATCTGTCCCAGATTATGGAACAGAAGTGGTGTGGGCCACACCATTACCGCATGACGCCTGACTCCCGTCGGCTGTTGCCGTCCGATGCTCCTGTCACCCTCATCGACCCCCGCGGCGAGCCGGTCGGCGACGGCCGCTACGCCGCCCCGGACGACGCGGTCCTGCTCCGGTCCCTGGAGGCGCTGATCGTCGCCCGCCGGCTCAACGATCAGGCGTACGCGCTGGTCCGGCAGGGCCGGTTGGCGGTCTACCCGTCCTCGCACGGCCAGGAGGCCTGCCAGGTCGCCGCCGCCCAGGTCCTCGACCCGGGCGACTGGCTGTTCCCCACCTACCGTGACACGGTGGCCGCGGTCGGCCGGGGCGTCGACCCGGTGGAGGCGCTCAGCCTGCTCAAGGGCGACTGGCACTGCGGGTACGACCCGTACGAGCACCGGGTCGCGCCGCACGCGACGCCGCTGGCGACCCAGCTGCCGCACGCCGTCGGGGTGGCGTACGCCGCCCGGCTGCGTGACGAGCCGACCGTCGTGCTGGCGATGTGCGGCGACGGCGGCACCAGCGAGGGCGACTTCCACGAGGCGCTCAACTTCGCCGCGGTGTTCCGGGCGCCGGTGGTCTTCTTCGTGCAGAACAACGAGTACGCGATCAGCGTCCCGCTGGCGCGCCAGTCGGCGGCGCCGTCCCTGGCGCACAAGGGCATCGGATACGGCGTGGCCGCCGAACGCGTCGACGGCAACGACATGGCGGCCCTGCTCGCCGTCCTGGGCGAGGCGGTGCGGCGGGCACGCGACGGGGCGGGACCGCAGCTGGTGGAGGCGCACACCTACCGGATGCAGGCGCACACCAACGCCGACGACGCCAGCCGCTACCGCGACGAGGACGAGGTCGCGGCGTGGGCGGAGCGCGACCCGATCACCCGGCTGCGGAGCTACCTGCGCCAGCGGGACGCGCTGACCGGCGAGGCGGAGGCCGGGTTCGCCGCGGCGGCCGACCGGGTCGCGGCGCACCTGCGCGACGGGCTCAACCGCGACGTCGAACCGAATCCCGAGGACCTCTTCGCGTACGTCTACGCGACTCCCACCCCGCAGCTGCGGGAGCAGGCGGCGCTGGTCGCCGACGAGCTGAGCCGGGAAGGGGCGCTCGGATGACGGTCGTACACCGGAAACTGTCGATGGCGCAGGCGCTCAACCGGGCGCTGCGCGACGCGATGGCCGACGACCCGGCGGTGATCGTGTTCGGTGAGGACGTCGGGGCGCTGGGCGGCGTCTTCCGGATCACCGACGGGCTCACCGCCGAGTTCGGCGAGACGCGGTGCTTCGACACCCCGCTCGCCGAGTCCGGGATCGTCGGCATGGCCGTCGGCATGGCGATGAACGGCATGCGCCCGGTCGTGGAGATGCAGTTCGACGCGTTCGCCTACCCGGCGTTCGAGCAGATCGTCAGCCACGTCGCGAAGATGCGCAACCGCACCCGCGGCCGGGTCGCGCTGCCCATGGTGATCCGGGTGCCGTACGCCGGTGGCATCGGCGGAGTGGAGCACCACTGCGACTCCTCGGAGGCGTACTACGCGCACACGCCGGGCCTGCAGGTCGTCACGCCGGCCACGCCGGCCGACGCCTACGCGCTGCTGCGCGCGGCGGTCGCCGCTCCGGACCCGGTCGTCTTCCTGGAGCCCAAGAAGCTGTACTGGAGCAAGGAGGAGGTGGAGCTGCCGGTCCGGGCGCCGGGCATCGGCACGGCCGTGGTGCGCCGCGCCGGGACCGACGCCACGCTGATCGCGTACGGGCCGACCGTCGCGGTGGCCCTGGAGGCGGCTGAGGCCGCCGCCGCCGAGGGGCGCAGCCTGCAGGTCGTCGACCTGCGCTCGATCGTGCCGTTCGACGACGAGACGGTGTGCGAGGCGGTCCGCTCCACCGGGCGCGCCGTGGTGGTCACCGAGGCGGCCGGGTTCGCCGGTGTCGCCGCGGAGGTCGTCGCCCGGGTCACCGACCGGTGCTTCACCAGCCTGGCCGCGCCGGTCCGCCGGGTGACCGGGTTCGACATCCCGTACCCGCCGCCGAAGCTGGAGCACTTCCAGTTGCCCGGGGTGGACCGGATCCTCGACGCCGTCGACGACCTGCAGTGGGAGCAGTGATGACCGAGCGGATCTTCCGGCTGCCCGACCTCGGCGAGGGCCTGACCGAGGCGGAGGTCGTGCAGTGGCTGGTGGCCGAGGGCGACGTCGTCGCCGTGGACCAGGGCATCGCCGAGGTGGAGACGGCCAAGTCGCTGGTGGAGGTGCCGTCGCCGTACGCCGGCCGGGTCACCACCCGGCACGTGCCGGCGGGCAGCACGCTCGCCGTCGGCGACCCGCTGATCACCGTGGCGGAGTCGGCCGCCGACCGCTACCGCGAGGAGGAGCAGGCCGGCTCCGGCAACGTGCTGATCGGGTACGGCACATCGGGCGCGCCGGTCACCGCCCGGCGGCGCCGGCCACGCGCCGGGGTCCGGACGGCCGCCGGAGCGCAGCCGGTTCCCGCCGGAGCGCAGCCGGTTCCCGCCGGAGCGCAGCCGGTTCCCGCCGCCGGAGCGCGCCCGGCCCCCGCCGCCGGAGCACCGCGGGTGATCTCGCCGCTGGTGCGCCATCTGGCCCGGGACAGCGGCGTCGATCTGAACCGGGTCGAGCCGACCGGGCCCGGCGGCGTGATCATGCGGGCCGATGTCGAGCGGGCCATCGCCGCGTCCGCGGCCACCGCTGCGGCGGCCGTGCCCGGCCCGGCAGCCACGCCTGTTCCGGCCGCCACGCCTTTTCGGGCAGCCACGCCTGGTCCGGCGGACGTACCTGTTCCGGCAGCCACGCCTGCTCCGGCGGGCGCGCCCGGCCCCGGGGACGCACCCGGTTCCGTGGCGGGGGAGCGGCGGGTGCCGCTCACCGGGTTCCGCAAGGCGGCGGCCGCCGCGCTGACCCGCAGCCGTGCCGAGATCCCGGAGGCGACCGTCTGGGTCGACGTGGACGCGACCCGGCTGTGGCAGCTGCGCGAGAGCAACCCGGGCGGCCCCGGCCTGCTCGCCTACCTCGCCCGGTTCGTGGTGGCCGGGCTGCGCGGGTACCCGGTGCTCAACGCCCGCTTCGACGCCGACCGGCAGGAGATCGTCCAGTTCGACCGGGTCGATCTTGGCATCGCGGTGCAGGGCGAGCGCGGCCTGGTGGTGCCCGCGGTGATCGGCGCGGACACGATGAACACCACCCGGCTCGGCGAGGAGATCCGCCGGCTCACCGCGGTCGCCCGGGCGGGCCGGGCCACCGCGCGCGAGCTGTCCGCGGGCACCTTCACGCTGAACAACTACGGCGGCTTCGGGGTGGACGGCAGCGCCGCCGTCATCAACCATCCGCAGGTCGCGATCCTCGGCTTCGGCCGGATCATCGACCGGCCGTGGGTGGTCGACGGCGCGCTGTGCGTTCGTAAGATCACCCAGATGAGCTTCGTGTTCGACCACCGGGTCTGCGACGGCGGCACGGCGGCGGGCTTCATGCGTGCCGTCGCCGACGCGATCGAGGACCCGGCCTCGGCGATCGCCCGGCTGTGACCGGCGGATCGAGGCCCCGTCCCTCGACGACGTGACCGGCGGCCCGGCGTACGACGTCGCGCGCGGGCCACTGCCGCCGCGGGGCGCCGCCTCGGCGACGCGCGCGGAGCCGACCGGGCGGTCACGACACCCCGGGGGCATGGTGGCGGGCGACCGGGTTCACCCGCCGCCCGTCCGGCCCGGACCCGGTGGCGGCCGCTCGGTCCCGAACGCCGACACCAGCCGGGCCACCAGCGTCACCAGGAAGATCTGGCCGGTGAGCGCGTTCAGCACCGCGAGGCTGCGCCCGCTGGGCCCGGCCGGGGCCAGGTCGCCGTACCCGGTGGTGGTGAGGGTGACGAAGGCGAAGTACTGGATCGTGGCGCTGTCCGCCGGCTGAGCGCCGGTGAACAGCGGCGCGGTGTCGATCCGGGCGGCGGCCGTGAACAGCGACGCGAAGAGGAAGCCGAGCAGCAGGTAGGCGCTGAGGGCGCCGAGGATGGTCTGCACCGAGACCACCCGGTGACGCACCACCCGCAGCACGATCACGCAGACGCTGAACAACAGGATGGCCGCCGCCCACAGCGCGGCCAGCGCCTCGACCACCCGGCCGGGCCTCGTGGCCGCCAGGACGGCGACGGCGGCGGAGCCGCTCGGCAGCCCCCAGCACAGCCACCGTGCCGACCGTGGCGGGAATCTGGCCAGGCGCAGCGCGAGCAGCAGCGTGGTGGCGTACAGCAGCAGGTTCACCATCCGGGCCGAGCGGTTGTCCAGCATCATGGCCGTGCTGAAACTGCCCAGCAGCAGGACGAAGAGCAGCCCGTACCGGTCCGGCGGCCGGGCGGCGCCCGCAGCGTGCGGACCGGGGCCCGGCCCGGCCGGCGCTCCGCTCGCCCCCGGCTCGGCGCGATCGGACCGGCCGGCACCGGCACACCGGGCTCCGGGTGTGTCGATGCCGCCGTCGTCGGACATGCGGCGAGTCTGTGGCCCGCGACCGGCGGTGTCATCGTCCGGTGCGGATGAGTGGGCGCCGCGGGTCCCGCGGCCCGGGTGCGCCGCGTCCGCCGTCCGGCGGCCCGGAGGCGCCCCGCCTGCCGGACCATCCGGACCGGGGGACGCGGTCCGGCGCCGGACGGCCCTACCGTGTGGGCTTCCGGGCGATCACCGAGCCGCGCCGGGACCGCATCCGCCGCGCCGCCCGGGTGGTCGAGCCGGAGGGGAGCCATGGCCGATGCCGAGGCGTCCGCGGCCGAGCGGGAACTGGCGCTGCTGCGGGCGGAGAACGAGCGGCTGCGTGCCCTGCTGGCGGCCCGGCCGCCGGCGCAGCGGCGCCGCCGTGGCGGGCGGTGGGCGTTGGCGACGACGCTGCTGCTGGCCGGTTGCCTGCTGCTGCCGGTCGGCGCGGTCGCGTTGTGGGCGCGTGCCGTGGTCTTCGACACCGACCGGTACGTCGGGGCCACCGCGCCGCTGGCCCGGGATCCGGCCGTGCAGGACGCGGTGGCGGACCGGATCACGGCGGAGGTCGTCGCCGTGCTGCACGTCGACGGCATCACCACCCGGGTGCTCGACGCGCTGGTGAAGCAGGGCGCCCCGGCCGAGCTGGCGGTCCTGCGCCGCCCGGTGGTGGAGGCCGTGCAGTCGTTCGCCCGCGCGCAAATCGGCGACGTGGTGCGCTCCGACCGGTTCGTGCGGGCCTGGGAGCAGGCCAACCGAGCCGCCCACGAGGGGCTGGTGGCGGCGTTGCGAGGCACCGGGGACGGGGTGATCGGGATCCAGGACGGCACCGTGTCGGTGGATCTGGGCGCGTTCCTCGCGATGATCAAACCTCAGCTGGTGGCGGCCGGTGTCCCGTTCGCCGACCGGATCCCCGCGGTGAGCCTGACGTTCCCGATCGTGCAGTCCGCGCAGATCCCGCGGATCCAGCGCGCCGCCGGGTTGCTCGACACGCTGGCCGTACCCTCGGTCGTCCTGGCTCTCCTGCTGCTGGTCGTGGCGATCGGCGTCGCGCCGGGCCGCCGCCGGATGCTGGCGGTCGCGGGCTTCGGGACGGCCGCCGTCCTGCTGGCGCTGCTGGGTGCCCTCGCCCTCGGCCGCGGGTACTACCTGCGGCACCTGCCCGCCGGCGGCATCGCGTCCGGCGCCGCCGCGGCGGTGTGGGACGCCCTGGTGGGACAGCTGCGGCTGCGGGTACTGGCGGTGGTCGCGGCCGGCCTGACGATCGGGCTCGGCGGCTGGCTGACCGGTCCCGGGCGGGCGGCGCGGGAACTGCGCGCCGGCGCCGGATGGCTGCTCGTGGCGCTGCGTCTGGGCGCCCGGCGGCTGGGCTGGGGCAGCACCGTGGCGGATCGCTGGGTCGCGGCGCACGCCACCGCGCTGCGGACCGCGGCGGTACTGCTGGTGGTCACGGTGTACGCGCTGTGGACCAGGCCGACCGGCGCCGTCGTGCTCGGGCTGGCGCTGGCGCTGCTCGCGCTGGTGGCCGTGATCGAGCTGCTGCGCACGGGCACGAAGCCGCCGGTGGCCGGGCCGGCCGCGCGGCCGGCGCGCTGAGCCGGGCGGCTCAGACCAGCCCCAGCGCGCGGGCGCGACGTACCGCCTCGTTGCGCCGCGGTGCGGCCAGCTTGCGCAGGATGCTGCGGACGTGGGTCTTCACCGTGTTCACCGACAGGTACATCGCGTCGGCGATCTCCTCGGTGCCCAGCATCGCGGCGAGATGGTGCAGCACCTCCAGCTCCCGCTCGCTGAGCGGGTCCACCAGGATCGGCGTGCCGGGCGGCGCCGCCACGGAGCTCGCCTCGGCCGGGGCCGCCCGCTCCGGCGGTGCGTCCGGGGGCCGGCGGGCGGCGGCGAACTGCGGATCGCCGCGCAGCAGCCGGCGCAGCCGGGGCCCGCCCTGGTGGAACGGGCGCCGGTGGCCGTCGGGAGCCGCGAGCGTCAGCGCCCGCTGCAACGATTGGTGCACCGTCGCTGCCGGCTCGCCCTGTTCGCTCGCCGCGGCGGCGGAGATCAGCCACGCGTCGATCAGCAGCGGCGGCGGTGACCCGGCGCCGCCGAGGATCGGCTTGACCAGGTCAGCCGCCTGCCGGGCCTCGCCCTTGGCCAGCCGGGCGGCGGCGCTGACCAGCACCGCCTGGGCCGAGTCCCGGTCGTCCAGGGTGGCGACGGTGGCCAGCGCCTCGTCCGGGCTGCCCATGGAGACCGCCAGTTGGGCCCGGTTCACCGTGATCTCCTGGTGCAGCCAGCGCGGCCGGCGCCCGGCATCGTCGCGCGCCTGCGCCTCGTCCAGGACGGTCGCGGCGCTGCGGAACTCCCCCCGGCCGCTGAGCAGGCGGGACCGGACCAGGGCCACCGCCGCGGCGACCAGCGGGTCGTCGGCGCCGGCGCCCTCCGCGGCACGCAGGTGGGCCCACGCCGTCGCCGCCGACCACCGTTCCGCGTCGACCCAGGCCAGCGCGGCGGACACGGCCGGGCGGGGGCGCTGCGCCGCCCGGTGCCGGCTGTTCAGCTGCGCCGCCTGGCCGGCCGCGGCGACCGCCTCACACAGCCGGCCCTGGTACGCGTTGAGCAGGGCGAGCCGTTCCAGGCAGCTGAGCCGCAGGCCGTCCCAGCCGGAGGGCGGCAGGGCGCGGGTGGCGTCGGTCAGCGTCGCGATGGCGTCGTCCAGCGCCCCGGCCTCGCCCTGCGCCACCGACCGCCAGAACAACCTGATCGCGTCCAGTTCGGGGTGCTCGGCGGGCAGCCGGGCGAGCAGCGCGCCGGCCGTCTCCGCCGAGCGCAACGCCCGCGGGACATCGCCCCGCATGGCGCTCGCGACGGTGTCCAGCAGCGCCGCGGTCGCCCGTACCGGCGCGGTCGCCGGGTCCGTCGCGGCGGCGTCGGCCCGCTCCGCGGCACGCCGCAGGTGTGCCGCCGCCCGCTCCGGGTCGGTGCGGGCCAGCCACCGGGCGGCGGTCACCAGCTCGGCCTCCGGGCCGTCCACGTCGTCCGGCATGTCGTGGAACAACCGGACGAGCCGGTCGGACTCGCCGCCGGCCAGCAGGTGCCCGACTCCCAGGTCGCGCAGCAGCACGGTGCTGGCGTGCCGCCAGTCGCCGCCGCTGACGGCGTGCCGGACGGCGTCGACCGGCCGTCCCCGGGCGGCGAACCAGGCAGCGGCCCGGCGGTGCAGCTCGGGTACCCGGGCCGGATCCTCGTACGCCAGCTGGGCGCGCAGCAGCTCGCCGAAGAGCCGGTGGTAGCGGTGCACCGCGGGGTCGTGGGCGACCGGCTGGAGGAAGGCGTTCGCCCGCTCCAGCCGGTCGACGATGTGTCGTGCGTCGCCCCGCCCGACCAGCGTCTCGGCCAGATCGAGGGTGAAGTCGTCGACGATGCTGGTGCACAGCAGGAACTCGCGCGCCTGCGGCGGCTGGCTCGCGAGCACCTCGCCCAGGAAGTACTCGGCGAGATTGGACTCGTCGCCGACGACGGTGGCGATCAGCTCCTCGGCGTCGCCGCGCCCCTGCGCCGCCAGGGCGAACATCCGCAGACCGACGGCCCACCCCTCGGTGTGCTCGACGAGCGCCCGCACGGCCCGCTCCGGCAGCGCCACGGCGTGCCCGCTGAGCAGGTCGGCCGCCTCGGCGACGGTGAAGGCCAGATCGCCGGCGCGGATCTCGCTGAGCGTTCCGGCCAGGCGGTAGCGGTACAGCGGCAGGGGCGGATCCCACCGCCCCGCGAGGACCAGGCGCAGGTGCTTGTCCGCGTGCCGTAGCAGCGCGTCCAGGTCCTCGGCCAGTCGCCGGTCGGTCAGCATCGAGGCGTTGTCCAGGATCAGCACCACCGGGCCGTGGTGGGCGGCGAGATCCGCGGCGAGCCGGGCGAGCAGGGGCCGCTCGAACGCGCCGGTGCCGATCGCCTCGTCGATCGTCGGCGACAGGGTGATGCCGGCGCGGCTGAGCCCTTCGACGAGATACGGCCAGAAGACGGCCGGTACGTCGTCCCCCTCCTCCAGGCTGATCCACACGGTCGGGCCGGGCGCCCGGCCCGACGCCGCCCAGGAAGCGGCGAGCACCGTCTTCCCGCTGCCGGGCGGGCCGGTGACCACCGTGATCGGCTGCTGGACGGCGGCGCCGAGCCGGTCGAGCAGCCGGGTGCGCCGCACCGCGAACGGCGGGGTGTCCGGCACGGTGAACTTCGCGGCCAGCAGCGGGTCGATGCCGGCCGCCGGTCCGGTGCCGGTTCCGGTGTGAACCGTCGTTTCGCTCGTCACGGCAAGGCCTCGATGTCGGTCGTGCCCGGCGTTCGGCAGGCTCCATTGATCGGCTGGGGCGCGGCGGGATCCACATGCGGTGACCGGCAGGCGGCGCGGCCGGCATCGTCCGGGGGGCGAGAGGGGTCGTCGGCGGCGAGCCCGGATGTCAGGCCCCGTCTGTACTGCGCTGGTTGCTCCGACATGACCCTGCGCGGGCCCGGTCCCCGAGCCCTGACCACCCCTCATGACACTCGGTGATTTTCAGCCTACTCAAGGCGGGCCGCGGGCGGGCCCTTATGCGGGCCGACCGGGACGCGGCCTCGCGGCCGCGCCGGCCTCGCGCGGCGTGGGCGTCATCCGGCGGGGAGGATCCGCGCCGGCTGGCGCGGGCGCAACCTGAGACGATGAACGTGCCGGCCGAGCGCTCCGCGTCCGCCCCGTCCCGGGCCCTGTACCAGCTGCGGCTGGCCGGGCTCATCCCGCCGGACCTGGTCGGAGACATCGAGGGGCTGCGGATCACCGAGGAGCCGGCCGAGACGGTCCTGTGCGGGGAGCTGGCCGACCAGTCGGCGCTGTTCGGGCTCCTGGCCCGCATCCACGGCCTCGGCCTGCAGCTGCTGGAGGTGCGCCGGCTCACCGACGTCGACGCCGAGGACCCGCCGTTCGTCCCGGACCGATGACGCCGCTCCGCGCGGCGCCGGACCGGTCATGCCTCGCCGCGGCTGCCCTCCGGCACGGCCGCGACCGACCGGTCGCCGGTGGCGCGCGGCGGGCACTCCGTGGCGATCGAGCGCAGCTGGACCAGTTCGACGCCGTACCGGTCCAGCCGGTCGAGCAGGCGGTCCAGATCCGCGGCGGAGAGCCGGCCACGGATGGCGCTGTGCCGGGGGAGCGCGCGGATCCGCAGGTCACCCAGGATTCTGCGGAGCAGCGGGCCGAGACGGCCGCGTACCCGGATCTCGTAGCGCTCGCGCATCGCCGGCTCCCTGCCTCTGGCGGATGTCCTCGCCACCATGCCGCCCGGGCGCGCGCCGCCGCCTCCCCCGGGCGGGATGAGCGTCACGTCGAGCCGGCCGGACCCCCGGTGTCCGCGCCCGGTTCATCCGCGCGGAGTGAGGAACGGCGCACCGCGGCGTGGCTGACTGATCGGGACGCCGCCGCCTGCGCCGCGGCGGCGTACGCCAAGGAAACGAGCACCAGGGAAAAGAGGAGAAGTCATGGCAACACTGGTCGCCATCGGATACCCCGACGAGACCACCGCGACGGCGGCGTCGCTGGAGGCGGATCGGCTGTCCAAGGATCTGATCATCCAACCGGACGCGATTGCGGTGATCATCCGGGACCGGGAGGGCAAGTTCCACGTCACCACCAACCATCACGCGGTCGGTGGCGGGGCCACCTATGGGATGTTCTGGGGCCTGCTGTTCGGGATGCTGTTCTTCATCCCGGTCCTGGGCATGGCCGTGGGCGCCGGGCTGGGCGCGCTGACCGGCAAACTCGCCAAGGGCGCGATCGAGAAGGACTTCCAGGAGCGGATCCGGGACCAGTTGCAGCCGGGCACCTCGGCGCTGTTCCTGGTGGTCGAGGCCGTCACCCCGGACAAGGCGGTGGAGGCGCTCAGCGTGTACGGCGGCACGGTGCTCAAGTCCTCGCTGTCCAAGGAGGCCGAGAACGAGCTGCAGGACGCGCTGCACGGAGCGGCTGCCCGGTAGCCCGCCGGCGGGTACGGCGTCGCCCGGGCACCGGGTGGCGCCGCGGGGCGGGTCAGTGCAGCAGGGTCTTGAGGATGATCAGGACGACCCCGAACATGCCGGCGACCACGGTGCACTGGACCCGCTCACCGGTGCTCAGCCGGCCGTTCGCGCCGATCCGCCAGCCGGCCACGGCCAGCAGCAGCGTGCTGCAGGCCAGCGAGACGATCTCCGCGGTGATCAGGCGCGCGCCGCTCAGGCGTACCAGGATGAGCACCAGCAACGGCAGGCCGGACGCGGTGACGATCTCCCAGCCGGCGGTCAGCTGCTCGCGGATGACGTGCCGGGCCGGCCGGCGACCCTGATGGATGCGTTCCGCCACGATCCGGGCGTAGCGTTCGGCCGCCCAGTAGACGAGGAGGGTGACCAGGACCGCGACGACCACGTCCCGGACACTCTCCCCGTGCCCGGCGACCAGGACGGCGGCGCCGACGATGATGCCGTAGACGCCGGACGCCGTCGCCTCCTCCGTCTCGTGGGTCAGCCGGACCCGCAGGGCACGATTGACGGTCATGGGGCTCAGCGTCGCCGAGCCGGCGCGGCGCGCTCCTCACCCGCGGCGGATGAATCGCGGCGTCCGGCGGCGTCCGGCGGCGGACGCGGCGCCCGGCGCTGCCCGGCCCGGCCCCCGCTCCTGTTCCCGGATCAGCAGCTGCCGGGCACGCACGTCCGCCGGCGTCGGGTCGCCCGGATCGAGTCCTCGGGGCCACAGGGCGGCCTGCCGGACGGCGGCCGCCTCCGCCGCGCACACCAGAAGGTTGCTCAGCAGGTAGAGCACGGTGAAGGCGGCGGCCACGGTGGCGAAGCCGCCGTAGATCGGCCCGGCGCGCCGGATCAGCCCCGGCATCAGCGCCGCGCCCAGCTGCAGCACCAGCGTGATCCCCACCGCGCCGGGCAGCGCGGCAGGCCACAGCGCGCGCATCGGCGCCGGCCGGTCCAGCAGCAGCCGGGTGACCAGCACCAGCACCGCGTACGCCGCCACGCACGAGGCGGCCCACCCGCCGGCGAAGGACAGCTGCGGCAGCGCGGCCACCGCCACCACGACCGCGCCGGCGAGGACCACCGCCAGTGCGGCGAGCACCCGCAGGTACCGCGAGACCAGACCGGAGCGCTGCCGGTAGGGGACCGCGGCGAGGTGGTTGAGCGTCCGGTACGCGGACAGCACCACCCCGGCCCCGGCGACGGCGAGGCCGGCCAGCCCGATCAGCCACGCGGCACGCGACGTGGGCAGGGCGGCGAGGCCCGCCTCCACGCCGGGCCGCAGCACCGGCGGCACGATGGCGTCGAACAGCTCCCGGCGCAGCTCGGGCCGGCGGGGCAGCACCCGCGACATGATCGTCACGCCGAGCAGCAGCGTCGGGAAGAGGCTGAGAAACCCGTAGTAGGTGATCAGCGCGGCCTCCCGGGTGCCGCCGTCGTCCAGGTACTTGCGGAGCACCGCGTAGCCGAAGGCGACCGCTCGGTGCCGGCGCTGCCAGCCGTCGAGGCGGCGGATCACCACCGGCACCCGGCGGCGCCCGCCGGCCGGACCGGCGGCGCGTCCACGGCCGCGGAGCCGGCCGGAACGGCGGGCCGGAGCGCCGCCACCGGGACCCCGGCGGCATCGTGGCCCGCGTCGGCCCCGGCGTTCCGGCCCGCCGGACGGCACCCGGGTGAGCCGGCCACCGGCCCGGCTGTACTCGATCGGCATGACAGGTCTCTCTTTGCGCGGCGGGCCGCCAGGGCAGCACCAGCATCCCCGCGGGCCGCGCGCCGGCACCTCATTCCGCCGGGATGAGGCGCCGCACGCGGCGCGGGAGGACCGTGGCAGCGAACCGTGGCGCGCGAGGAACGGCGAAGGTCGCGACCGAGACGGGCCGAGCGATGCCGGAAGGGACCTGTCGCGTCAGGATCTCCGGATCCACCCCGACAAACCGAACGGGATCCACCCGACAAACCGAACGGAGGAACCACCGAGATGTCCAGTACACAGGAGAGAACCGGGTACACCCAGCAGCCGTCGTACGGCATGCCGGTGCCGGGCCGGGAATCCACCGGCTGGGCGGGCATGGTGCTGTTCGCCGGCGTGATGATGCTGCTGCTCGGCAGCTTCCAGGCGATCGAGGGGCTGGTCGCCATCGTCCGGGACAACTACTACCTGGCCACCAGCTCCGGGCTCGTGCTGACCTTCGACTACACCACCTGGGGATGGACCCACCTGGTGCTCGGCGCGATCGCGGTGGCCGCCGGTGTCGGCCTGCTGGCCGGGCAGACCTGGGCGCGGGTGGTCGGCATCGCCATCGCCGGGCTGAGCGCCCTGATGAACATGATGTTCCTGCCCGCGTACCCGGTCTGGTGCGCCATCGTGATCGCCGTCGACGTGCTGGTGATCTACGCGCTGGCCGCGCACGGCCGGGAGATCGGCTACCACTGAGACGGCAGCGGCTGGGCCGGCCGGTGCCGGCGTTGTGTCGGAGAGGGGAACCGTCATGTCCAGGAATGCGGTGTGGCTGCGCCTGGCGGCGGGCGTGCTGGCGGTGGTGATGGGCATCGTCGCCTTCGCCTGGCCGTCGGCCACCCTGCGGGTGGTCGGCCTCCTGTTCGGCTCCCAGCTGCTGGTGATGGGTGTGGTCCGGGCGGCTCAGCTTCTCGTCGACCCGGACACCCCGGTGGTGCAGCGGGTGCTCGGCGTCATCTTCGGCGTGCTCACCGGCCTGGTCGGCATCGTCTGCCTGCGCAACGTCGCCGGGTCGCTGGTGCTGCTGCTGGTGATCGTGGCCGTCGGCTGGCTGCTCGACGGCCTGGCCGAGATCTTCACGACGATCGGTGACAGCGGCGTCCATCCGGACGGGGCCGGTTGGCGGCTCGCGACCGGGCTGTGCGCCGTGCTCGCCGCGATCGCCGTGCTCGTCTGGCCGGGGCTGGGGCTGGCCACGTTCCTGTTCATCGGCGCGACCACCCTGGTCTTCGTCGGCCTCTGCCAGATCCTCATCGGGGTCTCCGGCCTTCGCGCCCACCCCGCCTGAGCGGCCACGCCACCGGACGGGCGCCGCGCCGGTCACCGCCGGCCGGTGCACGGCGCGGCCGGCGGTGACCGCCCGGCCGGTGCACGGCCCGGCCGGGCGGGTGGTCAACGGTGGCGCGGCGCGCCGGTGGCGTCAGCCGATGCGCCGGCGGTCGCCGAGCATGTCGTCGAGCGGCAGGTCCACGGCGGCCGGGGCGGCCAGCGCCGCCGGCACGCCGGCCCAGCGGCGCAGCGTGGCCGTGGCCTGCGCGGCGTCCTGCGCGTTCAGCTTGCTGATGTTCGCGCCGTGATTCGCGCCCGGGGCCACGTACAGCGCGGAGTCCCGCTTGCTGGGCGTGAACCGTTCGGCGCCCCAGGGGTCGTTCTCGCCGTAGATGAAGAGCATCCGCGGCGCGGCGGTACGGACCCACAGGTCCACGTCGATCATCGGTACCGGGTTGTGCCGGCGGCGCAGCTCGGCCGGCAGCGACGAGTTCGCGGTGTACAGGCCGGGGTACGCGCGCAGCCCGCGCAGGTGCTCGAAGCGCAGGCTGGGCCAGCCCAGCTGGGTGGCGGCCTGGTAGTAGTACGGCCAGTAGTACTCCAGGGCCTGGTCGGTGTAGAAGCTCCACCCGGCGACCGTGTCGACCCAGCCGTACAGCTGGTCGTCGGTCGCGGTGGCGGCGGGCACCGTCGCGCAGTCGGCGACCGTGCTGTACTGCCAGAACGCCCACACCGCGTCCAGGACGGTCATCTCGAACGAGCGGTCGGCGGTGCCGATGGTCCGGTCGAACGTCCAGCCCTGTGCGGCCGCGTCGGCCGCCAGCCGGGGGACGAGCCGGTCCCGGCGGCGCAGCGCCTCGCGCTGCACGTCGTCGAGGGCCGCGCGGCACTCCGGCGTGCCGACCGTGTCGAAGAACCGGTCGTAGGCCCGGTCGGCCGGGTTGACCACGTCGTCCGGGGCGACGTAGGCCACCACGCCGTCGACGTCACCGGGGTAGAACCGCCGGTGGTAGACCGAGGTCATGCCGCCCTTGCTGGCCCCGGTCTGGATCCAGCGCCCCGAGTAGAGGGTCTTGAACGCGGTGACGATCCGGTGCTCGTCGGTCGCCTCCTGCCAGATGTCGAGGTCGGACCAGTCGGCCGCGGCGGGCCGGGACGGGGTGAAGAAGCGGTGCTCGACCGAGATCTGGTTGGCGCCCAGCAGGGCGGTCGGCTCGGTCTGCGCCGGCCGCGGGTTGGCGGGCAGACCGTACCCGCTGGTGGCCAGCACCACCGGCGCGTCGTCGGAGCGGTGCAGCAGGGTGAGGCGCTGCTCGAAGGCGCCGGCCCCGGGACGGCGGTGGTCGGCCGGCTGGCGGTACGTCAGCACGAAGAACCGGTAGCCGCTGGCCTGCGTCTCGGAGACGACGGAGAGCCCGGGGACGGCCGCCAGCCGGTCGAGCAGGGGGTCGTCCGCGGCGTGTGCGGCGGCGGTCGGGGACAGAACTGTCAGCAGGGACACGAGGACTGCGACGATGCGAGATCTCACGCCCGCCACCATATCGACGTGCGGCGATCAGCGGCAGTCGTGGGCATCGATGGGCATCCGGCGGCGGCCCGCGCTGCCGCCGGATGCCCGCCGGGCTCAGACCAGGGCGGCGGCGGGCAGCCGTACCTCCAGGTCGGTGCCGGGGTTGAGCAGCAGCGCGCGGTCCCCGAGCCCGGCCGCCAGCCGGGTCACCGGAAGCCGCCGCCAGTCCCGGTCCTCGCCGGCCACCGGCAGGTAGCGGTCCGAGGTCCAGGCGCGCACCTCCGGGTCGTCGCCGGGAGCGGCGGGGTCGACGAAGACCGTGCCGGCCAGCAGAGCGGTGCGCACCGCGTGGTCGTCACCGTGCCCGGTGGCGGCGTTCTGGATGGCCGCCTCGACGTCGTTGGCCGGGGCGGGCAGGCCGAGGACGCGCGGCGACGGCCGGTAGTCGGGGTTGGGGATCATCTCCGTGCCCACCGTGCCGTCCGCGTCGACCGGGTACGCGCCGGCGATCGCGTACGGCGGGATCTCGTCGGCGCCCTCGTAGGCCGGGTCGACCGCGTACATCCATTGCATCGTCATGCTCCTCACCGGTTGCCCGGCACGTAGCCGTCGTTGTCGAACTGTTCCATCTTGAACTGGCCGGGCGGGATGTCGAGCTGCTGCACGCCGTCCTTGATCCCGACGTTGTACGGCATGTCGATCTTGAACGCGTGCGAGATGTTCTTCCCGGGGATGTGGTCCAGCGCGGCGAACTCCATCTGCGACGCCTTGCTGGCGTCGTGCACCGCCTGCACGTTGAGCTCGACGAAGGGCTGGCTGTCGGCACGCACCACGTAGACGTACCCGTAGTGCATCTTGTATTCCTTGCCGCCGATCTTCCTGGTGAACTCGACGCCCTCGGCCGGCAGGTTCTGCAGCTGGAACGCGATGTCCTTGTCCCGGACGAACTGCAGCGCGGTGCTCCAGTCCGAGGTGGTCGAGATGAAGCCGCTGTAGGTGTTGCCCTCGCGCACCTTCGAGCTGTTCTGCTGGTGCAGCTTGATGTCGTAGTGCGGGTTCGCCTCCTTGAAGATGGCGTTCGACTTCAGGCCCTCCTGGAAGATCTTTTCCGGCGGGACGTCCGAGCCGTGGTAGAGCCACTTCGGTTTGGAGACGTTCGGCACGAGGTTCGGGATCACCAGGTACGGGTTCTTGTACGCGGTGATCGCCGACACCCCGAGGTCGCCCGCCTCGTCGAACAGGTCCAGGGTGGCCGCCAGGTCCTCGGTGCCGCCGGGCGTGACGTGCGGGACGCTGGAGCCGCCCGGACCGGTGCACATCAGGCCGAGCGGGTCGGTCAGCAGCAGCGGGTTGGCGACGTAGCCGGCCGGGTCCAGCGCCGGCGCCAGGCCCAGCGGGTCCTGGCTCAGGTACCGGCCGGCCAGCGGGTCGTAGTAGCGGAAGACGTTGTAGTGCAGGCCGGTCTCGTCGTCGCGGTACTGCCCGGGGAAGGCCAGCGGCTGCACCGCGGCCGGGGTGTCGGTGGCGCCCCACAGCGTGGCGCTGTTGCGCCAGCGCAGGGCGCCGTCGGCGCCGAGCAGCTCGGTCGGGGTGCCGGCGGCGTCGGTGACCACGGTCGCGTAGTCCAAGTCGGCCCCGACCCGCACGGTCCGGGCGACCGGCCGCCCGTCGCCCGGGTGGTGGTCCCAGGTGGTGACCCGCAGCGTGCCGTCGGCGTCGGTGTGCGCCTGCTCCACCAGCGTGCTGCCGGACCAGGCGAAGTCGTAGCGCTCCACGGCCACCCCGCCGGTCACCCGCTGCTTGCTGATCCGGCGCCCGAGCGGGTCGTACCGGTAACGCCAGACGTCGCCGCCCGGGGTGTGCGCCTCGACCAGCTGGTCGTCGGCGTTCCAGGTGAAGTGCCAGGTGCCGGCGCCCGCGACGGTACGGCTGGTCATCCGGCCGTGCGCGTCGTACGTGCCGGAGACCGGGCCGGCGGCGCGCAGCAGCGTGCCGTCGTACTCGCCGTCGAGGCGTCCCTGCCGGTAGTGGTACGTCTCGTCGTGCCCCGCGCCCCGGACGCCGGTGACCCGGCCGGTGCGGTCCAGGTCGTACTCGCGCCGCCCGGTCCAGTCGGTGATCGCGGTCACCATGCCGTCGGCCCGGTGCTCGAAGCCGCGCACGCCGGTCCCCGGCAGCTCCTGGGCGAGCAGGCGGTCGCCGTCGCCGTGCGTCTGGGACATCACGGCCCGGCCGTCGACGGCGCGATGCGTCTCCCGGCCCCGCACGTCGTGGCGCAGCCGCAGCTCGTGCCCGCCGGAGCGCAGCGCGTACGGGCGGCCGAACGGGTCCATCGTCCAGGCGCTGACCACCCCGGCCGGGGTGTGCCGGGTGACGGTGCCGGTCGCCGCGTCGCGGTCCAGGCGCACGGTGCGTCCGTCGACCGTCTCGGCGACCCGGCGCCCGTCCGCGTCCCACTCGACGGCCAGCCGGGTGCCGGCGCCGCCGGCCTCGACCAGCCGGCCGTCGCGGTCGTAGCGGTAGGTGGTGGTCCCGGTCGGGGTGCGCCGCTCGATCACGTTGCCGAGCGGGTCCCGCACGAACTCCACGGTCTCGCCGAGGCCGTTGGTCGCGGTGATCGGGCGGCCGGCCGCGTCGTAGCCGAAGTACCGGGTGCGGCCGTTGAAATCGGTCTCGCTGACCAGCCGGCCGGCCGGGTCGTACGCATAGCGCCAGACCAGGCCGCGCGGGTCGGTGACCGAGGTGATCCGCAGCTCGGTGTCGTAGGTGTAGCTGGTGCGCAGCCCGTCCGCGTCCACGGTCGCCCGCAGCAGCCCGAACGGCCCGTACTCGGCGCGCCACCGGCCGCCCGCGGCGTCGGCCCGCTCCACCGGGTAGCCCTCCGGGTCGTAGCTGATCGTCTCGCCGTCGCCGGTCACCGCCCACCCGGCCAGGCCCTCCATCCGCTGCGGGTGGGCCGGGCGGCCGCCGCGCAGCCGGTCCGGGTCCAGGCGCGGGGCGGTTCCCGGCAGCGCGGCGCCCGGGGCGGGAGCCGGCACCACGACGCCGTCCGGCCGGGTCACCGTGGTCGGGCGGCCCTGCTCGTCGTAGCCGTAGAGGGTGGTGTGGCCCAGCGGGTCGGTCTGCGACAGCAGCCGGTTGTGCCGGCCCCAGGCGAAGCGGGTGGTGTTGCCGAGCGGGTCGGTGACGCTGGTCTTGTGGTGGTACTCGTCGAACGTGTAGGTGGTGGTGTGCCCCAGCGAGTCGGTCCAGGTGGTGCGGCCGGGCTCGTAGGTCAGGGTGGCGCTGAGGTAGCCGTCCTCACCGACCGTGCCGACGCAGCGGCCGTCCTCGTCGTAGGTGTAGCGGTAGCCGTACCCGTTGCGGTCGATCCACTGGGTGATCCGGTCCTCGTGGTCGTGCCGGAACGTCGCCGGGACCCCGGAGATGTTGCGCACCTCGGTCAGGCGGCCGTCACCGTCGTACCGGAAACCGGCGACCGCCGTCTGGCGGCCGGAACCGGCCGCGGCCAGGGTGATCCCGGTGATCCGGCCGTCCTGCGCGGTGAACCGGACCCGCCGGCCGGACGGGTGGTGCAGGGCGCGCGGGACGCCGTCCGGGTCGCGCTCGACCCGCAGCAGGTTGCCGTCGTGATCGGCGACCGACCGCAGCCGCCCGTCCGCGCCGAACGTCAGGACGCGCTCGCCGGTGTCCAGGCGGGCGCTGCCGTCCGCGGCGACGGTCAGCGGCCAGCGCGGGCCCTCCTCGGGCAGCACCGCGGTGCCCGGCGCGCCGGTCGGGTAGACCAGCACCATCGCGTCGGCGGCGAAGAACAGCGTCGCCCGGCTGTCGGTCTCGATCCGCTGGTCCAGGGTGGAGGCCCAGCTCCGGCCGAAGAGGCCGCCGCCGCGGTAGGACGACAGGTGGGTGCGTTCCAGCCGGAACGGCAGTGGCGCGGGCAGCTCCAGGTCCACCTCGGTGAGCACCATCTCGCCGGTGGCGACGTCGATCGGGTCGGTGACGCACTCGCGGATGTCGATCGAGCGGGAGACGTCCCTGGGCACCGGCGGGACCTTGACGTGGAACAGGTCGGCGAGCCGGGCCGCGCCCAGGTTCACCAGCCCGCCGAGGTTCTTGACCACGGTGACCGCGCCCACGCCAGCCCCCTTGATCAGGTTGACCATGTCGTTGGCCAGGGCCTTCATGCCGGTGAGGGCGGCCTTGCCGATCTCCTTGAGGCCGCCGGTCTTGTAGAGCGCGCTGAGCTTGGACAGCGAGGTCAGCCCCTTGACCCCGGGGATGACCCCGAGCAGGCCGAAGACCAGGTCCATCACCGACCCCTTGCCGTGCGCGAAGTCCACCACCGCTTTGATCAGCAGGATCGCGCCGGCGGCGAGGGCCACCCAGGCCAGCGGCCCACCGATGATCATCGCGATGATGCCGGCGACCAGGGCCACCCACTTGGCGACCTCGCAGATGATGTTCCACAGCTCCTTGAACGCGTCGCCCAGCTTCTGCCAGAAGGAGCGCGGCTGGATGCCGGCGTCGGAGGCGTCGTCGATCTGCCGGGCGCAGGTGCGCGCGGCGCCGTCGCGCAACTGTTTGGCCTGCATCGCCAGCTGCTTGGCCAGGTCCAGCTCGCCCTGCGCCCCGGCGACCGCGCTGCGCGCCCGGTCGCGGCGCTGCTGCGCGGCCTCGGCGTCCCGGACCGCCTGCTTGACCTGCTCCGGGTCCGGCGCCTGGGTCTCGGCGTTGAGCCGCTCGGCGGCCTGCGCGGCGCCGGTGAAGTCGGTCTCCGCGATGCTCAGCGAGCCCTGCAGGGACGTGAGCTTCTCCGCCGCGATCCGGCCGTCGGCGAGCGCCCGGTCCGCCTGGGCCTGGGCGCTCTCCAGTACGGGCGCGAAGTCCTCCAGCGCGTCGCCGACCATCCGGTGCGAGCGGTACAGCTTGTCGATCTGCCCGGGGAACTCGCCGAACTGCTCGCGGAACGCGTCCCCGGACTGGCCCACCCAGGTCAGCAGCGAGCCGTCGCCCTGCAGCGAGTCGACGGCGCGCTTGGCCCGGTATGCGTGGTCGGCGAAGTCGTGGAAGCGTTCCGCGAGCCGGCGTACCCGCTCCGGGTCGCCGGGCGTGGGATCGCCGTCCATGTCCAGGACGTACCAGTCCGCCGGCCTAGCCATGGTGCCTCCACTCTCCCTGCGACGCGGCGGAGTCTAACGTGTTCCGTCACGCAGCGTTCCGATCATGAGGTTGGATGATCTCCCCTCGGCCGCGTACGCTGCCACCGGCGCACGTGATCGACAGGGACGGAGAGGCATGGCTGCCGACCGCTTAACGGTCAATCTGGACGGCCTGTCGGACTTTGCTGTCCAGTTGGAGAGCATTAGAGCCGGTATGGACTCGGCCAGGACCTGGATGAACGAGTTCTCCGGAGACCTCGGCGGTCGAGAAGTCGACCATGCGATCAGTCACTTCGAGTCACATTGGCGCGACGGCCGGGGACGGGTCGACAAGAACTGCGAGGAGCTGATCAAGATGGCCAAGCAGGCCGTCGAGAACCTGCGCAAGGCCGACGACGATCTGGCTTCGCAACTGCGCGAGAGCATGAAGGGCTGAGCCATGACCGTGACCGGCTTCTCGATCACCGTGCCGGACTCGTGGTTCGAGCTGGAATTGCACCCCGACGCGCGCAACGCCGCCGTCAACTCGCTGGTCGAGACCCGCCTCAAGGACGTGCCGGAGCTCTACGAGCACCGGTCCGCGCTGGCCAAGGTGCTGCGCGAGACGGCGCGGCGGGCGTACGACAGCGGCGCCCGCTTCTGCGGCACGCTGGTCACCGTCGTCGGCGACGCGATCATGTCGGCCACCGTCACGGTGACCGTCGTGGACGCCCCGGACGGGCAGGGCGCCGCCGACGCGATCACCCCGCACCTGACCGCCCGGCCCCGCCGCGGCGCCGACTCGCTCTGGCGAGAGATCGAGTCGGTGGAGATCCCGGGCGCCGGCCGGGTGCCCCGCACCCGCGGCGTCGACGACGTCACGCTGCCCGACGGCGCCGGCTGGGTCCGCTCGCTGATCATGCAGACCTTCGTGCCGTTCCCCGGACCGGAGCCGACCCGGGTCGCCCTGATCACCGGCAGTTCCCCGGTGCTCGCCCTGGAGACGGAGTTCTTCGACGTCTTCGACGCGGTCACCGCGACCTTCCGCTTCACCGGAGCCTGAGTCCCACCCCGCGCCGGCCCGCTCGACCGCGAGCGTCGACCCTCCCCGGCCGGCGCCGCGCCGCCCGACTTCCGATTCACCAGCGCCTGACAAGGAGAACGACATGGCGAACGTCAATGTGACGTACCAGGAGATGCGCGACGCCGCGACCAAGCTCACCAACGGCAAGGAAGAGATCATCTCCCGGCTCAGCGAGCTGAAGAACATGGTCAACAGCCTGGTGAACGGCGGCTACGTGACCGACTCGTCGAGCAAGCAGTTCGACCAGTCGTACACCGAGTTCAACGACGGCGCCAGCAAGGTGATCGAGGGGCTGGAGGGCATGGGCAAGTACCTGACCACCGCCGCGGACACCTTCCAGCAGGCGGACGACGAGCTGGCCAAGGCGCTGCGCAGCAGCTGACCGGCGTGCCGGAGTGACGCAGGGGGGCGCCGCGGCGCCCCCCTGCGTCACTCCGGCACCTGCACGGTGATCGGCTCACCGTCGCCCAGGTGCAGCATCGCCCGCCCGGGCCGGACCGGCTGGCCGACCGCCGCGCGTTGCAGCCGCAGCCCGATCAGGTCGCCGTCGGTGCGGTTCTGCGGCGACAGCAGGGCGCCCCGCCGGCTGCGCCGGGCGTCGACCAGCCAGCCGCTGAAGCCGACGCTGAGATCCTCCGGGTCGCCCGCGTAGATCACCGCGAGCTGCCGGGCCTCGCCGTTGCGGATGACGTCGCGCAGCTCGCCGGAGGCCGCCGCGTCGCGCAGCGTGGCCGCGTCGTCGACCACGATCAGCGCCCGGCCGGTCACCCGCGCCAGCGCGCCGGTCAGCTCCTCCGGGCTGACGTCCGTGCCGGTGAGGACGGCCAGCACGCCCGGGCGGCCGGCCAGGTCACGCACCGGTGAGGTACGCGGCGCCAGGACGATGACCTGCTGACCGGCGTCCAGCGCGGAGCGGGCCATGCTCGTCAGCATGGTGCTGCGACCGGACTTGGCCGGGCCGCCGATGCCGAACGCCGGCACGCCGGTGGCCAGGTCCGGCCCGTAGCGCAGCAACTGGTGCTCGCCGCCCACCCCGGCCATCACCCAACCGGCCCCGGTCGCCGCCTGCGGGAGCGCGACCGCCTGCGCGTAGCCGATCTGGGCCGGCACCTCGCCCAGCCGGAACGGGCGCAGCGCGGCGGGCACCGCGGCGTCGCGCTCGGTGGCCAGCCGGCCGATCTCGGCCAGGGCGGCCGCCTGCGCCGCGCCGCTCGGGTCCTCGGCGAGCAGCGCGACCTGCACCTCGATGCCGGTCTCGGCGCGGAACGCGCGGCCCGGCTCGATCTCGTCCGGCAGATTGCGCGGGTGCAGCCCGAGCATCGCCACGTCGGTCTTGTCGGCCAGCCGGAACGTGATCTTGTCCTCGGTGAGGGCGGCGATCCGGCCGCTGAGCACCGACCGGTCCCCGGTGATCACCACGTGCACGCCGACGCTCGCGCCCTCCCGCAGGAACGTGAAGATCTTGTCGGTGAGGGTGCCGTTGTCCAGCTCGCCCAGCGTCGACAGGAACCCCTCCCAGCGGTCCAGCAGCAGGAAGACGTGCGACAGACGCTCGGCGCCGGTGGCCGCCCGGCGCTGCTCGGCGACGTCCGCGTAGCCGCCGGCCGCCAGCACCCCCTGCCGGCGGCGGATCTCCTCACCGATCCGGTCGATCAGGCGCAACGCCCGCTCCACCTCGGTACGCGTGACCACCGCCCCGCAGTGCGGCAGCCCGCCCAGCGGCAGCAGCGCGCCGTTGCCGCAGTCCAGGCCGTAGAGGTGCACGTCCGCGCTGGAGTGCGTGCGGGCCAGCGAGCCGGCCAGGGTGCGCAGCAGCTGGGAGCGCCCGGTGCGGGGCGCGCCCGCCGCGATCAGGTGGCCGAACTGGTCCAGCCGCAGCGCCGCGGTCCGCTGCACCTGCTGGGCGGGCAGATCCTCCACGCCGTACGGGACACCGTCGGTGGCCGCCAGGTCGTCGAGCCGCACCGACGACGGCAGCGCCGGCAGCCACGGGCTGTGCTGTTCCGGCACGCCGGCCTGCTCGGCCGCCACCCGCAGCGCCTCCACCAGCACCTGCAGGTCGGTGACCTCCTCCTGCCGGGCCTGCTGCGGCGCCTTGGCGGGCTCGATCGGCCGGGCCAGGTCCGCCCAGTCGAGCACGCGCAGCTGCGGCGGCGCCGCGTCGGCGGCACCGGCCACCCCGGGACGGCGCCCGCCGACCCGGCCGGCCTGGAACGGCACCAGCGAGGCGTGGCCGAGCCGCACGTACGCCCGGCCCGGCGTGCTCTTGGCGATCCGGGCCGCGTCCGGCGCGGTGAGCACGTCCTGGCTCTCCGCGGCGTCGGTGACCCGCAGCGCGATCCGCAGGTTGGTGTTGGCCCGGATCTCCGGCGACACCACGCCGCTGGGCCGCTGGGTGGCCAGCAGCAGGTGGATGCCGAGCGACCGGCCCCGCTGGGCGATGTTGACCAGCCCGGTGACGAAGTCCGGCAGCTCCCGGGCCATCGAGGCGAACTCGTCGATGACGATCAGCAGCCGGGGCAGCGGCGCCGCGCCGGGCTGCCGGGCGGCCACCCGGGTGTAGTCCTCGATGTCCTTGGCGCCGGCGGCGGCCAGCACGTGCTCGCGGCGGCGCAGCTCGGCGGAGAGCGACTCCAGGGCCCGGCGGACCAGGTGCTCGTCCAGGTCGGTGACCATGCCGACGGTGTGCGGCAGGCGTACGCAGTCCCCGAAGGCGCTGCCGCCCTTGTAGTCGACGAGCACGAACGTCATCGCGTCCGGGCGGTTGGCCACGGCCAGCGCCGCCACGATGGTCTGCAGCAACTCGGACTTGCCGGCGCCGGTGGTGCCGGCGATCAGCCCGTGCGGGCCGTCGCGCCGCAGGTCGATCTCGAACGGCCCGTCGAACGACTCGCCGACCACCGCCGCCGTGCTCGCGCCCCGGACCGCCCAGCGGGTCAGGATGTCCTCCGGTCGCGGCGGGTCCAGCGCCAGCACGTCGAGCAGCCGGCTGGACGTGGGCAGCGCCGCGTCGTCCTCGTTGTCGCTGACGTCCCGGATCGCGGCCAGCGCCCGGGCCACCCCGGCGCACCAGGCCGCCGGCGGGAGGTCCGGCTCGATGTCGGCCAGCGGGTCCGCTCCGGTACGCGAGATCCGCAGCCGGCCGCCCTCGGCCACCGCGACCGCCTGGCACTCGCCGGGCAGCAGCCGCTCGTCGGTGTCCAGGCAGATCGCGTACACCCCCATCGCGGGGCCCTCGCGCAGCAGCTGCACCACCCCGGGCAGCGACCGCAGCCGGCGCGAGCCGTCCAGCACGACCAGCATGTCCGGCTCGCGGAAGCCGGCCGAGCCGGTCTCCTTGCGTACCGCGGCGCGCTGCTCGACGAGCTCCAGCAGCCCGGCCACCCGGCGGCCCACCGAGTCGGCGTCGTGACCGATCAGCACCGCGGGACCGCCCGGCTGGCCCGGCCGCGCGTGCGGCAGCCAGCGCACCCAGTCCCAGCTCGCCCGGCCGGCCGGGTCGGTCAGCAGGGTCACCTGCACGTCGGCCGGGCTCTGCAGCACCGCGGTCTGCAGCACCGCCCAGCGGCCGAGCGCCCGGGCGCTGTCGCCGGGGCCGGCGAAACCGATCACCCCGTGCTCGCGCAGCGACAGGGTCACCGGCACGTCCGGGATGGACCAGTGCACGGTACGCCGGTGCTCGTCGCGCTCCGGGTCGTCGAGCGCCACCTCGGCGGGCAGCTCGCCGCTGCCCACCCGGATCAGCAGGTGGTCCGGGTCGCGGCGGCGGCGCTCCCAGAGCCGGCGGCGCGGCCCGGTGGCGATCACCGCGATCAGCGCCGGATCCGGGCACATCCCGCGCCGCTCGGCCTTCTCCAGTTCCAGGGCGTCGCGCGCGTCCTGCTCGATGCGGGTCTTGCGGGCCACGTACTCCTGGCGCAGCTGGGCGTACGACTGCTTGCCCTGCTTGCGCGACATGAGCCAGTTGCCGAACAGCGACAGCGGGCTGAGCAGCGCGAGCAGCAGCAGCGTCTTGTTGCCGGTGAGCAGCATCGCGGCGACGGCGCCGACCAGCGGGACGATCGCCATCAGCCACGGCAGCGGGCTGCGCTGCGGCTCCTTCGGCGGCATCGGCAGCCGGAACTTGGTCTCGTGACGCGGCGGCCGGATCCGCGGCGGGCGGTTGTAGTCCAGGCCGGTGCCGTCCGCGGAGGGCTCCAGGGCGGCGTCCGGGCGGGTGTACCCGGCCAGATCCAGCAGCGAGCCGCCGGCCCGGAGCAGCTGCCCGGGACGCCACTCGACACGCCCGGTGACCTCCGCGCCGTCGAGGGTCAGGGCCACCCCGGCGGCCGGCTCGATCGTGCAGCGGGCGTGGACGTCCACACTGACCGCGGCGGCGACGGCCGGCAGCGCCGGGTCGGCGACCGTCACCCAGCACTCCGGGGCGCCGCCGAGGTCGCCGCCGCCGGTGCTGAGCCGGACGAAACCGCCGGCCGCGGGCCCGCCGACGATCCGCACCTCGAGCAGCCCGGGCTGCTCCGGAGCCGGCCATCCGGCGGGCGCGTCGAGGCTGAGCACCACGCCGTCGCGGACCGCCGACCCGGCCACGGTCAGTGCGGGATCCAGGGGTTTGCCGTCGGCGTAGAGGGTCGGGGTTCCGGTGCGCCGTCCCGCATCCCGGAGGTGCCGTTGCACTGAGTGAGCGAGCGCCTCGATCGTGGCATCGCCGTCTGTGACCAGGGCCACGTCCGCGGAGTCGCCTGTCGCGGGGTCGACAATGGTTGATAACAGCTGCACAGCGCCTCCGAGAGCCCGAGTCCACACGCCTCGTGACGCCATCGGAACGGAGACGGCAGGGGGTGACGAGACGGGCAGAAAGTCGCCCCACGTTATCGCACACCGTGAATGTAGGGTGTCGGCGTCACGATCATCTCTGCGCGAGGAAGATGCCCTATGCACCGTCCAACGATCCGTCGCGGCGGCATTGTCCTGCTGGGACTGGTACTGGCCACGACGGTGGGCACGACCGCGGCGCCGGCGGTCGCGGCGGCCCCGGCCCGGCACGCGTCCGTGCTGCCGGCCAAGCGCGAGGAGATGAAGTGGTACCAGGTGCGCCACGAGTACCAGGGCGCGCCCGAGTTCCTCTACGAGATCGCCGCGCGCTTCCTCGGCGACGGCGAGCGGTGGCGGGAGATCTTCGCGCTCAACAAGGGCCGGATCCAGCCCGACGGCGGGAGCCTGACCGACCCGACCGTGATCACGCCCGGGTGGTACCTGTACCTGCCGGCGGACGCCAAGGGCGACGGGGTGCAGACCGGACCGCTGGTGGTGAACGCGCCCGGCGCCGCGGCGAGCGGCGCGCCCAGCGCCGCCGCGGCGGCCCCCGCCGCGCCCGCCAGCGGGAAGGAATCCGGCACGACGGCGCTCGTTCTGTGGATCGTGGCCGGCGTCCTGCTCCTGGCCAGCATCGTCGCCGGTGTCCTGTGGTTCCTGCGCCGCCGCCCGGTTGCCGCGGCGGGGCAGCCGGTCGCGCGCAAACCCGCCGCGCGCGGCGCCGCCGAGCCGGCCGTCGCCGCGCCGACGCGCACCTTCGACACCGCCGCCGCCTGGACCATCGATCGCGCGCTGCAGGTGCTGGTCACCGCCGCCGACGCGGGCGGGCGCCCGACGCCCCCGGTGTACGCCGTCTCGATCGACGAGAGCCGCATCTCGCTGCGCCTGGCCGCCCCGGACGAGGACCCGACCGAGCCGTGGGAGGCCCTGGAGCACGGCCGGATCTGGCAGGCCTCGCTGCGCGACCTGCAGGCGCTGCCGGCCAGCAACGACCTGCCCAGCCCGTGCCCGCGCCTGGTCACCCTGGGCACCACCGGGGGCGTACGGGAGCTGATCGATCTCGGCCAGGCCACCGGCATGATCAGTATCCAGGGTGACAAGGCCGCGGCCCGTGATCTGGTCGCGGCGTGGACCGAGGAGCTCAGCAGCAGCCCGTGGGCCGGCGGGGTGCAGGTCGTCGCCGGTGACATCCGCCCGCACCTGACCGGTGGCGAGCGGGTCAGCATCCGCGACGCGCTCTCGCTCGCCGAGGGGGACGGCTCGGACACCGCGTACACCCTGCGCGGCGGCAGCTCCGGCGGCAAGCGCACGCTCGGCGTGCTGATCCTCGGCTCCACCCCGGGCAGCCGCGAGCTGGAGCGGGCCCAGTCCCTGGTCAACCGGCCCGACGCGGCGTGGGTGGTGATCGTGCTCGGTCAGACCCGGTACGACCGCTGGCGGTTCACCGTCGACGCCGACGGCCGGCTCGACACCGGCGCGCTCGGCCTGACCGTCTACACCGGCAGCGCGCCGGCCCGCGCCGGCCGCTGACGCGCTCACCCCGCGGCGGCGCCGGGCCGCCGCGGGGACGGGCGCCCGTCCTCGCCGGGGCGGACGCCGGGTCCGCGGCGGGGTCCGGGGATTTTCCGGTACCGGGGCAACCTTTGCGGCGCGTGCGGCCACTGACCCAGTGCGTCCCCGCCCGTCGCCGGCCCGTTCGTCCCCGGACGCCGGCATCCCGGAAGGAACCCCCGATGTCCGTTCCCCGATTCGCGATACGACGCCGCGTGCGCGCGGCGGCGGTCGTGCTCCTGATGGCCGTCGCGGCCGTCACCGCGGTCACCCTCCGCCCGCCGCCCAGCGACGCGGCAGTCGCCTTCACCAACCCGGTCGCCGCCGCGCCGTACGGCGCCGACCCGTGGATGGGCTACGACAACGGCTACTACTACCTGGCCGCCACCACCTGGAACTCGCAGCTGGTGATCAAGAAGGCGAAGTCGGTCGCCGCGCTGCCCGGCGCCACCGCGTCGGTGGTGTACACCGGCACCGGCGCCACCAACTGCTGCAACATGTGGGCGCCCTCGCTGCACAAGCTCAGCGGCCCGAACGGCACCCGCTGGTACCTCTACTACAGCGCCGGCACCGCCGCGTGCTGTGACGGGCAGCGCTCCTTCGTGCTGGAGAGCGCCGGCACCGACCCGATGGGCCCCTACACCTACCGGGGGCAGCTGAACGTGCAGGCCGGCAACGGCTGGGCGATCGACGGCAGCGTCGCCACCATCGGCGGGAAGAACTATTTCCTCTACTCTTCCTGGGTCGGTGACCTGCAGAGCCTGTTCATCGCGCCGATGAGCAACCCGTGGACGGTGTCCGCGTACGGCACCCGGATCTCCTACCCCAGCTACGACTGGGAGAAGGCGGGCGGCAACATCGAGGAGGGCCCGTACGTCATCCAGCACAACGGGGCCACCTACCTGACCTTCTCGGCCAGCTCCTGCAACACCCCCGACTACAAGCTCGGGATGCTGACCCTGACCGGCGGCAACCCGCTGGCGGCGAGCTCGTGGACGAAGAAGAGCACCCCGATCTTCGGGCGCAGCGACGCGAACGGCGTCTACGGGCCGGGCCACCACTCGTTCTTCACCTCGCCGGACGGCAGCGAGACGTGGATGGCGTACCACGCGAACGAGACCACCGCGCAGGGCTGCGGCGCCACCCGGACCACCCGGATCAAGAAGGTGACCTGGAACGCCGACGGCAGCCCGGATCTGGGTACCCCGGACCGGCTCTCCGCCGCCCTGACCGCGCCGGCGGGCGACCCGGGCGGCACGGTCTCCTTCCCGGCCGGCGGTACGAGGTACCGGCTGGTCAACCAGGCCAGCGGCAAGGTCCTCGAGGCGCGCGACTGCGGCACCGCCAACGGCACCGCGATCCAACAGTGGTCCTCGCTCGGCAACGCCTGCCAGCAGTGGACGTTCACCCGGACGAGCAGCGGCTACTACCGCATCACCAACGTCAACAGCGGCACCGTGCTGGACTCGGTGAACTGCGGGGCCACCAACGGCACGGCGGTGAACCTGTGGGCCCCGCTCGGCAACGCCTGCCAGGAGTGGAGCCTCACCCCGATCGACGGCGGCCACCTGATCGCCAACCGCGGCAACGGCCTGGTCCTCGACGTCACCGACTGCGGCACGGCCGACGGTGTCGCGGTGCGCCAGTGGAGCTCGCTGGGCAACGCCTGCCAGCGGTGGAACATCACGGCCTGACCGCCGGACACCCCGGCCGGGGCGCTCGCGAGCGGCGAGCGCCCCGGCCGGGGGCGGTGCGGGTGCTCAGCCCTTGTGCCACTTCTGGTTCGCGCTGCCGGCACAGTCCCACAGCTGCAGGGCCGCGCCGTCGTTGCCGTTCCAGTCCTTGATGTCGATGCACTTGTTGGCCTGCGGGTTGACCAGGTCGCCCGCGGCCGAGAGCACGAACTGTTGTGCGGCGTTGCCGGAGCAGGTCGCGATCTGGATGGCCGTGCCGCTGGCGGTCGCGCCCCAGGCCACGTCCATGCACTTGTTGTTCTGGGTGCGCAGCGTCCCGCCGGTGAACGTCCACTTCTGGGCGGCCGAGTTGTTGCAGGTGTACATCTGCAGTTTGACGCCGTCGGCGAAGTTGGCGGCCGGCACGTCGATGCATTTGCCGTTCCAGTCGCTGATCACCGGGTTGCCGGTCGCGGTGGCCGGGGGCGTGGTCGGCGTGCTGCCGCCACCGCCGGTGAACGGGTCCAGGGTGATTCCGGCGGAGCTGGGCGCGCCGTCGTTGACCAGCGACTCGAACGCGCCGACGTCGTCGAAGGCGAACGCGTACGCCTTGCCGTCGACCATGTTGGCGTGCACGAACTTGGCGTACTGGTTGGTCGGGTTGTTCTTGTAGAACTGCGACGCGTCGGTGCTCGGCTGGGTGTCGACCGTGCCGAGGGTGCCGCGGTTGAGCGCGGCGCACAGGGTCCGCGCGATCGGACCGACCACCTGGTCGTTGGGCGCGGCCAGGTTGCCGTCACATCCCCAGACGTTCGCGGAGCTGGGCTTGTTGAACGTGGCCACCCGCTGCCCGCTCGCGTTGGTGAAGGTCATCACGGTGCCGGACGTGCGCCCGAAGTATCTGGTGTTCGGCTGGTCGGCGAACGGCACCACGGTCAGCGTCTTGCCGGTGTACGCGTTCCACGCGCTGGTGATGTAGGAGTCCAGGTACGTGGCGCTGAGCCCACCGGCGTCCGCGGCCTTGCCGGGCGCGAGGACCCGCAGGACCGTGCCGTCCGAGCGGGTGTGGACGGTGCCGCCCCAGCCGGCCGCCTTGACGCCGTTGATGACGTTGTCCCGCCCGTTGGCCACGATGGTGCCCGTCGAGCGGGTGCCGGCGCCACCGGTGACCGAGACGGTGTGCGGCACGGCGAACATGTCCACCTGGGAGCTGTTGAGCCACAGCCCGGCGTCGTTGTAGGTGAACTCGCTCCAGTCGAAGAGGATGTCCCGGTTGGCGTCGCCGCTGGACCACGGCGCCGGCTGCACCAGGCCGTCCGGGGTGAGGAAGAACTTCAGCTTCTGCCCGAACGAGAAGTAGACCCGCCCGGAGACGCCCTTGGGCAGCTGGATGGTGGTGCTGCCACCGGTGCCGGGTCCGGCGATCGCCACGTCGGGCGCCGGGCTCGGCGGGTTGGCGCCGGCCGGCCAGTTGGTGAACGTGCCGGCCGCGTTGACGTAGCCCAGCCGGCCGGTGCTCAGGTTGGTGCCCAGCACGTAGAGGTAGGTCGCCTCGGCGCGGCCGGTGTTGTTGGCGACCTTGAACGGCAGCAGCGCCGGGCCGGTCGCCGCGGACGCCGGCATGGTGGCCGCGTAGAGGCCGCCGGCGACGACGGCACTGAAGGCCGCCAGCAGCGAGATGAGTCTTCGGGGGGATCTCATCGAGTGTCCTCGATTCTCAAGACGGGGGAACCTTGATCGGCCGCGGCGGGGGATGGGGGGCCTCCGGCGAGCCGCGGCCACGCCACCTCATGCCCGAGGGCGAGAAGAGAGCGCTCTCACATGGTGGTTATCGGACACACTTGTGTCAAGAAGATCAATGATGTGAACCGGGTCGTGCTACCGCGCCGTGGGCGACGGCACGGCGCCGGTCAATGCCTCGTGCACCGTCGTCAACAGCATCCGGGCGCTGAACGGCTTGCAGATGAAGCGGGCGGTGCCGCCGCCGGGCGGCGCGGTGGCGGTGTAACCGGACATGAAGATCACCGGCAGGTCCGGCGCCACGTCGTGCAACCGCTCGGCGAGCTGGTACCCGGACGAGCGGGGCATGGTGACGTCGGTGAGCAGCGCGTCGACGTGCACGCCCGGCCGGTGGAACACCGCGCTCGCCTCGTCGGCCGAGCACGCCTCCAGGACCCGGTACCCGTGCCGGGTCAGCGTCCGGGCCACGGTCTGACGGACCGCGGACTCGTCCTCGACGAGCAGGATCGTCTCGGCGTGACCCTCCGGCGCGGCGCCCGCCGGGGCCGGGGCGTCCCGGTCCGCCGCCGCGATGGCGGGCAGGTAGAGGTTCACCGTGGTGCCCCGGCCCGGCTCGCTGTCCAGGGTGATGTGGCCGTTGGCCTGTGTGACGACGCCGTACGCGTTGGCCAGGCCCAGCCCGGTGCCCTGCCCGACGGGCTTGGTGGTGAAGAACGGCTCGAAGGCGTGACTGATCACCTCGGGCGACATGCCGGTGCCGGTGTCGGTGACGGCGATGTGGACGTAACGGCCGGCCGGCAGGGGTGGCGGCGGGGTCGCCGCGTCCGGCAGGGTGACCGCGCCGACGCTGATGCGCAACGACCCGCCGCCGGGCATGGCGGCCCGGGCGTTGACCGCGAGGTTGAGGATGACCTGCTCCAGGTCGCTCCGGTCGATCCGGACCGGGGCGAGGTGGTCGGCCAGCTGGCAGCTGAAGTCGATGTCCTCACCGATGGTGCGCCGGATCAGGTCCTCGATCCCACGGAGGGCGGCGGCCACGTCGATGGCCTGCGCCCGGCGTGGCTCCTGCCGCGCGAAGATCAGCAGCTGGCTGGTGAGATCCGCGCTGCGCTGGGCGCTGGCCCGGATCCGCTCGATGTCCGGCTGACTGGGATGGTCCGGGCCGAGGTCTTCGGCGACCAGCGCCGCGGTGCCCAGAATGGTCGCCAGGGCGTTGTTGAAGTCGTGCGCCACCCCACCGGCGAGGATTCCCAGCGCCTCCAGCCGCTCGGTCTCCTCCAGCTGGCGCATGAACCGCTCGCGCTCGCGCTGGGCGGCGTCCAGCGCCGCGCCGGCGCGCACGAACACCAGGTACAGGACGAGCAGCAGCAGCATGGTGGTCGCCGTGATGGCCAGCCCGCCGGCCGGCATCCGGCTGCCGGACGCCAGGATCGCCAGGATGCCGGCGAACAGCACCAGCGCCAGCACCGGCGCCAGGCGCCGACCGGCCAGCGCGCCGGGACCCGGGCCGCGGAACACCCGGGTGGGCGGCAGCTCCGGCCGGGCCAGCAGGAGACCGGCGGCCAGCACGACCAGGACGGCGTCGGTGCTGAGCGCCAGGCCGATCGTCGGCGAGGTCACGAAACTCAGGTCGTAGGCGCTGCCGAGGATCGCCAGCACGGTCACCAGCGCCGTGGCCGGCAGCAGCAGGCGCGCCGGCCGGGGCCCGTGGCGCGGGCCGGCGTCCAGCAGGGCCAGGGTCGTGCCGAGCGTCACGAAGGCCACCGCGGCGTACAGGCCGGGCTGCCCCGCGTTGCCGCCGGTGGACCACGCCCGCATCCGGTCCGGGAACAGCAGCAGGTCGATCCCGGTGCCGCGGCCGGCGCCGTACTCCACCAGCACGACCGCGCCGACCAGCGCCACCAGCCAGCCCAGCGCCTGCCCGGCGGCCCGGGGCGCGGTGCCGGCGGCGGGGCGCGGCGCGAGCAGCCACAGACTCGTTCCGGCCAGGACGAAGGTCACCGCGGTCAACGGCACCATGAACGGCCCGACCGGGACCGGGCGCACCAGCCACCGGATGCCGGCGGTGTAGCCGAGCAGCACCGCGACGCCGGCCGCCACCGTGCACGCGCCGGCGAGCCGCGCCGGATTCCGGGCCTGGGACAGGATGCCGGCCACCACCCTCCCATTGTCGAACGGCGGCGGCCGATGCCGGGGGCGATTCGGCTCATCCGCGTGCCGGGCCCGGCCCCGCCCAAGGGGTGATCCGGGCCGCGGCTCGGCGCGGTTCGGCCGGGGCCGGCGCGGTGGCTCGACGACGATGGACACATGGACGTGACCGAGGTTCTGCTGCCCGGGGTCGGCGTGCGCTACGAGTTCACCACGAGCGCCGGGGACCGGCTCGGCATCGTCACCGCGCGCAGCGGCGACGTGGACGTGGTGGCGTACACCGCCGACCCCGATGTGGCCGTGCCGCTGTTCCGGCTGACCCGGGACGAGGCGGACACCGTCGCCGACATCCTGGGCGCGCTGCGGATCGCCGAGCGGTTCGCCGACCTGACCCGGGAGATTCCCGGCCTCGGCGCCGGCCAGATACCGGTCCCGGCCGGCTCGCCGTTCGCCGGCCGGCCGTTGGGCGAGACCCGGGCACGGACGCGGACCGGGGCGTCGATCGTGGCGATCGTCCGCAACGACCACGTGATCGCCTCTCCGGGGCCGGGCCAGGTGATGCGGCCCGGCGACGTGCTGGTGGTCATCGGCACCCATGACGGCATCGCGGGTGTCGAGCGCATCCTGCGCGGATGAGCCGTGCACACCTCGGTAGCGCTGCTGGTGGAGCTGGGTGTCGTGCTGGCGGCGCTGAGCTTCCTCGGCGCGGCGGCCCGGCGCTTCGGCTTCTCGCCGATCCCGTTGTACCTGCTGGCCGGGTTGGCGCTCGGCCCGGGCGGCGTCGCCCCGGTGCCGGCGGCCGGCGAGTTCATCCGGACCGGCGCGACCATCGGCGTGGTCCTGCTGCTGCTCACCCTGGGGCTGGAGTTCTCGGTCGAGGAACTGTCCGTCAGCCTGCGCCGCCACCTGCCCTCGGCCGGTGTGGACATGGTGCTGAACGCGGTACCGGGGGCGCTGACCGGCCGGCTGCTGGGCCTGGACTGGACCGGGAGTCTCGCGCTGGCCGGCATCACCTGGATCTCCTCGTCCGGGATCATCGCGCGACTGCTCACCGACCTGCGCCGCCTGGGCAACCGGGAGACCCCGGCGGTGCTGTCCGTGCTGGTGCTGGAGGACGTCGCGACGGCGGGCTTCCTGCCGTTGCTCGCGGTGCTGGCGTCCGGCGGCGCCTGGTGGCAGGCCGTGCTCGGGATGTCCCTCGGCGTCGCGGTGGTGGTGCTCGCCTTCATCGCCTCGCGCCGGCTGCGCGGGCCGCTCGCCCGGCTGCTCGACACCGCCGACACCGAGCAGATGCTGTTGCGGGTGCTGAGCCTGACACTGATCGTGGCCGGAGTCACCGAACTGCTCGAAGCGTCCGCCGCGGTCGGCGCGTTCCTGCTGGGACTGGCGCTGACCGGGCAGGTCGCCGACCGTACGCGTGCGGTCATCGGTCCCCTGCGCGACCTGTTCGCGGCGGCGTTCTTCCTGGCCGTGGGCCTCTCGGTGCACCCGGCCGACCTGGTGCCGATGCTGCCGGCGGCGCTCGCCCTCGCCGCGGTGACCGGCTGCACGAAGATCGCCACCGGTTGGTACGCCGCGGGCCGGGACGGCGCGGGGCCCCAGGGCCGGCTGCGGGCCGGGACCGCGCTGATCACCCGCGGCGAGTTCTCGCTGGTGATCGCCAGCCTGATCGGGACGGCTGGCCACGGCTCGCTCGGTCCGCTGACCGCGGCCTACGTCATCGTGCTCGCGGTGGCCGGGCCGGTCGCCACCCGGCTGATCGACCGGCCGGCGGCGGGAGCGGCCACGGCCGCCCGGGCGCGCCCGGAGCAGGCCGGCGGCGGACGCGGCTGACGGCGCGACGGGGCGTGGTCGTGCCCCCGGCCGGCGCCGTGCCACGTCGAGCGGGCGGACCGGCGCCGAGCCGCCGGATATCGATGGTAATAAAATAGACATGCGTCGACCATTCCTGATTCGATGAATGTCTTGGAACAAATCTCACCCTTTTCGCGACCGCCGCATTATCGAGATGACCAGGCACATTGGAGTGAGCTCGCGGATGCTCCCGGCCGAGACCCGGGACCACCTCACATGAATTTCACTCGCCTCTCACCATTCTTCACGGCGCACTGCCAAGCGACCGGGAGGAATGCGGACAGTGGATCGTTACCGAAAATGGGGCTGGGGCCTCGGCATCGCGACCGTCAGCGCGGTGACCGCCTTCGGGCTCGCCTCGTGGCAGGCGAATGCCGCACCCAGCGCGCCGGCCACCCCCGGTGCGACAGCCGACCAGCCCCGGGTCTCGCACCCCAGCCCGGTGCCCGAGGCCGCCGCCGGAACCGGCAGCGACCCGCTGACCGGCACCGAGGTCGACCGGGCGCGCGGGATCGCGCTCACCCCGGAACTGGCCGCGACCGCCCGGGACGTGACCGGCCAGCCCGGCCCGGAGTACCTGGCCGCCGAGCTGGACGCCGAGGGCACCGGCCGGGAGGCCGAACTGTACTTCTACGACTACCGGACCGAGAAGCTGTACAAGCAGGTCGTCGACGTCCGGACCGGAAAGCTCGTCAAGTCCTACTCCGCGACCGGGATGCAGCCACCGGCGTCCGAGCGGGAGGCCAAGGTCGCCCTGGACCTGCTGCTCGCCGATCCGCTGGGCGCGAACTTCCGCGAGGCGTACCGCAAGGCCACCGGGCAGCAGCTGGGCGGCGCCGACGGGCTCGTCCCCACCGCGCACGTCTACACGGCGAAGCCCGCTGACCAGGGTGCCGGCCAGTGCGGCGCGAGCCGCTGCGTGCAACTGATCGTGAAGACCGCCGACGGGCACTTCATCAACGTCACCGATCTCGTCATCGACCTGTCCGGGCGCACGGTCGCCCGCCTCAAGTGAGCGGAGATTCCCGCAGCATGACGTACCGAAAAACCGCCGGCGCCGTCGCGCTCCTGACGTCGGCCGTGCTGAGCGTGACCGCGCCCGCCGCCGCCCAGGCGGCCCCGGCGGCGACGCCCTGCGGCGCGTCGGCGATGGTCAAGGAGACCCTGCCCAACGGGACCACCTGGCAGCTCTGCTGGCGCATCAACGACAAGGCCGGGCTGGTGCTCGACCACGTCTTCGTCGCCTCCAAGCGCTATCCCGAGCCGGTGCAGGTGCTCGACTCGATCCGGCTGGCGCAGCTCAACGTGCCCTACGACACCGGTGACACCGAGTACGACGACCTCACCGCCATCGGCCTCGGCGGCTACGGCCTGGAGAGCCTGACCGGCGACGACTGCAAGGGCGGCTCGGTGCGCCGCGGCTCCGACGGCGGCAGCGACCCGCAGCAGCGCGACGTGCTCTGCGTCAGCGCGGAGCCGCGCGGCCTGGCCTACCGGCTGCACGAGCAGGAGTGGAACGACGAGACCGAGGAGCCCACGGACACAGTCTACTCCCGGCAGGGACACGACCTGGTCCTGCGCGCGATCAGCAAGCTCGGCTGGTACGAGTACGTGACCGAGTACCGGCTGCACGACGACGGGCAGATCTCGGCGCGGCTGGGGGCGACCGGCGACCTGGCGCCGAGCGAGTACTCGACCGCGGACAACGGATGGCCGGTCGGCAAGGCCGCCAAGGACTACGCGACCATGCACTACCACAACGCGTTCTGGCGGGTGGACTTCAACATCGCCGGCCAGGGCGGTGAGAAGGTCGAGCAGTTCGACACGGCGACGGCCGGGCGCGGCAGCGTGACCGCGGCGCTCAAGACCACGCGCCGGACGATCGCCACCGAGGGCACGTTCGCCAAGGCCAACCAGCGCTTCTGGCGGCTGGTCAGCCCGACCGCCAAGAACGCCGACGGGCACCAGCGCTCCTACGAGCTGGTGCCCGGGCCGAGCGACCGGTACGAGGGACACCCGGAGACCAAGCCGGACGTGACCTTCAGCCAGAAGAACCCGTGCGAGAAGTGGGCCAGCGCCAACGCCGCGGACCCGGAGTGCCCGCTGGACACCGTGACGGTCGTCGACTTCGTCAAGAACAAGGAGAAGCTGACCGACCCGGTGATGTGGGTCCGGGTGGGCTTCCACCACGTGCCGCGCGACGAGGACCAGAGCCCGATGCCGATGCACTGGCAGGGCTTCGACCTGGTGCCGCGGGACTTCACCGGGATGAACCCGCTGACCCCGGACGGCCGTGCGGCCGTGAACGGCAACCCCGGCGACGACGGCTCGCAGGGCTGAACGACGAGCCGGCCCGGTCATCCGTGACCGGGCCGGTCCGATTCCGCGCGAAGGGACTCCCGTTGACCATCCGCCGCCTCGCCGCCGCGCTCGTGCTCGCCCTCGCCGCCGTGGCCGTCCTCGCGCTGCGTACCGGCGACCGCGTGCGCGACCGGCCGGACCAGCAGGTCGCCTCGGAGTCCGGGGCGACGCCGTCCGCGGCCGACGTGCACTACGCGCGGATGATGGTGACGCACCACGAGCAGGCGGTGCGGATGAGCCGCACGCTGATCGCCAAGGGCGCGGTCCCGGAGCGGATCCGCCTGATCGCCGAGTTCATCATCCACGACCAGCAACGCGAGATCGACCGGACGAACGACTGGCTGGCCGCCTGGAGCCAGCCGCCCGCGGCCCCGGCCGGCGGCGGCGCGGAGCACGGCATGTTGACCGCGGCGCAGCTGGCCGAGCTGGACCGGGCCGACGCGGGCCCGGCCCCGGCGGTGTTCCTGCGGCTGATGATCGAGCATCACCGGGGCGCCATCGCCATGTCCCGGTCGCTGCTGGACCGCCCCGGCGGCAACGCCTACCTGCGCAGCCTCGCCAAGCACGTGATCAACGAGCAGACCGCGGAGAACGACGCGATGGCGGCGCTGCTGCGGGCGTGACCGGACCGGCCCCGCGTGGACCGGAAACCACTCTCGCCGGCGCATTACCAATTCACCTGCGACGATGTTCTGATGCGGAATTCGTTGACCCGGGTGAATCGGAGGTCATAGGCTGCGGAGCGTTTCGAGTCATTTCCCGCCGACGGGAACGAGGACACGGTGCGACTTCCCCGAGCCACCCCCCGAACGGTTCGGCCGGGCCGCCTGGCGGGCGCCATGGCCGTCGTGCTGGCGGCCGCCCTGGCCGCGGTGCCGGCCGGCGTCCCGGCGAGCGCGACACCGCGGAGCGCCCCGTGCGGCAGCGACCCGGGCGGCCACCTGGCCACGGTGCCCAGCCCGGAGGAGTACCTCGGTTTCCCGCTCGGCGCCGGCCAGCAGCGGGTGGTCACCAACGACGAGATCCGCGGCTACCTGAGCGCGGTGGACCGGGCGTCCGACCGCGTGGTCACCGGCACGATGGGCGCCAGCGTGCGGGGCCGGCCGCTGCCGTACGCCGTGGTCTCCGGCCGGGGCCAGGTCGAGCCCGGCACCCTGGACCGGATCGCCGCGCAGATCCGCGGGTTGCGCGATCCGCGCCGGCTCGGGCCCGGCGCGGCGCGGCGGATCGCCGCGGAGCGGCCGGCCATCGTGTGGATAGCCGGCAACGTGCACGGCGGCGAGACCAGCGGCGCCGACGCCGCCCTCAAGACGCTGTACGAACTGGCCGCCGGCCGGTCCTGCGCCGCGCGCCGGCGCGCCGACAACCTGATCACGGTGATCGTGCCCACCCAGAACCCGGACGGCCGCGAGGCGCTGCGGCGACAGAACGAATACGGCTTCGACCTGAACCGGGACTGGTTCGCGCGCACCCAGCCGGAGACCGACCACAAGATCGAGCTGCTGAGGCGCTTGCCACCGCAGGTCTTCGTCGACGCCCACGAGATGGGCGGGCAACGGTACTTCTTCCCGCCCAACGCCGACCCGATCCACCACGAGATCGCCGACCAGCCGGTCGACTGGATCAACCGGATCGGTGAGGCGAACAAGGCCGGCTTCGGCTACCACGGCCCCTGCACCGACGCGGTCACCACGGAGTGCTACTTCAATTACGAGTACTACGACCTGTTCTACATGGGCTACGGCGACACCGTCCCGGCCGCCGGCTTCGGCGCGGCGGGAATGACCTATGAGAAGGGCGGCGCCTCAGCGGTGCAGGATCGGGTCCAGCAGCAGTTCCACACGCAGTGGGCGACGCTGGGCTGGGCGGCGGCCCACAAGCGCGAGGTGCTCGACGGCTACTACCGGATCTGGGTGGACGCGCTCGCCGAGGGCCGGGCCGGCACGCTGGAGCCCAACGAGGTGGTCCAGCCCACCAACACCGTCCAGTTCCCGGTGCCGGACCTGCGGATCAGGTCGTACTTCCTGATGCCGGGCCGCCAGCTCGCCGACGTGCGCCGGCTGGTCGAGCGGCTGCGCCGGATGGACGTCGAGGTGTACCGGGTGACCGAGCCGGTCGAGGTGCCGCACGCGCGGATCTTCGGCGGGCGCGGCGCCACCGGCCTGACCGTGCCGGCGGGCGCGTACTGGATCCCGATGGAGCAGCCGCAGAAGCACTGGATCCAGGCGGTCATGGGGGAGGATCCGTACGTTCCGTTCCCGTACTTCTACGACGTCTCGTCGTGGAGCAACCCGCTGCTGGCCGGCATCGACACGGTCTACACCGGCGACCCGGTGCGGCCGCGCGCCGAGCCGGTCCGGCGGATCGAGGGCGGCCGCACCCGGCCGGCCCCGGCCGGCGGCTCGTACACGTACCGGGCGGACTCGGCCGCGGCCGCGCAGCTGACCTTCCGGCTGCTGGGCCGGGGCGTCCCGGTCACCCGGGAGCCGAGCACCGATCTGGTCCGGATCCCGGCACGCGCCCTGACCCCGGCCGCCGACCGGCTCGCCGGGTCGCTGGGGGTGACCCTGACCGCCGGCCGCCGGCCCGCGGGCGGCACGCCGATCGCCCGCCCCGACGTCGGGCTGTTCGCCGGCGCCGGCATCTCCACCACCTCCGGCTCGTACGGGGAGGCCCGCTACGTGCTCGGGCGGCAGTGGGGCCTGGACCTCACGCCGGTGACCAGCGCGGACATCAACGACAACACGCCGGCGTTCACCGGCCGTACGGTCCTGCTGGTGCCGGACGGCGGCGACGCGACCGGCGGGCTGACCGCGACCGGTCAGGCCAACCTGCGGAACTGGATCGCCCGGGGCCACACCTACATCGGGCTGCGCAACCAGGGCACCCGGATGGCCCGCGCGGCCGGCCTGACCTCCACCACCGAGAAACCGAAACCGGCGGACTACCTGGTGATCGGCTCGCACCTGCGGGTGGACGTGGACGCCGGCGGCCCGGTCGCGCTCGGCCGACCGGCGGAGGACTTCCAGTTCAACAACGACGACCCGATCCTGACCCCGAGCACCACCGGCGCCAACGTCGTCACCTACCCGGCCGGCGACACGTTCTGGCACAACGGCTACACCGTCGCGGCGGACACCCTGAAGGGAACGTCGGCGGTGGTGGACGAGCCGATCGGCGCCGGGCGGGCGGTGCTGTTCGCGTTCAACCCGCTGTTTCGGGCGTACCACGACAGCGGCCGGCAACTGGTGGCCAACGCGCTGCTCGCCCCGGCCGGCCCGCGGTCACCGCTGAGCCTCTCGCCCGGCGTCGATCCGGCGCGGGCGCGGGCGGCGGCCCAGCCGGCGCCGGCCAACCTCGGCGGGCAGTGGCGACCGGCCCGGATCCAGGTCGCCACCGCCGACCTGGCCCGCACCCAGCACCTGGTCAGCCGGTACACCGACACCGCGACGGTGGAGGTGGCGGGCGACTCGGCGTACCTGACCATCCCCAACCCGGACGGCCGGCAATTCGACGAGCACCCGTTCCTGAGGGACCTGGTGGGACAGCTGCGCTCGGCCGGGATCCCGCTGCGCCGCGTGGTCGCCTGAGCGCCGCGGGCCACCGGGCGGCGGTCGCTCACCCGCGGCGCAGGACCAGGGTGGCGAAACCGAGGACACCGCGGTAGCCGTGCAGCCACTGGTCGCGGTGCTCCTCGGCGGCGGCGAGCGCCTCGGCGGCGCCCGGGTGCCCCGGGTTGTCCAGCGCCCACCCGGTCAGCGAACCGGTCCACGACCATTCGTAGTCGTCCCACTCGGCCGCGTCGCTGACATGCGCGTACACCGGCACCCAGCCCGCGCTCGCGGCGGCGGCGACCAGGCCGGGCAGGTCGGTGAAGTCGGCCGGCGTCGCGTCCAGGGCGGCCAGCGCCGCCGGCGTCGGCGGGGTCTCCCAGAAACCCTCGCCGACCAGCAGCACCCCGTCCCGGTTCACGTGCCGGCCGGCCAGCTCCAGCGCCGGCCCGAAGCCGCCGAACGCGTGCGTCGACCCGACGCAGAGCACCAGATCGTAGTCGCCGTCCGGGACGTAGTCGCGGGCGTCGCGCCGGTGCAGGGTGAGCCGGTCGGCGAGGCCGCGCTCGGCGGCGGCGGACGCGGCCCGCTCCAGCGCGTACGGGCTCAGGTCGACGCCGTCGGCGTGCCCGTCCGGGTGATGCGCCAGGGCCTGCAACGCCCACGCCGCCTCGCCGCAGCCGAGGTCGAGGATCCGGGCGGCCGGTTCGCGGCCCGCCCGGCGCAGGAGCCGGTTGACGGCCACCCCGGAGACCGGCGCCGCGATCGGGTGGTGGGTGTGCGCGATGCTGCTGAGCCGTTGACGATCCACCGGCCGAGTCAACACGACCCCGCCCCGGCGGCGGCTACCGGGGACGGTCCGGATCTGCCAAGATGATCTCCGCCAGCGCCCGCGCGGTTCGCTCGGATCGACAGGCAACTTTTCCGGCCTCAGCCGCGTCTTTGCTGATACGGCCACGGATGGTGCGGCCGGGACCCCTCGATTGTGAGAGCCATGATTCATCGACGTAAGGTCATCTTCGGCGCACTGGGCGTGGTCGCGGCCGCCTCGGCCGCCGGGTGTTCCGCACACGGCGGGGCCGCATCCGGGAGCGCCGGCCGGGTCGAGCCGGTGGCGGGCACCGAGAAGCCGGTCGCCCCGGTCCGGTTGACCGTGACGCCGGCGCACCGGGCCACCGGGGTGTCCCCGGTGCAGCCGATCGTCGTCGCCGCCGCGCAGGGCGTGCTGCGCTCGGTCACCGTCACCGGTGGCAAGACCACGATCAGCGGCTCCATGCAGGCCGACGGCAGTTGGCGCTCGACCGAGGACCTCGCCTACGGCAAGACGTTCCGGGTGGTCGCGACGGCCGCCGACAGTTCGGGCGCGACGAGCCGGCACACCTCCACGTTCACCACGGTCACGCCGGACCACCTCGCGCGGATCACGTTCCAGGCCAACGCGATGAGCGCGCTCCGCAGCGGCCACACGTACGGCGCCGGCCAGCCGGTCATCATCGCGTTCAGCCGCGCCGTCGACAGAGCCGCGGCGGAGAGGGCCATCGAGATCACCACCTCGCCCGCGGTGGACGGCAGGTTCTACTGGGCGAACGACCGGACCGTGCACTGGCGGCCGGCGAAATACTGGACCGGCGGCACGACGGTCAAGGTGAACGTCAACGCCTTCGGCGTCAAGCTCGGCAAGCAGGTGTACGGCGCGAAGAACGCGTCGACCCACTTCCGGATCGGACGTCAGCTGGTCGCGATCAGTGACAACCGGACACATCACACGAAGGTCTATATCGACGGCAAGCTCGTCCGGACCATGAAGAGCAGCCTCGGCAAGGGCGGCTCCACCACGGGCGCGAACGGCGAACACGTCAGTTACTGGACGGCCGGCGGCCCGCACGTCGTGCTGTCCAAGGAGCGGGTGCACACCATGAGCTCGGCCAGTTACGGCGTCACCGACCCGAAGGACCCGAACTACTACGGCGCCGAGGAGATCGAGTACTGCACCCGGATCACCTACTCCGGCGAGTTCCTGCACGCCGCCCCCTGGAACCAGGCGCTCGGCCGGGCCAACCTGTCGCACGGCTGCATCAACCTCAGCGTGGCCGACGCCCGGTGGGTGTACGAGAACTTCCTGGTCGGCGACATCGTGGACGTCCGCAACAGCCCCCGCAAGCTGCCGATCTGGAACGGGCTCGGCGACTGGACGGTCCCGTTCGACCGGTACGGCCGCTGACCGGGGCCGGGCCCGCGCCCTCCGGTCAGGCGAGAAGCGTCGTCACCCCGGCCGCTGTCCCGCCCGATCGCCGCGACCGGTGCGTTCCCGCCGTCCGCCCGGGCCCGCCGGTCAGCCCGGCTGGTGGACCGGGCCGCCCGCGGTCGAGAGCTGCCGGTACGGCCCGACCGCGGCCAGCGCCTGAGCGATCGCGTCGACGGTGGTGTCGGTGCGGATCTCATGGGCCTGCGGCCAGTCGTCGGCGTCCCGGGCCAGCAGGGCGGCGATCCGGGCGTCCGCGTCGGAGTACCCGCCCGGGACGCGAGCGGCCAGCCGGTCCGCGAGCGTCGCCGGCTCGGCGGTGCAGCGCAGCTCGGTCAGGTCGCTGTGGGCACAGGTGGCCAGGGAGCGGGCGCAGCCGCGCCGTCGTTCGCTCGTCCAGGAGGCGTCCAGAATGACCGTCTCGCCGTGTTCGAGCAGGCGGCGGGCGCGCCACATCATCTCGGCGTAGGTGCGTTCGGTCCACTCGGCGGTGTAGATCCCGGTGCGGTAGTCGGCGGCGCCGGTCCCCGGGTCGATGCCGGCCAGCTCCTTGCGGATCCGGTCGCTGCTCAGGACGGTGGCGCCGAGCCGGTCGGCGAGCCGGCCGGCCAGGGTCGACTTGCCGGTCGCCGGTGTCCCGCCGACCAGCACCAGCCGGACCGCGCCGGCGCGCAGGTGCCGCAGGGTCAGATCGGTGTAGTCGGCGACGTCGACGGCCGCGTCCGGATCGCCCTGCTCGTGACGCAGGCAGGCGACCTTGGCGCGGACGAACGCCCGGTACGCCGAGTAGTGGTGGACCAGTGCCTCCGGCGCCGGATCGCCGCTGAACTCCAGGTATCCGGCGAGGAAGTCGTGCGCGAGGGCGGGCGCGCCCAGGTGTTCCAGGTCCATGGTCAGGAACGCCACGTCGTCGAGCACGTCGAGGTAGCGCAGCCGGTCGTCGAACTCCAGGCAGTCCAGCACCCGGGGGCCGTCGTCGAGCAGGAAGATGTCGTCGGCGATCAGGTCGCCGTGGCCGTCGACGATGTGCCCGTGCCCGATCCGCTCGGTGAACAGCCGGTCCCGGCCGGCCAGGAACTCGTGCGTACGGTCCTCCACCTCGGCGGCGTCCAGGGCGTCCAGCACCCCGCCGTGGAAGCGGCGCAGCTGGGTGAACGTGGCGTCCCACCGGTCCTGCAGCGCGGCCCGGGAGCCCTCGATGTCGATCGTGGGCCCGCGCCGCGCCCGGGCGTGGAAGGCGGCCAGCATCCGGGCCAGCCGGCGCAGGTCGGCGGCGATCGGGGCCGGCCTGCGGACCAGCGTGGACAGGCGCCGGTCGGCCGGCATCCGGCGCATCACCACGAGATGGTCGCAGGGTTCCCCGTCCGGACCGAGCACGTCGGCGACGCCGAGGTAGACGTCCGGCGCCAGCCGGCGGTTGAGCTGGATCTCCCGGTGGCAGACCCGGGACCGGTCGGTTCGCTGGCGGAAGTCGAGGAAGCCCAGATCGACCGGCTTCTTCAGCTTGTACACGCGATCACCGAGGAAGAACAGCACCGCGGTGTGTGTCTGCAGCATCTCCGCGTGGCCGGGCACTGCCATGATCCACCACCCCCATGGCTTCTCCACTCCACCGTCATTCTGTCGTCCCGGCGCCGGCAGGGGACGTCGGGCCGGGAAACCGGGGCCGATGACCTGCCCGGAGCCGGCCCCCACGCGCCTGGTCCGGGGAAACAATGAGGGGGAGGACCGCGAGAGGAGGGTAGTGATGATTCATACGCGGAACTGGGCCGTGGAAATCGCCATCGACGAGGACGAGGAGGACCGGCGTACCCGTGCGGTCGCCCTGCTGCGCACCGGGGCCGGGCAGCCGGTCCGGGGCGAGGGCATCGCCCGCCGGGCGCCCCGCGACCGGGAGGTGCCGGAGATCGGTGACGAGCTGGCGACGGCGCGCGCCCTGTCCGACCTCGCCTACCAGTTGCTGGACGTGACGGCCGCGGACATCGAGGAGATCACCCACCGCCCGGCGCACCTGAACTGTTAGGGGTCGCGGCGGGCCAGCACGGCGGTGCCCGGCTCCTCGCCAGCCCGGCACCGCCCGCTCGTGCCGGTGGCGCACACGCCGGCGAAGCGGAAGCGGCGCATCGTACGGATCGTCCCGGATCATGGAGGTGCGTGATGACACGGTTTCGAGGACCCGGACCCCTCCGGCGTCCGTGACGGCGACATCGTCGTCGGCGTGGACGGGTCGCCACCGGCCCAGCGGGCGCTGCGCTGGGCGGCCGGTCAGGCGCGGCTCACCGGCGCTCGGCTGCACGTGGTGACCGCCTGGGAGCTGCCGTCCTACCACGGGTGGGCGCCGCCCGCCCCGTACGACGAGGATCTGGCCGCGACCGCCGGCAAGGTGCTGTCGATATCGGTGCGCGAGGTGCTCGGCGACGAGCCGTCCGACCTGGTGGTGGCCGAGAGCGTGGTGCCCGGACACCCGGTGCAGGTGCTGGTCGACGCGTCGGCCCGGGCCGCCCTGCTGGTGGTGGGCTGCCGCGGGCACGGCGCCTTCACCGGCGCCCTGCTCGGCTCGGTCAGCCAGCAGTGCGTCCAGCACTCCCGCTGCCCGGTCGTGGTGGTGCGCGGGAGCGGATGAGGGACGTCCGGCCGGCAGCTCGTGATCAGAAGTGGGTTCGGGACACCGGCCTGCGCATCGCGCCGGCCGGTGTCACGTCACGTGCCGGTACCGCGGTGTCCGGCGACGTCCTGGCCGGGCCGCGCTCGGGGCCCGGCACGTGATCGCGGGACCGGGACAGGCCGAACGGCACTACAACGGAGCGTGTTCGAGGGTTCACTTGAGGTGAGGGCGTCGGTGGTTCGGCCCGGCGCCCCGGCATTCGGAGGTGCCGTCATGAGAAACATCGAACAATTCAGGGACGAGACGGCGGCACGCCGCACCATGGGCGGCGTCAACCATTTCGGTGACATGATCAATCGCTACCTGGGTGCGGTCAGCTACCCCGACCCGTACGCCGCCGCGCCCGCCCGGGCCCCGGCCGCGAAACGGGCCGCGGCCACCCTCACCGCCGGAACCGTCCTGGTCGGCGTGGACGACAGCCTGATCAGCACGGTCGCGGTCGATCACGCCGCGATCGAGGCCGAGCTGCACGGCTGGGCCCTGCGCCTGGTCACGATCCAGCACACCGGCGCCGACGAGGCGGGGGAGACCCTGCTGCGCCGGCTGACCGACCGGGTGCACGCCAGCGCCCCGGCGGTCCCGGTGACCAGCCGGCTCACCGTCGGGGCCCGGCCGGCCCCGGTGCTGCTGGCCACCGCCGCCGACGCGGACCTGCTCGTGGTCGGTCACCGGCACGGCGCCGCGACCACCGCGCTCGGGCGCAGCGTCGCCGACCGGGTGTGCCACGGCCACCCCGGGCCGGTCCTGGTGGTCCGGATGCCGGACTGGCCGGCCGGGCCGGAGTTCGGCACCAGGCCGCTGGCGGTGGCCGTGGACGGCTCGCCGGCGGCACGGGTGGCGGAGGAGTTCGCGTACGCCGAAGCCCGCGTCCGCGGCTGTGAGGTCACCCTGCTGCACGTCGTCGGCGACCGGATGGACCTGGCCCGGCGGCAGGAGACCCGCGACGGCGTACCGGTGCACCACCGGATCGTCTCCGGCGACCCGGTCTCGGCTCTGGTGGAGGAGTCCGCCCGGGCGGCCGCGGTGGTGATCGCGCGTCACCGGCACGACGTGCTGAACCGGACCCTGCTCGGGCCGGCCACGCACGTGCTGCCTCAGCGCGCGCTCTGCCCGGTCTTCCTGGTCGGCTGAGCGCGGCAACGGCCGGCGCCCCACGGGCGCCGGCCGCGTCTGGTCCGGCTCCTACCGGTGCGCGCCGACGGTACGCAACGCCGGCTCCCGGTCCGGCACCGGTTCACCCATCCGGGACGGGATCACCACCACCGGGCAGATCGCCTTGCGGATGCAGGCCTCGCTGACCGAACCGAGCACGGTGTGCCGCAACCTGCTGTGCCCGTGGCTGCCCAGCACCAGCAGGTCGGCGCTGCGGGCGGCCCCGGTCAGCACCTCGGCCGGTGACCCCTCGACCGCCTCCGCGGCGATCGGCAGGTGCGCGCCGTGCACGGCCAGGACCGCTCGGATCTGCTGATCGAGCAGCTCGGCGGCCCGCCGGCGCTCCTCCTGCGGCGAGGCCGTGTCACTGGCCTCGACGCCCTCCCAGGACCACGCCATCACCGCTTGCACGGCGGTGTCGCGGTCGGCGGCCTCCTGGGCCGCCCACTCCAGCGCGCGGCGGCCGCTGTCGGAGCCGTCCACGCCTACGACGATCAGATGTTTGTTCACGTGTGCCCCCCTTGGATGATGGCGGCTGCCCGGCGCCGGAGCGGCTCCGGCCCGCGCAGCCGCCGCATGGTCGGGTCCGGTCCCGGCCGGTGCTCATGGCGTGCCGTCCCGCCCGTGCTCCGGGCGCACGATCAGGACCGGGCATGCGGCGTGGTGCAGCAGCTGCAGGCCGACGGAGCCGAGCAGGGTACCGGCGAGCACCCCGTGGCCCCGGCTGCCGACGATCACCAGCTGGGCGTCCCGCGAGGCGTCGACCAGCACCGCCGCGGCGCCGTCCGGCGACACCAGGGTCTCCACCTCTACGTCGGGGAACTTCGCCTGCCACGGCGCGAGGTGCTCGGCCAGCCGGATGCGCTCGGCGGCGTCCTGCACCGGGGCCCGCAGGTAGGCCGGCGGGAGGTCGCCGTCGTACGGCGGGAGCGGCGGCACGTACGCGCGGATCGCCACCAGCTTGACGCCGCGCTGGTGAGCCGCGGCGAACGCGGCCTCCAGCACGCCGTCGGCCGCCACGGAGTCGTCCACCCCGGCGGCCACCGGCCGGTCGCCGTGCTCGGCGTCGTCCGGGACCACGGTGACCGAGCAGTGGGCGTGGGTGGCGACCCGCTGGCTCACCGACCCGAGCCGCAGCCCGGGGAAACCGCCGTGCCCGCGGTGACCGAGGACCATCAGCCCGGCCGTCTCGGAGGCGATCACCAGCTGGGCGGCCGGGCTGCCGATCAGCACGCCGGTCTCCACCCCGAGCGACGGCGCGACCGCGCGCGCCTGTTCGGCCGCCGCGGCCGTGATGGCCTCGGCGGCCTGGTGGGCGGCCCGGTACTGCTCGCCGGCGAAGTCGTACCGCGCGGTCGCCCATTCCCAGTCCAGCACGTGCACGACCCGCAGCGGCTGCTCGCGGCGCCGCGCCTCGGCCGCGGCCCACCGGACCGCGAACCGGCTGGCATCGGCGCCGTCGACCGCGACGACGACGGTTCGTGTCATGTCGGCTCCCTCCACGGGCCTGCTCGCATCGTCGTCCGGGTCGTGCCGGCGGCGTCCCGGTCGTGCCGGCGGCGTCCGGGTCGTGCCGGCGGCGTCCGGCCGCGCCGAGCAGATGCGGGTTGCGGGTCCCTACCGAAAGCGTCCCATGCCGGCTGCGGCGGGACCGGGGGATTGGGGCTCGCCCGGGCCCGGTCGCGCTCCGGTCAGCCGGCCGTCGCCGGCGCGGCTTCCCGCTGCTGCTCGGCCAGTGACAGGTACAGGCGACTCCAGTCGCGTTGTTTGCGCTCGGCGCGCCGCAGCGCCAGCGCCCGCGACGACAGCCGCCAGCGCCACAGCGCCGTGATCCGCAGCTCGCGGTCGGACATCCGGCGGAAGCGCGGATCCCCGGCGGCGGCCTGCGCGTACACCCGGTCGGTCTCCCGGACCAGCCCGGCGTGCCAGCGGTCCCGGCAGCGCTCGGCCTCGCGCAGGCAACCGGCGGCCTGCTCGTTCCAGTTCAACCGGCACTGGCGGCAGCCGGGCGGCACCCACACCGGCCAGTACCGCGCGTCGCCCTGCGGCGGCCCGACGAGGTGCCCGGCGCACGGCACGACGCCGTCGCGGCCGGCTCGAGGGCAGACCCCGGCCGGCGTGGGTCCGCGGCAGACGTCGATGACCTGACCGGTGACCGGTTCGCGGATCGCTACCGTGGTGGTGCTCATCGTCCCCGCCTCCTCACGGTCGGTGACGGCTCATACCGTCAGTGTCACGCCGGCCGGGACCGGCGGTCAGGGGCGAACGGACCACCGGCACGGGGCGAGCGCCCGTATCCGGCCCTCGCCCGGTCGTGGTGGCGCGGTCATGCCGCACCGACCGTCCCGCCGGTCTCGTGCACCACGGCGAGCGGGCACTTCGCGTGCCGCAACACCCGCCAGGTGGGCGAGCCGAGCAGCAGGCCGCGCACCGCGCCCAGCCCGCGACCGCCGACGACCAGCAACTGGGCGGTGTCCCCGGCCGCGATCAGCGCGTCGGCCGCGTGCCCGGACACGACCTCGGCCTCGATCCGCAGCCCGGGGAACTCGTGCCGGGCCGTGTCGACCAGGGTGTCGAAGACCGGTCCGCGGGCGGCCGCCGAATGGTGCGAGCGGATGTCCAGGGCACGCAGCGCGACGTCGCGGGCGGCGGCCCGTCCGGCGGCGAACCGCAGCACGGCCGGCGCGTGGCGGGAGCCGTCCAGCGCCGCCACCACCGGCTCGGTCCCCGCCGGGTGGCCGTGCACCACCACGACCGGGCAGCGCGCGTGCGCGCCCACCTCGGCGGCGACCGAGCCGAGCACGTCGGCCAGGATCCCGTGGTCCCCACCGCCGAGCACGATCATCGTGGCCCCGGCGGAGCGTTCCACCAGCGCGGTGGAGGTGAGCGCGGGTACGGCGGTGGCGGTCACCTCGACCAGCGGGTGCGTCCGCCGCGCGTCGGTCACGGCGTCGCCGAGCATCTGCTGGATGACCCGGTCGTAGCTCTCCGGCCGCAGCGCGGGCGACGGCACCACGCTCGCCGCGGGCGCCCAGATCGGCCACTCGTCGGCGTACACCAGCTCCGCGGGTGTGTTCGTGCGGCTCGCCTCGTCCAGCGCCCACATCAGGGCGGCCCGGGCGGCGGGTGAACCGTCGAATCCGATGACGATCCTCTTCTTCTCCTGCATGGCCGCGGGCCTCCTTCCCGATCGCCGGCCGCCACGCCGGGTGGCGCTGGGTCCGGTCGCCTTCTCAGCCTCCATCGGACGCCCGCCCCGGACGGCCGGGCGGGCGTGCCGGTCCGGCCGGGTGGGCCTGCCGGGCCCCGGCGGGCCCGGGACGTGCCGCCTCCGGACCGGGGGTGACGCTCCCGGCGCGTCCGGGACGTGCCGCTTCCGGACCGGGGGTGACGCTCCCGGCGCGTCCGGGACGTGCCGCTTCCGGACCGACGGTGACGCCGGGTCACCGGCCGCCGCCCGCGGCACCCCGTCGGCACCGGCCGGATGCCGATGTCGCGGGCCCTCCGGACGGCCGGGCGCGAACCCCCGGAGACGGGCCCCGGGGCGACCCGCCGCTCAGCGGGTGAGCCGGGCCTCGGCGGGACGCACCGCGTCCGGGAGCCGCACCGGCCGGTCGGCGGGAACCAGCAGCACCGGGCAGAGCCCGGGGCGCCGCTCCGGGCGCCCGGCCGGGACGCCGATGAGGTCGCCGAGCCGGCCACGGCCCCCGGTCCCGGCCACCAGCAGCCGGGCCCGCCGCGACGCCCGGGCGAGGGTGTACGGCACGTCGACGTCCGGGATGACCAACCGTTCCACGGTGACTCGCGGGAACCGCCCGGACCATTCCACCAGAGCGGCGGCCAGCGGCTCCGGCACCTGCTCGGCACCGTCGCCGTCCGCGCGCACCGGGAACGGGTGCCGGGCCCACCGGTCCGGCGACGGCTGCCGGGCGTGCACCACGACCAGGTGCGCGCCGGTCAGCGCGGCCTGCGCGAACGCGTACCCGACGGCGGCCTCGGCGGGACGGCCGGAAACGCCCAGGACGACGGGGCCCCGCTCCGGGACCTGCCCGCGGTGCACCAGCAGCGGGCCGGGGCAGGCACGGGCCAGCAGGCGAGCCGTCGTACCCCAGTCCGGCCGGCCGAACTTCCCGTCCCGATGGCCGATCACCAGCATCTCGGCGTTCCGCGAGCAGTCGATCAGCGCGTCGGCGGGATCGCCGGCGCACAGCCGGGTCTGCACGGTGAGCCCGGGCCGGCCGGTGGCGGCGTGCTGGGCGGCGAGCGCCAGCACCCGCCCGCCCTCCGCGGGGCCCGGATGCGGGCCCGGCAGGCGGAACCGGCCGCGGTAGTGCCCCGGCCAGGCGTGCACGATGAGCAGCCGCGCCGAGCGGCGGGTGGCCTCGGCGGCCGCCAGCTCGACGATCGCCGGGCTGTGCGTGGTGCCGTCGATGCCGGCCACGACCGTACGGTCGTCCCCGGACGGGCGAGGCTTTCCCATGACTCAACGGTACGAAAGTTTCCCGGGATCGGGGCACGGTCCGCGGTCCCGTCCGGCGCTCCGGAGTCCCCGCGCCGCCTCGCCGCCCGGATCGGCCGGCGACTCGCCGACCCGCCGGCCGCGGCCGTGGTCACCGCGCCGGGACACCGGCCGGGTCGGGAACGGCTCGAAGCCCTGCCCGGGCGCCGCTTCGGCGGTTATATGGGAGTAAGGAGCGCCGGCAGCGCCGTCGCTGCCCCGGTCCCGGGGCGCCGCTTCGTTCCCGACGCGCACAGCGCCGATGAGGTCGGGAGGCTGCCATGAGCGACCTGAGCAACTTCAGAGTGGAGCGGGAGGCCCGGAACCGGGCGGGCGCCCCGCGCCGGACCGCGCCGTACAGCGAGGCGGTCAACCGCTACCTCGGCTTCCCCTCGTACGTGGACCCGTACGCCCCGATTTCCGCGCCGGCGGTCGCGGCCGGGGAGGCGGCCGGCGCCGGGCCGGTCGTCGTCGGGGTGGACGACCACCCGAGCGGTCACGTCGCGGTCGACCTGGCGGCGATCGAGGCCGGGGTACGCGGGGCCGGGCTGCTGATCCTGCACGCCGGCCCGCTGGCCCGCGACGCCGGGGTGCTGGACCGGCTGACCGAGCGGGTGCACGGCTTCCTCCCGAGGGTGGCGGTGACCACCCGGCTCAGCGGCGGCACGGGCGCCGCCGAGGCGCTGCTGTCCGAGGCGGGCCGCGCCGACCTGATCGTGGTCGGGCACCGGCACGGGGCCGCCTGGGGCCTGTTGGGGCTCAGCGTGGCCGACCGGGTCGCGGCCCGGCATCCCGGCCCGGTTCTGGTGGTACGGGTTCCCGGCTGGCCGCCCGGACCGGAGCTGGCAACCCCGCCCCTGGTCGTCGGCGTCGACGGGTCGGCGGCGGCCTCCCGGGCGGCGGACTTCGCCGTCGCGGAGGCGCGAATCCGCGGCTGCGACGTCACCCTCGTGCACGTCACCCGGCAGCCCAGCGAGCGGCCGAACTGGACGGACCGGTGCGGCGGTGTCGCGGTGCACAACCGCACCGTGGCCGGCGACCCGGCGAGCGAGCTCGTGGCCGCCTCCGCCCACGCCACCGCGATCGTGCTCGGCCGCGACCGGCGGCACACCAGGCTGGGGCCGGTGAGCCGGGCGGTCCTGCACCACGCGTGCTGCCCGGTCTTCTTCACCGGGTGAGCGCGGGCCGGCAACCACCGGCCCCGGGCGCCCGGCCGCCCTGGCCGGTCCCGCCCCGCCGGCCGGATGGCGGCCGCGCCCGGCCGGTTCGCGGCCGGAACGGTCATCGGGTCGGTTTCTTGCGGAGCGTGTGTGGAGGCGGCCCGCCGGGTTCGCGGCCGGAACGGTCATCGGGTCGGTTTCTTGCGGAGCGTGTGTGGAGGCGGCCCGCCGGGTTCGCGGCCGGAACGGTGACCGGGCCGGTTCTCGCGGCGGCGCGTGTGCGGCGGCCGCCCGGCCGGACGTTTTTCGCTGTTCGCCCCGCCGCCGCGAGTCCATGCCGAGCGGGGTCCGGCAGGAGCAGGATAGGTGGTGAAGGGGGTGATCCTCATGCTGTTCCTGACGGTGTTCATGCTGATGATGGTGGTCGTCGGCATCCTGGCCATGTGGCCCGTCTGCGAGTCGGCGAAGGCGTCGGACGGCGAGGCGAATGGCGATGCCGGATCTGACGACGCCGCACAGCAGCCGACGACCCTGGAGGGCGCGCTGACCGCACAGCTTCTCCGCGGCGAGATCAACCGCCGGCAGTATCGGCACGAGCTGGAGCGGCTGGCCGCCCGTGACGACGAGGCACATCCGCTGACGGCGCCCAACTAGAGGCGGCCGCGGCGCCCGGACCGATGGGCCGTCCCGGTCCGGGCGCGACGGCGCCCGTGCTCGACACACGCCGCCCGTGCTCGACACGCGCCGACGGGTGCGACAAGCGCCGACCGTGTTCGACACGCGCCGACCGCGCCTGACAGGCGCCGACCGCGCCTGACAGGCGCCGACCGCGCTTGACACGCGCCGACCCGGCTGGGACCCGGCCGCGGGCTCAGACGCGGGCGCTCTCCGCCGGGGCCGCGGGCGCCTCGACCCTGGTGCCCGAGCGCGGCCGGGAGGCGCCACGTACCACCACGATCGGTCCGCGACCGTGGTGCAGCAGCGTCTGCGCGACCGAGCCGAGCAGGCCGTGGTACGGCTGCCGGCCGCGGGCGCCCACGACGATCAGCGACGACTCCTGCGATTCGCGGCGCAGCACCGCGGTCGGATCCCCGCCGAGCACACGGACCTGCGCCTGCACCCCCCGCTTGAGCGCCCGCGTGGCGACCACCTCGTCGAGCTCGCGGTCCCGGTCCTCGCCGACGTGGATCACGAGCAGGCCGGTCCGCCGGCTCGCGGCCTCGTCGAACGCGAAGTCGAGCAACGGGTCCGGCGCCCCGGCGCCGTCCACCCCGACCAGGATCGGACCGGCCGGGGCCGGCGCGGCCCGGGTCACCATGACGGTGCCGAAGGAGCGTGCCGCGATCTGCACCGCGACCGCGTCGGCCGGCAGGCAGACCTGGTCGTTCAGGCCGCCGTCGCCGATGACGGTCAGCTCGGCGTGGCGGCACCGGCGCAGCAGCCCGGTCACCGGGTAGCCCTCCACGAGCTCGGTGACGATCGCCAGGCCGGGCGCCGTCGCGGTGGCCGTGGCCACGGCTTGCTGGAGCAGGTCACCGGCGGCTCTCGGATGGTCGGTCGTGCAGGGCGGGCAGTTGATCGCGTGCACCAGGTGGAGCGGACATCCGCGAGTGGCGGCCTCCCGCGCGGCCGCCTCGACCGCGCGGCAACTGGCCGGCGAGCCGCTCACACCGGCGATGACTGGTGGTGAGGACGAGGGATTCATGGGTTCACCTCCGGAGCCGTGCCGTCGGCCCAGTCGTCAACTCCGACCGTAACCGGTCAGTGACGCTGCGTACAGTGTTGGGCTGCTCCGGATGCCCGGGACCCGCGTCGTGGCGGTGCGGTTCGCGGTGGGTGGCGGGATCGGCTCGGGGGGGGGGATGGGCGGCCCCGGGGGATGGGCGACCCGGGGGGATGGGCGGCCCCGGGGGGATGGGCGGCCCCGGGGGGCGGGCGGCCCCGGCGGGTGGGCGGCCCCGGCGGGTGGGTGCCCCGGGGGATGGGAGGCCCCGGGGGATGGGCGGCCCCGGGGGTGACGGGCAGGCGGCCGCCGGCCGGCCGGTGCTGGTCGAGTCCCTCCGGCTCGGCGGCGAGGACTCGACCGGGCCGGTCGGCTCAGCTGGTCTGTCTCGGGGCCGCGGTGGACTCGCTGGCCTTGAGGATCGACGCGGCGGCCACACCGAGCACCATGATCAAGGCGCCGCTGACCACATTGTTGATCATGATTGGTGCGCTGCTGCTGGACTGCTGGATGATCCACTGCGAGACGACCACCCAGGCGCCGAGCGCGGCGGTCGCCCAGCTCAGCCGCACCATGCGCTGCGGCGCCGCGGTCAGCGCCACGGCGATCACGGCGACCGCTATGCCGAGGACGAGATTGTTGACGCGTACGGCGGGTGCGGTCAGGTCGAACCCCACCACCCACGGTGAGATGGCCAGCCACAGCCCGGCCAGCAGCGTCATGCCGTCGGTGATCACCGCTGGTCCGCTCGCGGCGGCGCGCTCGTACCGGGCCTGCATCTCGACCAGGTCGGGATGTGTCGCCAGGGGCGCGTAGTGCGTCGGGTTGCTCATTCCCTTCACCTCCTCCGAGTTTCGGTTCTCGGGTACCCCGGATCGCTGCCCGTTATGACCCATAAGCAATATTATTTCGCGTCCGCCGGGCCGGGGTGGTGGTGGATCCCAGCGCATTGTGGTCACTGTCAGTAACTGTGCCGTGGAGCTCGCCATGATGGCTGCGGCTCGGGATGAATGGCCCGCATACCAGGGTATTTCGGCGGAAACGGTGAGTGTCGCCTTAGTGATCCGGGGCTCGATGGCCCTGGGATACTGCCGTACAGAGGGAAGACTCTTACGCACAGTGACTGTCGAGGAGGCTGTGGTGCGGTGGTGGCGGCGCGGACAGGTGCTGGCGGTGGCGACGGTCCTGCTGCTGGCCGCCGGAACGGCGGCGTGGGCGCTGGGCGCGGCGCCGGTCGCGGCCGTGCCGTGGGTGGCCGCCACGCTGCTGGGGCTGCTGGCCTCCACCGCGACCCTGGTCGCCGCCGTGCGCGAGCGCCGGCCCAGCGTGGACGTGATCGCCTGGCTGGCGCTGGCCGGTGCGCTGGCCGTCGGGGAGGCCTTCGCCGGCGCGGTCGTCGCCGTCATGCTGGCCACCGGCGCGCTGTTGGAGGAGCGTGCCGACGCCCGGGCCCGCCGCGAGCTGAGCGCCCTGGTGGGGCGGGCGCCCCGGACGGCGCGCCGGGTCGCCGCGACCGGACCGTCCCCGGTGCCGGTCGCCGAGGCCACCGTGGGGGACCGCCTGCTGGTCGGCTCCGGCGAGATCGTTCCCGTGGACGGCCGGCTGCTCACCGTGGCCGAGCTCGACGAGGCGGCGCTGACCGGGGAGTCCCGGCCGGTGTCGCGCGGCGTCGGCGAGGACGTACGCAGCGGTGTGGTCAACGCCGGAGCGCCCCTGGAGCTGACCGCCACCGCGACCGCCGCCGGATCCACCTACGCCGGGGTGGTGCGCCTGGTGGAGCAGGCGCGGGCCGGCACGGCGCCGTTCGTGCGCGCCGCCGACCGGTTCGCCGTCGCGTTCGTGCCGGTCACCCTGGTGCTGGCGGCGGTCGCCGGGCTGGCCGCGGGTGACCCGGGCCGGGCCGTCGCGGTGCTGGTGGTGGCCACCCCGTGCCCGTTGCTGCTGGCCGCCCCGATCGCGATCGTGTCCGGGCTGTCCCGGGCGGCGCGCCGGGGCGTGGTGATCAAGGGCGGCGCCGCCCTGGAGCGGCTGGCCGCGGGGCGGGTGCTGATGTTCGACAAGACCGGCACGCTGACCGTGGGACGCCCGGTGCTCACCGACGTGGTCACCGCGCCCGGCGGGCCGTCCGCCGGGGAGGTGCTGGGCTGGGCCGCCGCACTGGATGCCAGCTCGGCGCACGTGCTGGCCGCCGCGATCGTCACGGCGGCCCGCGAGCGCGGGCTGCCGCCGGGCCGCGCCCGGGACGTACGCGAGGTCCACGGCTACGGGATCGAGGGCGTCGTCGACGGCCACCGGGTCCGGCTGGGCAAGGCGTCCTGGGTCGCGGCCGGGGCCGGGCCCGCGTGGCTGCGGCAGACCCGGCGCCGGGCCGCGCTGGACGGCTCGATCACCGTTTTCCTGGCCGTCGACGACGAGCCGGCCGGAGCGCTGCTGCTGCACGACCCGGTGCGGCCGCAGGCGCCCCGCATGATCCGGGCGCTGCGGGCCGCCGGCATCCGCCGGATGGTGCTGCTCACCGGTGACCGGGCCGACGCGGCGGAGGCGGTCGGTCACGTGGTCAGCGCGGACGCGGTGCACGCCGACTGCGACCCGGCCCACAAGCTGGCCCTGGTCCGCGCCGAGCAGCAGCGCGAGCCGACCATCATGGTCGGGGACGGGATCAACGACGCGCCCGCGCTGGCCGCCGCCGGCGTCGGGGTGGCCCTGGCCGCCCGCGGCGCCACCGCCTCGGCGGAGGCCGCCGACGTGGTGCTGACCGTGGACCGCATCGACGCGCTCGCCGACGCGATCCTGATCGCCCGCCGCTCCCGCTCGATCGCGCTGGTCGCGGTCCTGACCGGGATGGGCGCCTCGGTGCTGGCGATGCTCGCCGCGGCGGCCGGGTGGCTGCCGATCCCGGCCGGGGCGCTGCTGCAGGAGGCCATCGACGTCGCCGCGATCGGCATCGCGTTGACCGCGCTGCTGCCCGGGCGTACGCACACCGTGCCGATGAACGCCACCGACGCCGCCGTCGCCCGCCGCCTGTACGCCCAGCACCGCGACGTGCGGTCGCTGGTCGAGCAGGTGCGCACGGTCGCCGACGGGCTCAGCGACCCGCCGTACCGGCTGTCCGGCGTGCGCGGGCTGGTGCGCCGGCTGCAGGAGGACCTGTTGCCGCACGAGCGTGCCGAGGAGGCCGAACTGCTGCCGATCATGGCGCGGGCGCTGGGCGGCGCCGAGGCGGTCGCCGCGCTCAGCCGTACCCATGCCGAGATCGAACACCAGGTCAGCCGGCTCGCGCGTACCCTGCGGGACCTGCCGGAGACCGCCGAGCCGGAGGACGTGGTCGACGTGCGGCGGCTGCTCTACGGCCTCTACGCGATCCTGTGCCTGCACAACGCGCAGGAGGAGGAGGACGCGTTCAGCCTGGTCCCCGACGAGCCCCGGGAACCGGCCGCGGTGTGAGCGGGCGCAGGGCGGCTTTCCGCCGGCTCACCCGCGGCACGCCGGCCCGGCCGGTCGGGTCAGGACAGCCACGGTGCGAAAAGTTCCGGGTCGGCGACGAATCCGCTGAACCTGACGGCCGGTACAGGTACGGCCGGCGCTGCTGCCGGGTCACCGTGAAGCCCACGGCGCCGCCAGACTCGGGGGTCTCGTCCGGGGCCAGGCACGGCAACAGCGGCACGGTCGTCTCGTCCGCCTCGACCACTGCCGCGGTCATGTCCAGCACCCTCCCCCGTGCAGCGGCATCGGCGAGGCCGGAGTTCTCCGGAAACCGGACCCAGGCGCACACGGGTCGGTACGAAGCGGCGTTCAGCTGGGGCGACGGCGCCCGGTGCGGGGAGACGCAAGCCGCGCGCACCGCACGGCTTGCGTCTCCTCATGCCCGGCGGGAGGTCACGCCACCGTGCACGCGGTGCCGTTCAACGTGAACGTGGCGGGCCGCGGATTGCTGCCGGACGACGTCGCGTTGAAGCCGAAGTTCAGCGACGCGCCCGGGTTCAGTGCCGTGCTCCACGACTCGCCGGTGGCGGTGACCGTGGCGCCGGACTGGCTGACGCGCGCCGACCAGGACTGGGTCACCACCTGACCGGCGGTGAACGTCCATCGCAGCGTCCACGGGTTGACCGCGGCCGTGCCGGTGTTGGTGACCGTGACAGCGGCGGTGAAGCCGGCGCTCCAGTCGTTGGTGGTCCAGCTCACCCGGCATCCCGCGCCGTCGGAGGGCGCGGCGGAGGTGGTCACGGTCAGCGCGGCGGACGGGGCCGACCGGTTGCCGGCCCGGTCCCGGGCGACCACGGTGAAGGCGTACCGGGAGGCGGCGGTCAGCCCGGTGGCGGTGTACCCGGCGGTGGTGGTCGAGCCGATCAGCGTGCCGTCCCGGTAGACGTCGTAGCCGGCCAGGCCGCTGCCGCCGGTGTCGGTGGAGGCGCTCCAGCTCAGCGTCGCGCCGGTGGCGGTCACCGCGGACGCGACCGGGGTGCCGGGCACGCTGGGCGCGGCGACGTCGGCCGGTTCGCCGGCATAGGTCAGGCCATATCCGTACGGGAAGAGGCCGGTCTTGCCGTCGCCCGCGTTGATCGGTTCCTGGCCGGCCGAGGCGGGCCACGTCACCGGCAGCTTCCCGGTCGGGGCGTAGTCGCCGAAGAGCACGTCGGCCACGCCCGCGCCCTCGGTGCCGGGCAGCCAGGAGGCGAGCAGCGCGTCCCAGCCGTCGAGCTGGCCGGCGATGTCGAGCGGCCGGCCGGAGACCAGCACCACGATCACCGGCACGCCGGCCGCCCGCAGCCGGGTGAGGACGGCCTGATCGGCGCTGTCCAGCCCGAACGCGCCCGGCCGGTCGCCCTCGCCCTCCGCGTACGGCGTCTCGCCGACCACCGCGACGGCCGCGCGGTAGGTGCTGTCGACACCGCTGCCGTCCCTGCTGTACGTGACGGTGGCGCCGCTGCCGACGGCGCTGCGGATGCCCTGCAGGATCGTCGTGCCCGGCACGGTGTTGCCGCTGGCGCCCTGCCAGCTCAGCGTCCAGCCGCCGCTGGAGTTGCCGATGTCGTCGGCGCTCTTGCCGGCCACGAAGATCTTGCCGCCGGTCTTGGCGAGCGGCAGCACGTCGCCGCGGTTCTTCAGCAGCACCTGCGACTTGCGCACCGCTTCCCGGGCGAGGACGCGGTGGGCGGCGCTGCCGACGGTCGCGGCCAGCGAGCGGTCGGCGTACGGCTTCTCGAACAGGCCCAGCTCGAACTTCTGGGTGAGGATGCGCCGGTTCGCGTCGTCGATGCGCGACATCGGGATCTGCCCGGCGGTGACGGCCGCACGCAGGTAGCCGAGGAAGGTCTGCCAGTTCTCCGGGACCATCAGCATGTCCAGACCGGCGTTGACGGCGGTGACCACCTCGGCCTGGGTGAAGCCGGGCTGCCCGTCGAGCTGGTCGACCCCGGCCCAGTCGGACACGGTGAAGCCGGTGAAGCCCAGTTCGCCCTTGAGCACGTCGGTGACCAGGTACCGGTGTCCGTGCAGTTTGGTCCCGTTCCAGCTGCTGAACGAGATCATCACCGACCCGACGCCGCGCTCGACGGCGGCCCGGAAGGGCGGCAGGTGGATGGCCCGCAGGTCGGCCTCGGTGAGCGCGGTGTCGCCCTGGTCCACGCCGCCGGTGGTGCCGCCGTCGCCCAGGTAGTGCTTGGCGGTGGCGAGCACCGGGTGCGCGCCGTCCTGCAGCCCGGTGATCACCGTGGTCATCGCGGTGGCCAGCGCCGGGTCCTCGCCGAACGACTCGTAGGTGCGTCCCCAGCGGTCGTTGCGGGCGACGCACACGCAGGGCGCGAAGGTCCAGTCCAGACCGGCGCCGGCGACCTCGTCGGCGGTGGCCTGACCGATCCGCTCTACCAGGGCCGGGTCGCGGGTGGCGCCCAGACCGATGTTGTGCGGGAAGATCGTCGAGCCGTACACATTGTTGTTGCCGTGCACCGCGTCGATGCCGTAGATCATCGGGATCTGCAGCGGGGTGGCGAGGGCGCCGCGCTGGTAGGCGTCGTACATGTCGGCCCATCCGGCCGGGCTGTTCGGCGTGGGCGCCGAGCCGCCACCGGACAGCACGGAGCCGAGGCGGTACTGCGTGATCTGCTGGGCGGAGACCTTGGCCCGTTCCGCCTGGACCATCTGGCCGACCTTGTCGTCGACACTCATCCGGCTGAGCAGGTCGCTCACCCGGTCGGCGACCGGCAGTGACGGGTCCTGATAGGGCAGTACGGCCGCGGCGGACACGGCTGGAGCGGCGGCGACGGTGGCCGCGACGGCCACGCTGAGCAGGGTGGCGAGCAGGCGGGATTTTCGCATGGCGGGACTCCGGGGCTGGGAGCGGGAGTGACGGCCATCGTCACACGGGAGCGCTCCCATGACAATCCGTTGACAGATCGATGACGATCTCGTCACGCCACGGCGGGGCGCGTGCTGCGTAAGACATCGATGCTGTGCAATGATGGGAGCGCTCCCAAAGATGATCAAGGAGGAACGGGTGAAGCGCATCGGCCTGCTGGTCGCCCTCTCGGCACTGACCCTGAGCCTGCCGCCCGGCGCCCCGGCCGGCGCGACACCGGGCCGGGGCGCCGCTGACTGCCGCGGTGGCGGCACGCTGTTCTGCGAGAACTTCGACCGGCTGCCGGTGGGCGGCGCGAGCAGCCTGGACTGGGGCATCGACACCCGCAACGGCACGCTGACCGTCGAGCGCCGGGCCGCCGGCAGCGGCAAGGTGCTGCACGTGCGTACCCGCGACAACGGGCGGGCCTTCCTGCGCGTCGACGACCTCGCCGCGCCGGCCACCGGCTTCTACGGCCGGATGCGGCTGCGGGTCGACGCCTTCCCGACGGCCCCCGACTGGGCGCACTTCACCCTGGTCGAGGCGACCGGCCCGGGCAGCGCCGAGGTGGTGCGCCCGGTCGGCGGGCAGTACGTCCCGACCCTGGACCGGGCGCTGTGGGGCATCGGGGCGGACGGGGGTCCCACCGGCGACTGGACCGACTGGAGCGAGTCCGCTCCGGCCGCCGCCGACGTCTGGCAGTGCGTCGAGTGGCGCCTCGATCCGGTCACGAACACGGTGACCACCTGGATCGGCGGGGACGTCGTGCTGCGGGCCACCGAGCGTGACCACGGCGGCAACGCCGTCCCGTTCGTGCTGCCCACCGTCGACACCGTCAAGATCGGCTGGCAGCTGTACCAGCCGGGGACCACGCCCGCCGGCTTCGACCTCTGGATCGACGACGTCGCGCTGTCCACCCGCCGCCTGGGCTGCTGAGCCGCCGAGCGCGGGGCGATCGCCACCGGCGCGCTGGCCGCTCCTTACCGGCGCGCTGGGCCGGTCCAGATCCGCGTCCCCGACCGGTCCTGATCCGCGTCCTTGGCCGGTCTGATCCGCGTCCCCGGCCGGCGCGCCCGGCCGGTTCGGACCGGCGTCCCCGGGCGGTCCAGATCCGCGTCCGCGGCCGGTCCAGATCCGCGTCCCAGGGTGGTCCTGATCTGCGTCCCTGGTCGGTCCTGACCGGCGTCCAGTGGCTGGTCTGCGGCGTCCGGCCGGCGGGCTTTCCCGGCGCGGCGTGCTCCGGTGAGCGCTTCGCTGCACCCGCGTGGATATCGCCTCCGCGCGGCTTGATGGGCTTTCCCGGCTCGGAACCGGCGATCCGGGGAGGTCCGGATCGCCGCCGCGCTCGCCGCGCCGCGCCGCGCCGCGCTGGCCGCGCCGCGCCGCGCTGGCCGCGCCGCGCCGCGCTGGCCGCGCCGCGCTCGCCGTCGGCTTTCCGCCAGGACCTCTTCGAGCGCGCCGGACGCTCATCATGGTCGATGCGTTGACAGCTGCGTTACCGCAGTGTTTCAATCGGCTGCGATTGAATTTGTGAGCGATAACACTCAACGCTGTGTGCGCACGGTTGTGCGAGGGCCGCCCCGGGTCGCATCGCCGTGGTCCGCCTCGGCCCGTGCCTCTGGCCGGTAGCCAACGCCGGATGGCCGATCCTGCTCGCCGTCCCGTCCGGCGCGCCGTCAGGGAGCCCGCTTCGTCCTGTTAGCGATAACAGGAGTCGTCCCCTCGTCCCCCGGAGGTCTGACCATGTCCCCGCTCCCCGTGACCCGCCGCAGTCTGCTCGTCGCCGCCGTCGGCGGCGCGGCCGGCTCGGTCCTGCCGCGCGGCGGCGCCCCGGCCGCCGCCGCAGCCGTCCCGCCCGTGCGCGACGACCTGGGCGTCGCCGCCTACCCGTTCGACCTGAGCCAGGTCCGGCTCACCACCGGCCGGCTGCTGGACAATCAGACCCGGACCCTGAACTACCTGCGGTTCGTCGATGTCGACCGGCTGCTCTACGTGTTCCGCGTCAACCACGGCCGGTCCACCGGCGGCGCGGCCGCCAACGGCGGCTGGGACGCGCCGTCGTTCCCGTTCCGCTCGCATGTGCAGGGACACTTCCTGACCGCGTGGGCGCAGGCGTGGGCCACCCTCGGCGACACGGTGTGCCGGGACAAGGCCGCCTACATGGTCGCCGAGCTGGCGAAGTGCCAGGCGGCGAACGGATATCTGTCCGGGTTCCCGGAGTCCGACTTCGACGCCCTCGAGGCGCGGACGCTGTCCAACGGCAACGTGCCGTACTACTGCATCCACAAGACTCTCGCCGGCCTGCTCGACGTGTGGCGGCTGACCGGCAACACCCAGGCCCGGACCGTGCTGCGCAACCTGGCCGGCTGGGTGGACACCCGCACCGCCAGGCTGACCACCGCGCAGATGCAGGCCATGCTCGGCACCGAGTTCGGCGGGATGAACGCCGTGCTCACCGACCTGTACCAGCAGACCGGCGAGACGCGCTGGCTGACCGCCGCGCAGCGCTTCGACCACGCCGCCGTGTTCGGCCCCCTCGCCGCCGGGGTCGACGCGCTCGCCGGGTTGCACGCCAACACCCAGGTGCCCAAGTGGATCGGAGCGGCCCGCGAATACCAGGCCACCGGCACCACCCGGTACCGCGACATCGCCGCGAACGCCTGGAAGATCACGGTCGGCGCGCACACGTACGCCATCGGCGGCAACAGCCAGGCCGAGCACTTCCGCGCCCCGAACGCCATCGCCTCGTACCTGACCAACGACACCTGCGAGCACTGCAACTCGGTCAACATGCTGCGGCTCACCCGCGAGCTGTGGGTCCTCGACCCGACCCGCGCCGACTACTTCGACTTCTACGAGAAGGCGCTGCTCAACCACGTCGTCGGCGCGCAGAACCCGGCCGACGGCCACGGGCACGTCACATATTTCACCCCGCTCAGACCGGGCGGGCGGCGCGGTGTCGGGCCGGCCTGGGGCGGCGGGACGTGGAGCACCGACTACGGCACGTTCTGGTGCTGCCAGGGCACCGGCGTCGAGGTCAACACCCGGCTCGCGGAGGCGATCTACTTCCGGGCCGGGACCACGCTGACGGTGAACCTGTTCGCGCCGTCGGTGCTGAACTGGACCCAGCGCGGGATCACGGTCACCCAGAGCACCACGTTCCCGGCCGGGGACACGAGCACGCTGACGCTGACCGGCACGATGAGCGGCTCGTGGAGCATCCGGATACGGATCCCGTCCTGGACCTCCGGGGCCACGATCAGCGTCAACGGCGCGGTGCAGTCCGTCGCCACCACCCCGGGGACCTACGCGACGCTGACCCGGACCTGGGCGGCCGGGGACACGATCACGGTGCGGCTGCCGATGCGGGTGGTCCTGCGGGCGGCCAACGACAACCCCGACGTGCGGGCGATCACGTACGGGCCGATGGTGCTGGCCGGCAACTACGGTGACGCCGCGGTCGGCGCGCCGCCCGCGCTGACCGTCTCGTCGATCACCCGGACCAGCGCGGTCGCGAACGGCGCGACCGTCGGACTGGTGCCGTTCCACGACGCGCACGGCTTCAACTACACCGTCTACTGGACCGTGTCGCCGACGTACAAGCTGGTCCATGCCGCCTCCGGCCTGGTCCTCGGCATCAAGGACATGTCGGTTGCCAACGGCGGCTCCGCCCTGATCTGGCCGGACACCGGCACGCCGGACCACCTGTGGATCAGGGTCGCCGACGGTGACGCGGTCCGCCTGCGCAACCTCAACAGCGGCAAGGTGCTGGGTGTCGACGGCATGTCGACCGCCGACAACGCGCGCGTGCTGCAGTGGGACGACAACGGCACGGCGGACCATCGCTGGACGCTGCTCGACCAGGGCAACGGCACCTACAAGATCCGCAACGGGAACAGCGGGAAGCTGCTCGGGATCCTCGGCAACGGCACCGCCCAGGGCGCTCAGGTGGTGCAGACCGCCGACGACGGCACCGCCGACAACCTGTGGCGGCTCACGCCCGCCTGAACCCGCCGTCACGACAGGCGACGGCCACTGCCGCCGCAACCCGCCGTCATGACCCGCGACGGCCACCGCCCGCCTGAACCCGCCCGTCACGACAGGCGACGGCCACCGCGCGGCGGTCCGGAACGGACCGCCGCGCCCGGGGTGGGGCTCCACATCGGACGCAAACACGCTAGCGTCAAGGCCTCCAGAGACGATGGTCTATTACTGGGAGGTCAGATGAGGATACGCACGGCAGCGGCCGCCGCCGGAGCGCTGATCACGATGGCGACTCTCGCGGTCGGTGGCGCGGCGACCGCCGCGCCGCCGTCGCCGGCGGGCGTCACGCACGAGGAGAACCCGCGCGTGCCCGAGGGCGCGGTGTGGACCGAGGCGTACTTCCCGTCCGCCGACCACAGCGGCGTCGAACTCCACGCCGACGTCCTGCGGCCGGCCCACCTGTCGCCGCGCGCCAAGACGCCGGTGATCCTGGCCGTCGGCCCGTACTTCGGCCACGCGGGCCAGACCGGGCCGGAGGGGTGGACCCGGACCGGTCCGTCCAGCCGGTTCGCCGACTTCACCAGCGGCACGAACCTCTTCGCCCGCGGCTACACCTACGTCATGGTCGACCTGCGCGGTTTCGGTGGCAGCACCGGCTGCCTGGACTGGGTGGGACCGGGCGAGCAGGCGGACGTGAAGGCCGCGATCGGGTGGGCGGCGAGCCAGCCGTGGTCGACCGGCAGGGTCGGCATGTACGGCAAGTCGTACGACGCGGTGACCGGCCTCGTCGGCAACAACCTGCGCCTGCCCGCGCTGAAGGCCGTGGTGGCCCAGGAGCCGGTGTGGAACATGTACAACTACCTGTTCAGCAACGCGGTTCCCCGGCCCAACGTGACCGGCACCCCGAACGCCTACAACAGCATCGCCACGGTCGCGCCGCTGCCCGACGACACCGAGCGCTACCGGGCCAACGCGGCGTACGAGCAGAGCCACCCGGAGTGCCTGGCCGACAACCTGACGAACAACAACAATCCCGACCTCGCATCGCGCTACTGGCGCGCCCGTGACCTCGCGGCGAACGCGAAGGGCACGAGCACCCCGCTGTTCGTCACCCAGGGCTTCATCGAGAACAACACCAAGCCGGAGGACATGCAGGAGTACCTCGCCAACCACCGCGGCGTCGAGCGGGGCTGGCTGGGGCAGTGGGAGCACGTCCGCGGCAACGAGACGAACGAGCAGGGGCAGCTGCTGCAGGGCCGCGCCGGCTTCTTCGACGAGGTCATGCGCTTCTACGACCGCTATCTCAAGGGCATCCGGCCGCAGGTCCACGACCCCGCCTTCGCCATCGAGGACAACACCGGCGCGTGGCGGGCGCAGCGGACCTGGCCGGCGCCGTCGTCGTACACCACGGCGAAGCTGCCGGACGGACGCTACGTCGACGACGGCGCCGCCTCGACGCTGGCCGCGCCGGCCGGGACCGGCGGCCGGCAGTGGGACATGGAGCACGCGGCGGATCCCGCCCCGCGCGCCGTCCGCGGTCTCGCCCCGATGGCGGCCGACGACCCGCACAGCTACCTCAGCTGGTCCACCCCGGTGACGTCCCGGCTGCGGATCACCGCCACGCCGCGGATCGCGCTGCACGCCGACGCGCCGGGCAACGTCATGGTGCGGCTGTGGGACGTCGCTCCGGACGGGACCGCGGTGATGTTCGACGAGAACGTGGCGCTGATCGAACGGGCGGGCCGGGTCGCGTTCGACCTGAAGTCCACCGACTGGACCTTCGAGGTGGGTCACCAGCTCGCCGTGCAGATCGGGACGATCGGCAGCGGCAGCTGGCGCGACACCCCGAGCGGCAACACGATCGGCGTCACCCGGGCGCGGCTGGGTCTGGCGCTGCAGAACCCCCGGTTCGACGTGCCGACGCAGGGCGACCGGTCCCCGTTCCTGGACACCTACCTGAGCCAGTACACCCGGACCTTCACCGGCGTCGGCGCGGGGACGTTCCCGCTCGCCCTCGGCAACCGGCACTGACCGCCGACCGGTGGCGGCAGGCTGCCCGGCCCGCAACCGGGCAGCCTGCCCCGCCGGGCCGGGCCGGGCCGTGCGTGGCGCGGGCCGCTCACGGGAACCGGGCAGCCTGCTCCGGCCGGGCCTTGCGTGGCGCGGGCCGCTCACGGGAACCGGGCAGCCTGCTCCGGCCGGGCCTTGCGTGGCGCGGGCCGCTCACAGGGACCGGGCAGCCTGGTCCGGCCGGGCCGTGCGTCGCGCGGCCCGGTCACGCGGCCGGCGCGACGATGACGACCTTGCCGGCCGACGTTCCGGCGGCGGCCCGGGCGTGGACCGCCGGCAGCTCCGCCAGCGGCGCCCGCTCGGCCACGTCGACGCGCAGCTTGCCGGCGTCGACCAGTCCCACCAGCCGCGCCAGCTGATCGGCGTCGCTGCGGACGAACAGGTTGATGCCGCGCACGCCGCGCTCCTCATCGGCGGGGGCGGGCATCCACACCGTGGTGTTGACCAGCACCCCTCCGGAACGGACCAGGCCGACCAGCGCGGCCAGTCGCGCCGGCTCGACCGGTGCGAGGTTGAGTACGACGTCGACCGGTTCGGTCACCGCCGCGGTGACCTCGGTGGCGGTGTGGTCGATGACCCGGTCGGCGCCGGCCGCCCGGACCGACTCGCCGCTGCGCGGGCCGGCCGTGGCGATCACGTGGGCGCCGGCGTTCTTGGCCAGCTGCACCGCGTAGCCGCCGACCGCCCCGCCCGCGCCGTTGATCAGCACCCGCTGCCCGGCGGTCAGCCCGGCGTGCTCGAAGAGCGCCTGCCACGCGGTGAGACCGACCAGCGGGAGCGCGGCGGCATCGGCCAGCGGGATGCTCGTGGGCGCCGGGACCAGGATCTCGGCCGGCGCCACGACGTACTCCGCGGCCGCGCCGGTCCCCGTCATCGGCAGGAAGCCGACGACCTCGGCGCCGGCCTCGATGCCGGCCACACCCGCGCCGAGCGCTTCGACCCGGCCGGCGACGTCGATGCCGGGCGTGTGCGGCAGCGTCACCGGAATCGGGCCCTGCATGAACCCGCCGCGGATGTTGCCGTCGACCGGGTTGAACGACGTCGCGGTGACCCGGACCAGCACCTGCCCGGCGCCGGCGACGGGCCGCTCGACCTCCTCGTAACGCAGGACGTCCGGGTCGCCGTACTCGTGGAAACGCACTGCCTTTATCGGAACCCTCATCTCTCGTTGTTGCTTCGAACTCGAAGCACTCACCGAACATAGCACGCTTCGAATTCAAAGCAACATGTTCGCCGGGTGTGACCGAGCCGACAGTTGGGTGCCGCCCGGTCGCCCACGGCGGCCGGCGGATGCGTTCTCCCAGCCGCCGGGAGAGGGAAGCGGGGAGAGGGAAGCAGAGAGCGGGGAGCCGGGAGCCGGGAGCGGGGAGCCGCGAGCGGGGAGCGGGGAGCCGGGAGCGGGGAGCCGGGAGCCGGGAGCGGGGAGCCGGGAGCCGGGAGCCGAAAGCAGGGAACGGGGAGCCGAAAGCAGGGAACGGAAAGCCGGGAAAGGCAAGCCCGGAGCGGGGTCGCCGAACACCCTGCTGATCAACGGGCACCCCGTCGACGGCACACCCGCGCGAGAACGTCCCCGGCGCCGGCCTCACGCTCTCCGACGAGGACGTCGCCGAACCGCACCGGATCGGCCGGTGGGTGAGGGTCGACGCGCGGTGGCCAGGTCGTTGATCTGCGGCCAACCGGCTTTTCGTGCGCGATAATCGGAATACAACAGAGCTGTCCAGCCCCGGGGCGGTGGGGACAGGCCGCGCTGTGGCGCGGGAGCGGGTAGCTTCCGGACAGCACCTGGATCGGGCATCCAGAGTGGTGGCGACATGCGCGTTCTTTTCCTCTCCACCGCGGGGTTCGGCACGGTGTCCCCCCTCGTCCCGCTGACCTGGGCGTTTCGCGCCGCCGGGCACGATGTCCTGGTCGGCACCTTCGGGGAGGGCTTCGTCGCCGGGCACGCCGGACTGCCGATCGCCGACATCGCCCCCGGATTCCGGATGGAGGACTACGTCGGCGGGGTCATCGCCGCCGATCCGACCCACCTGCGGCAGGGGCGTGCGGCGGCCCGCCGGCGGGACATGGAGTTCGTGGTGGCCCTGTTCGAGGGCGTGAACCGCCGGCTGCTGGCGAACGCCACCCGCCTGGCCCGCACGTGGCGTCCCGACCTGGTGGTCCACGAGGAGATGGCGGCGATGGGGCCGCTGGTCGCCGCCGCGATCGATGTGCCGGCGGTACGCGTGAGTGTCACGTTCGGCGACGGTCTGGCGATGCAGCGGTCGTTCGCCCGGCGGCTGGCCGATCTCCACGAGGGCCCGCGCCGCCCGGGCGGCGGGCTCTCGCTGATCCTCCCGCCGCCCAGCATGTTGGTCGAACCGGGCGGGTGGCCCATGCGGTTCGTGGCCTACAGCGGCGGAGGGGTACGCCCCGACTGGCTGGCCGAGCGCCCCCGGTGTCGCCGGGTCGCGGTCACCGTCGGCACGGTGACGCCCACCCTGCTCGGTCCGGATCTGATGCTGCGCATGGTCGGCGCCGCGCGCGACGTGGACGCGGAGTTCGTGCTGGCGCTCGGCGGCGCCCCGGTCGACAGCTTCGGCCCCCTGCCGCCCAATGTGCGCGCCGCCGCGTGGCTGCCGCTCGACATCGTGCTGACCACCTGTGACGCCATTGTGCACCACGGCGGGGCGAACACCGCGATGGCCGCGCTCGACGCCGGCGTTCCGCAACTGGTGCTGCCGGACTTCGCCGATCGCTTCATCACGGCGGACGCGATCTGTGCCCGGGGCGCCGGGCTGTCGGCCGAACCGGCGGACCTGACCGCCGCGCTGCTCGATCAGCTGCTGTCCGACGGTGCCCTGCGGGCCGCCGCCCGTGACGTGCGCACCGAGATCCGGCAGCTGCCCACCCCGGCGGAGATCGTCGGCCGCCTGACTCGGTGACCGGCCGTACGCAGCTCGAAGATCGTTCAGGATGTGAACTTAGCCGTTGACTGGCGTGCACCGGCATGGCTAGTCTTCGGTGACTGTCGATCTATGCCTGGGGTGGCTCCACGGGTGGCCGGCAGAGGTGGAGCACCGCGGCCCGCCCACCGCCGCACCGCTGCCGGCCGCGTCCCGCGAGACGTCGCCGACGGCACGCCGACCGGCGCGATCAACGGCGGAGAGGGAACCGACGTGCAGAGCACCAACCCCGTGCTGCCGGGATTCCACCCGGACCCGAGCGTCTGCCGGGTGGGCGGCGACTACTACCTCGCCTGCTCCAGCTTCGAGTACTTCCCCGGCATCCCGATCTTCCACAGCCGTGATCTCGTGCACTGGCGGCAGATCGGCAACGCGCTGGAGCGCCCCAGCCAGCTGCGCCTGCCGCCGGGCACCCGGTCGTCCGGCGGGATCTACGCGCCGACCCTGCGCCATCACGCCGGCCGCTTCCATCTGATCGTGACGAACGTCAGCGACGGCGGGAACCGGCTCTACACCGCCACCGACGCGGCCGGGCCGTGGTCCGACCCGATCCCGCTGCCCGGGGTGCCCGGCATCGACCCCGATCTGGCCTGGGACGACGAGGGCAACTGCTGGTGCACGGTCG